>WYBJ01000329.1 GCA_011525945.1 Burkholderiaceae bacterium | reverse complement strand
GTCGCGGACGGCGATGATCACTTCACTCGCGGTCAGCCCGATCGGCCCGATCCCGGCGCGCACCCGCTCGTCCGCGGCTGCGCCGTGCAGATAGACCGCCGCACGCAGCGCCTTTGCGGCGCCACATCCTTGCGCCAAAAGGGCGCCCACCATGCCGGTCAGCACGTCTCCTTGGCCCGCGGAAGCAAGACCGGGATTGCCGCTGGTGTTGACCTGGTAGCGCCGGTCGGGCGATGCGCAAATGCTACCGGCGCCCTTGAGCACGACTTCACAGTTCAGACGCGCCGCCAGGGTGCGCGCTGCCTCGACGCGATCGTTCTGCACCTGTGCGGTCGAGCACCCCAGCAGCCGCGCTGCTTCTGCGGGGTGCGGCGTGATGACCGTGGGCGCCGCGCGACGCACGATTGCGCGCCGCAGAATTGCTTCCTGTGCGAGCAAGTTGAGTGCATCGGCGTCGAACACCGCCGGCAGCTCGGTGCGGATGGCGTTCTTGAGCAGTCCCTTCGCCGCTGCCGACTGACCCATGCCGGGGCCCACGGCAAGTGCGCTCAGATGCTCCAGCTTGAGGATGCCGTCGGCGGCGCGCAGCATCAGCTCGGGTTGCAGGGGATCGATCGAGGGCGCGCTGCCATCGATCATTCCGACATATACCCGTCCCGTGCCCATGTGCAATGCCGAGCGCCCGGCCAACCAAGCGGCGCCCACCATGCCTGGCGCACCGCCGATGATGCCGAGACTGCCGAAGCTTCCCTTGTGGGAGTTCGCTTTACGCGGTAATCGCGTGTCGGTGACGATCGATTCGCCCAGGACGCTCCCGGACGCTTGCACGACACTCGCATCGACCGCGAGCGTGTCCAGGTGAACCGTGCCGCAATGATCCACGCCGTCGAGCGTGAAAAGCCCCGGCTTGAGCCCGATGAAGGTGATCGTGTGGGTCGCGCGCACGGCCCGGCCCTTGACGCGGCCGGTGTCGGCATCGAGTCCGCTCGGAATATCGATCGACAGCACCGGCAGGGACAAGTCATTGATGAACGTCACCAGCTCGGCGGGCTTTTCGCTCAGCTCACGCGTAAGACCCGTCCCGAAGAGCCCATCGATCACCAGATCCCAGCGCTGCCCGCTCGGCACTAGATCGTGCAGATCACCGCCGCAATCGCGCCACGCCTGCATGGCCGCAGCGGCGTCGCCAGACAGCTTGAACGGGTCACCGTGAAACACGACGGCGACCCGATACCACCATTGTTTCAAATGGCGGGCCGCGACCAAGGCATCGCCGCCGTTATTGCCCGGCCCGGCGAACACGAGCACCGACGTCCCCTGGGGGCCGAGCAGATCGCGCGCGAGCTCCGCGCTGGCGCGGCCGGCGCGCGCCATCAGGGGCTCGGACAGGGCGAGGTAATGTTGCTCGACGGCCTGAATCTCGCGCCTGAGATAAAGCGCACGAGACCGCATACGTTCGACTTGCACCATGGCGCGAGTGTAACGTCGGCGCGGGGGCTTGGTGTAAACTTCAAAGTTTGCGGACCGCACATCGATGTCCGAACTGCTGAAGCTGCGCGGACGTTGCGCGTTCTCCGGGTTTCGACTGGCCGGGCTGCTGCGCGCGGGCCAAGCGCTGGTGCCGAGGCTTACGGCTGTGCACGCCGAACATTGGCACTTCGTTTGCGTGGCCCGCACGCTGAGTCCTGATGAGCACACACGCCTCGCACGCCTCCTCAGCTACGGACCTGCGCGCGCGGCATCGCCTGAGAGCGGCTGTATGCGCCTGGTCGTGCCGAGACTCGGCACGGTCTCGCCCTGGTCATCGAAAGCCGGCGATATCCTGCGTCAATGCGCGCTCAATGCGGTCGGGCGTATCGAGCGGGGCACTGCGTTTCATTTCTTCGCCGATGGGGGCGCGTTGCGCGCCCGGGAGCTCGGCGCACTCGATGCGGTAATTCACGATCGGATGACGCAGACGGTTTTACCGGGCCTCGAAGACGCGGACGGAATTTTTCGCCAGTTTGCTCCGCAGCCGCTCACACATGTCGATCTGCTGCGTTACGGCCGCAACGCCCTGACGCGCGCCAATGCCGAGCTCGGGCTAGCGCTTTCGGACGACGAGATCGACTACCTGCTCGATGCGTTCGAGGGGAGCGGACGCAATCCCACCGACGTCGAGTTGATGATGTTCGCGCAGGCGAACTCCGAACACTGCCGGCACAAGATCTTCAACGCGCACTGGACCATCGACGGCGCGGCGATGCCGCATACCTTGTTCGGCATGATCCGCAACACCCACGCGGCGAATCCGCGAGGCACGGTGGTCGCCTATGCCGACAACTCGGCCGTCATGCAGGGCGCAAGCCATCGTCGCTTCCAGCCCGATGCGGACGGCCGCTACCGCTATGCCGATGGGCTCGTTCATACCCTCATGAAGGTTGAGACCCACAACCACCCGACCGCGATTTCACCGTTTCCGGGCGCCGCCACCGGTGCGGGGGGCGAAATTCGCGACGAGGGCGCGACCGGTCGTGGCGCGAAGCCCAAAGCGGGTTTGACCGGTTTCAGCGTCTCGCACCTGCGCATTCCGGGCTTTGAGCAGCCGTGGGAAGCGTTCGATTACGGTCGCCCGGCGAGGATCGCATCGGCGCTGCAGATCATGCTGGAGGGGCCGATCGGCGCTGCGGCATTCAACAACGAGTTTGGCCGCCCGAATCTGGCCGGTTACTTTCGCACCTTCGAGCTTGCCTTCGGTGCCGAGATGCGCGGCTATCACAAGCCGATCATGGTCGCGGGCGGGGTGGGAAATATCGACGCCGCCCAGTGCGCCAAGCAGGCGTTCGCTCCCGGCGCACTGCTGATCCAGCTCGGTGGGCCTGGCATGCTGATCGGCTTGGGCGGCGGAGCCGCATCGAGCGTCAACGCCGGCGCCAACACCGAAGCGCTCGACTACGATTCGGTCCAGCGCGATAACGCCGAGATCCAGCGCCGCGCGCAGGAGGTCATCGACCGTTGCTGCGCGCTCGAGGAGCGCAATCCGATCCGGTCGATACACGATGTCGGGGCAGGCGGACTGTCCAACGCGCTACCCGAGCTCGTGCACGGCGCCGAGCGCGGCGCACGCCTGGACTTGCGCAAGATCCCGTCGCAAGAGCCGGGCATGTCACCGCTGCAGATCTGGTGTAACGAGGCACAGGAGCGGTATGTGCTTGCGATCGATGCGGCGGACATTGGAATCTTTCGCGCTATCTGCGAACGCGAACGCTGCCCGTTCGCCGTTCTGGGCGAGGCGAGCGGCGACGGCCGGTTGCGTGTGGATGATCCGCTGCTGCGGCAATCGCCGGTGGACATGGCGCTCGACGTGCTCCTCGGCAAACCGCCGCGTATGCATCGCGATGCATCGCATCGGCGCGTGTCGCCGCCGCAGTTCGACCCGCTTTCGGTCGGGCTCAACGATGCGATCGAGAAGGTGCTGCGCCTGCCTGCCGTGGCCGCCAAGACATTTCTTGTCACGATTGCCGATCGCACGGTGGGGGGGCTGTGCGTGCGCGACCCCATGGTGGGTCCGTGGCAGATCCCGGTCGCCGATTGCGCCGTAACCGCGCTCGGGTTCGACACCTCGCGGGGCGAGGCATTCGCGCTCGGCGAGCGCACGCCGCTCGCGCTGGCGAATGCACCAGCGGCCGCCCGTATGGCGGTCGGCGAGGCGCTCACAAACCTCGTTTCTGCCGGCGTCGATCGCCTCGATCAGGTAAAGCTTTCTGCCAACTGGATGGCTGCAGCGGACCATCCGGGAGAGGACGCGGCGCTTTACGACGCAGTCCATGCTATAGGCATGGAGCTGTGCCCGCGACTCGGCGTCAGCATCCCGGTGGGCAAGGATTCGTTGTCGATGAAGGTGGCGTGGCGCAGCGGCGACGAAGACAGGGCGGTGGTGTCGCCCGTGTCGCCGATCATTTCGGCGTTCGCGCCGGTTACGGACGTGCGCGCCGCCTGCACGCCGCAGCTTCGCACCGATAGCGGGGATACGGTTTTGCTGCTGATCGATCTGGGCGGCGGGAAGAACCGCCTAGGCGGCTCGGCGCTCGCTCAGGTGCACGGCGGCTTCGGCGGCGACGTACCCGATCTGGACGATCCGGACCGTTTCAAGCGCTGCTTCGAGATCATCTCCAGCGGCATACGCGAAGGACTGATTCTCGCCTACCACGACCGTTCCGACGGCGGTCTGCTTGCAAGCGTTTGCGAAATGATGTTCGCCGCGCACTGCGGCGTGCGCTTGCAGTTTCCGCCGCCGGCCGGCAGCACCTGCGTGCTCGAGACGCTTTTCAGCGAGGAGCTTGGCGCTGTCCTCCAGGTAGCGGCCGCGCGCGAGGCCGAGATCATCATGCGCTTCGCCGCGGCGGGGATGCGCGAATGTGTTCATCACATCGGCGTGCCGACCGCGGCAGACAGTCTTGCGATCGCTTGCGGGGACCAGATCGTGTACGAGCGTGCGCGCGCCGCATTGCAGCGCGTCTGGTCGGAGACGAGCTATCACATGCAGGCGTTACGCGACGATCCCGATTGTGCTCGGGAGGAATTCGACCGCATCCTGGCAAGCGACGATCCAGGCCTACACGCGCATCTGAGCTACGATCCGGCCGAGGATATCGCTGCAACCTATATCCGCCGCGGCGTGCGACCGCGGGTCGCCATCCTGCGCGAGCAGGGCGTCAACGGGCACATCGAGATGGCAGCCGCGTTTGATCGTGCCGGATTCGAGGCGATCGACCTGCATATGAGCGACGTCATCGCGGGTCGAATGAAACTCGACGGATTTCGCGGTCTGGCCGCTTGCGGCGGCTTCTCCTATGGAGACGTGCTCGGTGCGGGCGAGGGCTGGGCCAAATCGATTTTATTCAACCCCAGGGCGCGCAGCGAGTTCGAGGCTTTCTTCGCGCGCCCGGACGTGTTCGCGTTCGGCGTGTGCAACGGCTGCCAGATGTTCAGCAATCTGCACGAGATCGTTCCCGGGGCCGAGGATTGGCCGCATTTCGTGCGCAATCGCTCGGAGCAGTTCGAGGCGCGTCTGGTGATGGTCGAGGTGCCCGCGTCGCCTTCGATCCTGTTCACGGGTATGGCGGGCAGCCGCATGCCGATCGTCGTGTCGCACGGCGAGGGTTACGCCGAGTTTGGCTCCGCCGCGCAGTTGGAACGCGCTCGCCCGCTCGTGAGTTTAGGCTACGTCGACAACAACGGGGCCGTCGCAGCAACCTATCCGTACAACCCGAATGGCTCGCCCGAGGGTATCACCGGGCTCACCACGCCCGACGGACGCATCACGATCGTGATGCCGCATCCCGAGCGCTCTTTTCGAAGCGTCCAGCTCTCCTGGCATCCGCGCGATTGGCCCGAGGATTCGCCTTGGATGCGATTGTTCCAGAATGCGCGCGTCTGGGTCGGCTAAGTGCCGCCAAAAACGGGCTTACGCTTTTCCATGAACGCCCGCCGCCCTTCGATGTAGTCCTGGCTGGCGAAGCAGTTGCCGATGACGCGCTCGCACAGCGCATGATCGCGCTCCTGCCCGTCTTTCATGATCTCGTCGATGACGCGCTTGGCGGCGATGATCGACAGGGGCGCGTTGGCGGCGAGTGTGGCCGCGTACCTGGCGACGAACTCGTCCAGCTCGGATGCTGCTACGACCTGGTTGACCAGTCCCACCCGCAGCGCTTCGTCGGCGTGCAAGCGCCGGCCGCTGAAGAGCATGTCCTTCGCTACGGACGGGCCGACCAGTTGCACGAGCTGCGCCAGGCGCTCGACGCCGTAGCCGATCCCCAGACGCGCCGCGGGGATACCGAACTGCGACTCGTCGGCGCAGAAGCGCAAGTCGCAATTGAGCGCGACCGACAGTCCACCGCCAAGACAGTACCCACGTATCTTGGCAATGGTCGGCTTGCCGGCGTCGAGCAGTGTGGCACGGAAGCGCGCCGACTTTCTACTGTACTCGGCCATCTGCTCGGGAGTAGCACGCTCGGATTCAAAGCGCGAGATGTCACCGCCGGAGACGAACGCTCTGTCACCGGCGCCGGACAGAACAATCACGCGCACGCTCGCGTCGCGCGCAAAGTTCTCGATCGCATCGGCGGCGGCCAAGGCCATGTCGGGCGAGAGCGCATTGCGCTTCTCGGGGTGGTTGAACACGAGCGAACCGATGCCGTCGCGCTGCGATGCAAGAATCTTGTCGTCTGCCATGACCATCCCTCTCATTACCGGGTAAGCGGAAGCGGTTTCTTCCCCGAGCGCGTCATTTAGCGCTGCCTCGGAACTATCATAGCCAACCCGACCGCCGAGGCGTCGGGCGCACAAAAAACGCAGCCGAGGCTGCGCTTTTTTCCAGCATGCGCAATCGCTACTCGGTGACCTTGGCTTTCGAGCGCAGGTCGGCGACCAGCTTTTGCAGCGATTGCTGGCCCAGCATCTGTACGAGCTGCTGCTTCGCCTCGTCGAAGGCGGGCATTTTTAGCGGCCGCTCGTCTTGCAGTTGGATGACGTGCCAGCCGAACTGGGTTTGCACCGGTGTCTTGGTCGTCTCGCCTTTCTTGAGCTTGGTGAGCGCTTCGGCGAATGGTTTGACATAGCGCCCAGGGGGCGCCCAGTTCAAGTCCCCGCCATTGCCCTTGGAGCCCGTGTCGAGAGATTTCTCTGCAGCCACCGTCTCGAACTTGGCGCCCTTGGCAAGCTGCGCGAGCGCATCCTTCGCTTCCTCCTCGGTCTTTACCAGGATGTGGCGGGCACGGTACTCTTTGTCGCCCTGCTGCGCCTTGATTCGCTCGTACTCGTTCTTGAGCGCAGCGTCGTTCGGTTGGTTCTTGCGCAGGTAATCCTGCAGGAATGCGGCTACCAGGACACCTTGGCGCACCATGTCGAGCTGCATCATCACCTGCTCGTTCTTGTCCAGTCCGCGCTTTACCGCCTCCTGCTGCAGCACTTCGCGGTTGATCAGCTCCTGCTTGAGATAGCTGCGCAGCTCCGGCGAATCGTGTTGTCCCTGCGCGACGCGCTCACGGACCAGGATATCCAGCTTCGCCTGCGAAATAGGCTTGCCGTTGACCGTCGCTATCGTTCCGTTCTGCGCAGGTGCCGCGGCACCCTTGTCCTGCGCGGATGCCGGCAGAGCGACGAGCAAGGCCGCGAGCAGCATGCCGGCAAGGAGGGAGAAGCAGGTTTTCATCGACTTTCCTCTTGGAGAATGGATTTCAGGGTTCGCCTGGGGTACGAGTGCGTAGTGCTAGCGCGTGAATCTCGCGTTGCATCAGCGGCCTCAACGCGGCATACACCATGCGATGGCGCTCCAAGCGCGATTTGCCTTCGAAGCGGGGGGAGATTACCGTCAGCTGGTAGTGCCCGCCGCCGTCACGTGCCCCGACGTGACCGACGTGGTGCGCCGAGTCGTCGATCAGATCGACCGATTCGGGTTCGAGCGCAGCCAGCAAGCGCTCGATGGCTTGGACGCTGATCACGGATGAACGTTTCGAGGGGGCCGTTTCATGTGCGTACAAGAGTACGGCCGGCCGCGCTGGGCGCGATGGCACGTCCGGCAAACGGCGAGGCGGTATACATCAACCGGATCCCTTGTCCTCGACATACTTGGTGAGCATCACGGCCTGACCGAGCACGAACAACAGCATGAGACCGGTACCGCCGAAGAGCTTGAAATCCACCCAGGTGTCGGTGGGAAAGTGATACGCAACGTACAGGTTCAACACGCCCATCACGGCGAAGAATCCGACCCAGCTCTGGTTGAGCCGCGTCCACACCCGATCGGGCAGCGCGATCTGCGAGCCCATCATCGAGCGAATGAGGTTCTTGCCGAAGCCGTGGGCGGCGATCAACAGGGCCGCCCCGAACAGCCAGTACAACACCGTCGGCTTCCACTTGATGAAGGTCTCGTCGCGCAGCAGCAGCGTCGCCCCGCCGAACACGACGATGATGATGAGGCTTACCCATAGCATGGGTTCGACCTTGCGGCCTCGAACCCAGATCCAGCCGATCTGGGCGAATGTCGCGACTATCGCGACCGCGGTGGCGACGAAGATATCGGCGAGCTTGTAGGCGGCAAAGAACAGGACGACCGGAAAGATATCGAACAGAAATTTCATGGCGCGGCATTATGACCGCTCACCGGTGTGAACACAACCGATCGCACGGATGGCAATGGTTCGGTCGCGATGACGTTATTGGCCTTGTTCGAACTTCAACGCCGCCGAATTGATGCAATAGCGCAGCCCGGTTGGCGCCGGCCCGTCTTCGAACACGTGGCCGAGGTGCGCATCACAGGTCGCACACAACACTTCCGTACGCCGCATGAGGTGGCTGAAATCATCCTCGGTTCGGACCGCGCCGGGATCAAGCGGCTGCCAATAGCTCGGCCAGCCGCTGCCGGAGTCGAATTTCTCGTGCGAACCGAACAACGCCGTGCCGCAGCATACGCAGTGGTAAGTGCCCCGCGCGTGATTGTCCCAATATTCCCCCGTAAAGGCCGGCTCGGTGCCCTTGCGGCGCGTGACCTGGTATTGATGCGGCGTCAATTGCGCCTGCCACTGCTTCTCGGATTTCTCGACTTTGGCCATCCTATGTCTCCGGACGCGAAGCTGGTGCGCGCATACCGACCTGCGCGCACCGAAATAAAGACCCGTTCGCAGGCCGCAAGTTCGAGCCGACGCGTCAAATCGACGATCACGGCCCGACCCGGTGCGGCGCAGCACGCAGACTGCCGCCGCGACCGAGCGCTCGCGCGTTGCCTCGGCCGCGGTTCGAGCCGACCGCCGCGCGCCGCGGACCGCCTACGCGGCCAATAGCTCGCGCAAAACGTAGGGCAGGATGCCGCCGTGCAGGTAGTAGTCGACCTCGATCGGGGTATCGATGCGAAGCGTGAGCGGAACGGCCTCGGTCGCTCCGTTCTTGCGCCGGATCGTCATAGTCACCTGCTGGCGCGGGGTGATGCCGCCTCCGAGGCCGGTGAAATCGAACACTTCCGAGCCGTCGAGTTTGAGCGACTGCGCGCTCGTGCCTTGCTTGAACTCCAGCGGCAGAATCCCCATGAACACCAAGTTGGCCCGGTGGATGCGCTCGAAACTGCGCGCCACGACGACCTTGACGCCGAGCAGTTGCGGGCCCTTGGCCGCCCAGTCGCGCGATGAGCCCTGGCCATACTCGTCGCCGCCGAACACCACCAGCGGCACGCCTTCCTGCTTGTAGCGCATCGCCGCTTCGAATATCGAAGTCTGCTCGCCGGAAGGCTCGTAGACCGTTAGCCCGCCCTCGGTTCCCGGCACCATGAGATTCTTGATGCGCACGTTCGCGAATGTGCCGCGCATCATGACCTCGTGGTTGCCGCGGCGCGCGCCGTAGGTATTGAAGTTCTCGATGCCCACGCCTTCGGCCTGAAGATAACGGCCGGCAGGCGCGCTCGGGCGGATCCCGCCCGCAGGCGAGATGTGGTCGGTGGTGATGGAGTCGCCGAATGTCGCTAGCATGCGCGCGTTCTTGACGTCGGCCGCCGTGCCCGGTTTCATCGTGAAGCCGTCGAAGTAGGGCGGATGGCGCACGTAGGTCGACTTGGGATCCCACTGGAACAAGGCGCCAGACGATGCCGGGATCTCGTCCCACATGGGATTGCCTTCCTTGAAGGCGGAGAACACCTTCCTGAACATCTCGGGGTCGGTGGCATACTTCATCACCGCCGCCACCTCGGCGCTGGACGGCCAGATGTCTCTCAGGTACACGGGCTTGCCGTCCTTGCCCTGGCCGATCGCATCCTTCGAGATGTCGATATTGACCGTGCCGGCAAGCGCAAAGGCGACCACCAAGGGCGGACTTGCGAGGAAATTGGCGCGAATCGCCTGATGAATGCGCGCTTCGAAGTTGCGGTTACCGGACAGCACCGCCGCGCCCACGATGTCGTGTTTGCCGATCGCTTCCTCGATCGCCGGATCGAGCGGTCCGCTGTTGCCGATGCACGTGGTACAGCCGAATGCGACCACGTTGAAGCCGAGTTGGTCGAGATAGGGCTGTAGCCCGGCATCGATCAGGTACTTCTCGACCGCGCGCGAGCCCGGCCCCAGGGACGTCTTGACGCGCGGGTGCGGCTTCAGGCCTTTCTCCACGGCTTTCTTCGCCAGCAATCCGGCCGCGAGCAGCACGCCCGGGTTGGAGGTGTTGGTGCACGAGGTGATCGCTGCGATCAGCACGTCGCCGTCGCCGATATCGATGCCGGGCAAGTTGGTCTCGAAGCGCTCGTTCAACGCCGCCGCCGATTTGCCGTAGCCGCCCTCGGCCATCGGTTTGCCCATCAGCTCCGCGAGCTTGCCCTTGAGCGCCGCCAGATCGAGCCGATCGTGCGGTCGGCGCGGCCCGGACACGGCGGGCACTACGCTAGCCAGGTCGAGCTCGATCACCTCGCTGTAGTCGATCTCGCCCGGCTTCGGCATGCCGAACATGTTCTGCGCCTGGTAGTAGGCTTTGGCGATATCGGCCGCATCGCTGCGACCGGTGATGCGAAGGTATTCGCACGAGACGTCGTCGACGGGGAAGAAGCCGCAGGTCGCGCCATATTCCGGCGCCATGTTACCTAGCGTGGCTCGGTCCGGGATGGTAAGGGACGCCGCGCCTTCGCCGAAGAACTCGACGAACTTCGCCACCACCTTCTTCTCGCGCAGCAATTGCACGATGCGAAGCACCAGGTCGGTGGCGGTCACACCGTCGCGCAGCTTGCCCTTGAGGTGCACACCGACCACGTCCGGCTGCAGGAAATACATCGGCTGGCCGAGCATGGTCGCCTCGGCCTCGATACCGCCCACACCCCAACCGAGCACGCCCAACCCGTTCACCATGGTGGTGTGCGAATCGGTGCCGACCAGGGTGTCGGGGTAGAACATGCCATCTTTCTGCCACACGACCTGGGAGACGTATTCGAGGTTCACCTGGTGGCAGATGCCGTTACCGGGCGGCACGGTAACGAAGGTCTTGAACGCCTGCGCGCTCCACTTCAGGAACTGATAGCGCTCGCGGTTACGCATGAACTCGATTTCCATATTCTTCTTCAGCGCATCCGGCGAAGCGTAGTTGTCGACCTGCACAGAGTGGTCGATGATGAGATGCCCGGGGCACAGCGGCTCGATGATTTCGGGATCCTTGCCCATCTTCTTGGCTGCTTCGCGCATGGCGGCAAAATCGACCACCAGGGGTACTCCGGTCATGTCCTGCAGCAGCACCCGCGCGACCACGAACGGAACTTCCGAGGTACGCGCACCGCGCGGCGACCAATTTGCCAGCTCGCGGATATGCGCCTCGGTTATCTTTCGGCCGTCGAGATTACGTAGCGCCGACTCGAGCACGATACGCAGCGAGATCGGCAGGCGGGAGACTTTGCCCACACCTGCCTTTTCCAGAGCAGGCAGCGAGTGGTATTGACCGCTCTTGCCCGCGCCGAATTGAAATTGCTGCTGGGTATTGAAGGGATTGCGGGTCATCGTGGGCTCCTGTTCACGAGTCGGGCCGCCCGAAGCGAGCCCGTAAAAGATCTTGCACCGGCAACGCCGATCGCCCTGCGAGCCGCAGAGCCCGCCGGAATTCGAGGAACATCGAGGATCAAGGTGTCAGGAAACGCTGAACCGAGCGAGTATAGCAAAATGCCAAACGGACCCTCGAAGACGCCGACACCGACACGCGCCAGCCTCGCACCCCGCGCGCGTCCCTATCACGCCACGACGCTATCTCGGGCGAGCGCGGCTCACTCGCCTTCTGGTTCGTTCCGGACGCTCGCGATCTACGACCCGTTTTGCCTGCACACCGCTTGCCCGTATCCTATCGAGCTTCCGGTAAATGCTTGACGCTCGCTGCCCATCGCTGAGCGTCGCATATTGGACGACAGTTCGATACGGACACGGGACCACACGCCATGACTGCGACCATCACCCTGATTCCCGGCGACGGCATAGGCCCGGAGGTAACCGCGGCGGCGCGTGAGGTCGTCGATGCGGTGGGCGCGAACATTCACTGGGAGGATCTCGACGCCGGCATGTCGCGCCTGGAGCGCACCGGCGTCGCGGTGCCGGAAGTCGTCTACGAGTCGATTCTGCGTAACGGAGTGGCACTGAAGGGCCCTATGGGTAACACCTTCGGGGGCGACTTTCGCGTCACGCGCAAGGCCCGGCGCGCCAACGGCCGGATCGAGGAACACAGCTATCCGGGGCCGACGATCGCGTTGCGGGGGGAACTGGAGTTGTTCGCCAACGTCCGCCCGATCAAGAGCTTCGCCGGTATCGCTTCGCGCTATCACGACATCGATCTGGTGATCTTCCGGGAAAACAGCGAGGATCTTTACCTCGGGATCGAACGCATGACCGATCAGAACACCGCCGAGGCGGTGAAACGCATCACGCGCTCGGGCAGCGAGCGGATGGCGCGCTTCGCAGCCGAATACATGCAGCGCACGGGAAGGGAGCGTGTGACGATCGGGCACAAATCCAACGTCCTCAAGCTGACCGATGGCCTGTTCCTGGATGCCTGCAGCGAAACGCTGGCGAGCTACCCGGGGATCACGGTGGAAAGCCGTGTCGTCGATGCGCTTTGCATGGAACTCGTGCTGCGCCCGGAGCACTTCGACTGCCTGCTTCTGCCCAACCTGTACGGGGACATCCTGTCCGATCTGGCGGCGGGTCTCGTGGGCGGGTTGGGTGTGGCGCCGGGTGCGAATATCGGCGCCGACTGCGCCGTATTCGAAGCCGTTCACGGTTGCGCGCCCGATCTCGCTGGCCGGAATGTGGCCAATCCCAGCTCGATGATTCTTTCGGCGGCGCTGATGCTGCGCTACCTCGGGCAGGATCGGGCGGCCCGACGCATCGAAGCGGCGCTCGACTCGGTGCTGCGCACAGGCGCGTGCGTTACGCCCGACCTGGGCGGGTCGGCCGGCACCACCGAGATGACCGCCGCGATTGTGGCACAGCTGGACGCGCCAGGCACAGGTGTCGATTCGACGCCGGCGCCGTGACGCCGGTGGATATCCGCCGCACGCCATTCCGGGCGCACCACGGATGCCGCGTCAGCGACCTGGCGCACCTTGGTCAGCCCGTATCCGAAGCCACGAGGGCGCGCGCCCAGTCGAGCACGATTGCCAGGCGCGGCGGCAGCACGTCTTCGGCTTCATCGAAGCTCGCCCAGCGGAATTCGTCGTGCTCGGGACGGCCGAGCTCCTCCGATATCCGCAGTGCTACCGGATCAGAGGCTGACTCGGCGATGTAGTAACGCGCGACTTTGCGTCCGGCGTACGGCAAGGTTTCCTTGTACTCGTCGCCCCAATTGAAGCGCAGATCGCCGAGCGAGGTCTCTTCCCACACTTCGCGCTGCGCCGCGACGCGCGGCGCCTCGTCGCCCTCGACCATGCCTTTGGGAAAATCCCAGTTGCGATAGGCACGCAGCACAAGACAGCGCCAGCCGTCGGCAAAGCGTCGCATGACCACCACTCCCGCCGACAGCGGGGGCAGGAGATCACTCGGGACCGCAATGTTCCTTGCCATGCGCAGCTCCTGCCCGCCCGGTCGATCGGGCCGCTGCGGTGCGGCCCGCGAGAGGCGACTCGAGAAGGAAGCCCCTGGGCGTTATAAGATGCGAACGCAGCATTCGCAACCCCTCGTTTTCGCAGCGCCTGCGGTGCCGACGCTCCTCGTACCTATCGACCGGAGACCTCATGAAGCTCTACACCACCAAGAACTCGGGCAACGGCTACAAGGTCGCCCTGCTGTTGTCGCTGCTCAAGCATCCCTACGAAACCGTGATCGTCGATTTTCCGAACGGCGAGCACAAACGCAAGCCCTTCATCGATCTGAATCCACGCTCGCAAGTCCCTGTCCTCGAGGACGAAGGCCGCGTGCTATGGGATTCGAGCGCCTGCCTGGTCTACATCGCGCGCAAGTACGGGGGTGAGGCATGGCTGCCGAGCGATCCGGGCAAAATGGGAGAAGTCATGCAATGGATCGCGCTGGCATTGAACGAGATTCAGTTCGGCCTGCAATACACGCGCGGGATCGTGCGCGGCATCCGCACCGGCCACTACGACGAGGGTGCGGAGCTCGGGCGCAAGGGATTGGGTGTCCTGGACGGGCGCTTGCAGCGTAACGACTGGCTGGCGCTTGGCCGTCCTACGATTGGCGACATCGCGTGTTACCCGTACACGGCGCGTGCGCCCGAAGGCAACATCTCACTCGATCCATACCCGGCGGTGCAGGGCTGGATCAAGCGCATCGAAGCACTGCCGGGATACTTCAAGGTGGGCTGAAGCAGCACGCGCGGCCCGTCGTCGAGTCGGGTCCGAGCGCTTCGGATCGCGCGCTTGAATCCGACTACTTGCCTGAGACGGCATTGTCCTGGTGCGAGGTTCCTGCGATGTCGATGAAAAAAAATGGCTCGTCAGCGGAATCTGTGGGTGAATATGCTCACTGATCGGGCGGTGTGGTCTGCGCGGTCAGGAATTTGTACAGCTTGCGACAGGTCGCGTCGAAGGCGTCTTGTTGCTGTTGGGTGATTCTG
>WYBJ01000328.1 GCA_011525945.1 Burkholderiaceae bacterium | reverse complement strand
GGCAGCTCGTTCGAAGACGCCTGGGGGAAGGACGAGTATCCGTTTCCCCGTACTTACGGGCCGATCGACTGATGCCCGCAGCGAGCTTGCGCGTCCGTACGAGCGACCGGGACCGGGACACATCCCGGGGCACTTGACCCGGTCGGTTCGTCCGGACGCCGGGACAGCCTCACGCTTGCGGCAGCCGCGGACAGGCAACGTTCGCGGCTGCTTTCTGCCGCCTGCGGCACTACAATAGCCGCGCGCCAGGCGAACGTCGCGGACAGGCCGCTGCGCGGCTGGCAACCAAGCGGAGGAAGGATTCGAAATGCGCCCGATAGCGATCGTTGCCGCTGCGCTGTGTCTCGCGGCCGCCCCATTCACCCATGCTCAAGACATCAAGCTTTCCATCTCCACAGGCGGCACAGGCGGCGTGTGGTATCCGATGGGCGGTGCGATGGCCAATGTACTCAGCAAGTACATGAAAGGCACGGCGGCCACTGCCGAGGTTACCGGCGGCAGCGTGGACAACGTCCGCCTGCTCGGCGCGCACAAGACCGAAGTGGCATTTTCCATGGTGGATAGCGCCTGGGAGGGGGCGAACGGCATCGGCAAATTCAAGGAGAAGGTGCCGATGCGCACCATCGCCGTAGTCCATCCGCTGGTGATGCACATCGTGAGCGTCGACGGCCGCGGCATCGAGAAGATGTCCGACCTCAAGGGCAAGCGCGTATCGACCGGTTCACCGGGAAGCGGCACCGAAGTGATGGCTTTGCGCATCCTCGAGGCCTACGGCATCCGTGCGGACAAGGACATCCAGCGCGAGCGACTGAGCGTCGCCGAAGCGGCGAACGCGGTCAAGGATCGCAAGCTCGACGCCTTCATGCATGCCGCCGGGGTGCCGCTGCCGGCAGTCACCGATCTTGCGGCGACGCCCGGAATGAAGGTGAAACTGATCGATCATGCCGATTCGGTCGAGGCGATGAAAAAGAAGTACGGCCCGATCTACGCCGCGACCCGCATCGCCGCCAAGTCGTATCCCGGCCAGGACCACGAGAACCGCGCCGCAAGCGTATGGGGCGTGCTCTACGTGCACGAGAAGATGCCCGAGCAGGTTGTCTACGACATCGTGCGCACGTTGTTCGAGCACCAGAAAGACGTCGTCCTCGCTCACCGCGAGGCGGCCAACATGACGCTCGCCAATCAGCAGATTGGCGCGTCACCGATCGCGTGGCATCCCGGCGCGTTGCGTTATTTCAAGGAGAAGGGGATCACGCCGAAGTAGCCGGGGGCGAGTCGGGTGCTGGCGCGCTCCGGGACTGGCGGCTCGGTTTCGCACCAGCGCACGAGCTCAGGTGTTGCGGCGTAACTCGGCCACGATCCGCTCCAGGCGGGCGACATCCGGTACCACCAGCGCCCGTCCCCGCTTCTCCACCAGCCCCTGGCGCGCCATCGCGGACAACTCCTTGGTCACCTGCTCGCGGTTGGCGCTGATGCGGCTGGCGATGTCGGCGTGCCTCGGCGCGGGATCGATGCAGGCCACGCCATTGCGCTCTGCGGCTTCCTTGGCAAGCCGCAGCAGCTCGGCATGTACCCGGTTCTGAATGCCGAGCGTGCTCAGCTCGAACAGGCGCTCGGACAGGGAGCGTATGGTCGCCGTGAGCAGCCGAACAACGTTTGCCATGACCGAGGGCTCGCGTTCGAGCAGCGCCCAGAAGCTCTGCGGCGTGATCGAGGCGATGATCGACTCGTCGATCGCTTCAACCGTTGCCGAGCGCGGCAGCCCGTCGATCGCCGCAATCTCGCCGAAGCACTTCCCGGCGCCGACGTCGCGGAACGCCACCTCGCGCCCCGCCGCGGAGTAGATGCTCACGCGCACCTTGCCGCGAACGATGAAATGCACATGCCGGTCCTTCGACTCGCGTGAATAAACCTGCTGCCCGGAAGAGTACGTGCGCCAGGCGCATTGGCGGGATAGTTGCTGCAATACGTCGTTCGGAAGGCCGTTCAGAACCTCGACTTGCTGCAGCGGGCGAGGCCCTTGTTCACATGCGTGCATGCTCAGGCGGTTGCGCATTCGGCGCGTGTGATCAATCGCAGGAACAATGGAAACGTTCTCGCATGCGTTGCGAATGGCGATCGCTGCGCGGTCGGTCTTCATCGTCCGAGCCCTGCCTCGCGGCTTGCGCTGGCGAGGAAACCGGCACAGCCGCTGCCGGCACGGGTTCGGGCGCCGCCGGCAGGCTGTACGAGAGGTCGATGGCGGCATAATCGACCAGATATCCCATGTCCTCCAGTGCCGCAGCGGTCAGCTTGCTGACCGCATTGAGTCGTCCTCGGATCAACACCGGGGTCATGATCTCGTCGCCGAAAATCGACTCGCTCCAGTGGGTAAACGAGTTGAAATCGACAGCATCCAACGGAACATCCTTGAGCGTCGGCTGGGGATGATTCGCCATCTCCTGCAGCTCCAGGTAGGCGCGCTTCGCCGCCGCTCCGGTAAAGACGGGATCGTAGAAGGTTCCGGCGACCAAGCCTTTTGCCTCCCATACGGTGCCGAGCCCCAGGACGTGGCCGATTTCGTGCTTCAGTGCGTACACCAGCGCCCCCGCGTCTTCCAGTGCGGGCAGCTTCTCTTTCTTCAACCGAATCGTACCCTTCATCGGCAGGTACGCGATGGGTCCGGCGTCGCAGGGCAGCAGGAGAAGACTGGATACATCGACGTTGCCATATCGATCCTCCAGCTCGTTCGGGTCGAGCAACTCGAACTTGATGCGCAATGCCTCCGCGGGAACGGAGAAGCGCTCTTCGCGCCAGCCCTTGACGACTCGGCACCAATCGCCGACGGCGCGATCGAGCGCTATTCGAAACTGCCGTTCGTTCGCTTCGATCTCAACGCAGACCTGCTCGCAGTCCACATCGATCCGGAAAGGTTTCATTGGCGCCTACCGCGGTCGCATCCGCGTGCCGAGTCGACGAACTCAGAATGGCGTTGCCGGCGCGATCGGGAGCACGGCTGCGTTGGCCTTGCCGGCGAGGAAGCGCACTTCGATCGAGCGCGAGTGGCTCCACATGTACGCGAAAACGAGCTTGTTTACGGCATCCTTGAATGCTTGACTGGTCGTCGGCGCCGACCACAAGTTACTCCAGATCGTTTCCAAGGGCGGTGCACCGCCCGCCGAAGGCGTGACGATGTCGGTGTAGTAGCCCCACACCGTCTCGATATCGGGTGAGTCGAGACCGAGACCGCAATAGGTGCCGATGTATTCGACGGCAGGCGTGCCGCCCCTCGGCGCAAACGCAGTGCAGCCCGCCACGATGTTCTGCTCGTCGGTGCGCAAGTCGGCAAGGAATTGCTCGATGGCACTTTGCGGATTCATGGCCGCCGCGGCGATGGTCGCGCCGTGGAACTTCTGCAAGTATTCAATGCCCACCACGCCGTAGCGCCAGGTGACGAGATAGTCGGGTCTCGCGTGCACGGGCGTCGGCAAACCGTACCCGGCGCTACCGAGAACGAGGCGCCCATCGGAACGAAGCTCGGTTTCGACGGGGTCTATCCGTGGCGTTCTGCCCGCTTTGCGTCGTGTCATCACGTGCTCCTTTCGTTGTCGCCATTCATGGACTTATCCGGGCGTCGTTTCAGAATGCAACGCTTCTCCAGCAACTGGAGGGCGGCGCGGAACCCGGCCCGGGCTTCTCGCACTGATTCACCGGTCACGTTCAGCTTCAAATAGCGCGCTTCGATCGCGTAGCCCGGACTGCCGTCCGCAAGCTGAAGGATCGCGTACATCGCGTGATTCAGGGTGTACAGGTTCGGTGGTCTGGGTGTGTAGACGAGCCACGCGCCTCTCTCCGGCAATGCCCGCGTCCTGACGCCCTTCGTTTTGGTATAGCAGTCTTTCGGGTAGTACACGCAGATCGACTCCCGCGTTGAGTTGCGTACAGAACGGGTCCGGGGCGCTCCATCGTCCGTGAAAGGCAAAAGCGCTCGCCCGGCATCCGCCCCTCGTGCCGTCCGCACTGGAACAGCCCGCACATCCTTGCTCGACGTGCCCCGATCGCAGTTGCCGGTAGAGCGGGTGGTTACGCCAGGTATGGAGCAACGAGGTCGAGCGCACGTTGCCGTAGCGGACGTACTCGCGCAGGTACATGCAACCGATCGAGTTGCCGAACGGATCCACCGCGGCCGCCTGCCAGCAGCAGTTCGAATCCTTCGGATGCCACGACTGCATGACGCGTAACCCCCGCGGAACTCGAAGCGATGCGATGGCGGCATCCTGCTCATGCAGCGAGAGCGAAAGCTCGCTCCACCGGTGTTTCACACGGCCCAGGGGGTAGAGCCGCAGTATGCCAACGCGTTCGGCGCCCAACCGGCGGGCGAGCCTCAGCTGGGCATTCAGTTCGGCGGCGTTGCGGCGGTTCACGATGACGGTCGCATCCACCGGCACGCCGGCGCGTTTCAGATTGGCGACCGCCGAACATGCCTTCTCGAAGCTGCCCGCGACGCCGGCGAACCAGTCGTGCGTTGTCGCCGTCGCGCCCATGAGATCGACGAAGGCGCGACCTACACCGAGTCGCTTCCACTCGCGCGCCACCGCCGGAGTCAGCAACGTGCCGTTGGTGCGGACCAAGGTCATCATGTGCTTGCAGGAAAATTCGAGCAGGCGGCTGAAATCCGCCTTGTACAGAGGCTCGCCCCCCTCGATGTAAACCTGGATGAAGCCGTTGCCGGCGAGATAGCCGAAGAAATCGAGCCATTCTGCCGTGCTCATCTCAGCGGCGCGCGGCTCGCGCGTGCAATCGGCGTAGCAGTGCTTGCAGTCGAGATTGCAGCTCGCCGTCACCGAGACGGTAAGCTTGGGCGGAGTGTCGAAGAACGGCTGCACGCGATCCTCCCGATACGATATCGGACAGGCTTCGCCATACCGACGTCGCCTGGTTGATCACCGCCATTCGAGCTGCTGATGGGCAGCATACTATAGCGCTCATCATCCGCCATGTCATCGTCCTTCCGGGCGATGCGGCGGCGCCTAGCCGTCGGCGCGAGTCGACCGACGACAGCGCGGCAGGCTCCACCGGCTGTATCGATTCGCTCGCCGGCCGCGTGCGGGGCCGGATATCACACGGCGCGAAGCTGCTGGGTGCGCTCGTAGTCCGCTCGAAGCGTCCGAATCGAATCCTGCAGAAAGTAGCCGCCGAGGTCTCGCACGCCCTCTTCCGCCCGCACGATCGCCGTTCGAGCTTCGTCCGGCTGTCCGCGCCGCAGCAAACATTCGGCGAGCGTCGCGTACGCCCAGGGCAGGAACAACTGGGCGCCGGTTTCTCGATACCGGTCAACGCCGGCCTGGAGCCGGGCAAGACCGTCATCCAATGCACCTGTGCTAGTCAGCGCCCAGCCCTGGAGGACTTGGCTCCAGGCAAGCCAGTACGGAAAGCCCCAGTGCGTGGCGATCTCGTCGACTTCCGCCGTGAGCCGCAGCGCTTCGTCAGGCTCTTGTTTGCAAAGACGAACCGCCGCGGACATGCAAAGCGCGTAGGCCAGGATGAATGGCTTGCCGAGCCGGCGCGCATCGGCAATTGCTTCCTGACTGCGCCTGAGCGCGAGCGCCGCATCGCCCATGAACCAGTCGACCAGCGCAAGGTTCACCATACCTACGACGCGCGGGTGAGCGCCATGCACGCGGGCGTGCACGTGACCGTGGCTATCGTAGAGCTCGATGGCCTGTCGCAGATGCGCGCGCCCGCTCGCCATCTCACCCAGGCAGAACAAGCACCACCCGAGTCGGCGGTGCGCTTGCGCGAGCCATGGCGAGTCGTCGCGCGCGTGCGCCAGCGCAAGCAGCTCGGAGGCGATATCGCGCGCCTTGGTGAGCGGCCCGCGAACCTGGTAGAACGAGTGCAGCCCGGCAAGGGCGTGGAAGCGCCGCTCGGTATCGCCCAGACGCTCGCAGAGCGCGTGCGCCTGAGCGTAGGTTGCCTCGACATCGGATGCGCCGAAGCCTCTTACGGCGGTAAGCGCCGCGCCCAGCGTGACGAGCGACTCGACTTCCATTTGATATCGCACCGTACCGGGTTCGAGTCTATCGAGACAATCGAGCCCGTGCCGTAGATGGCCCACGGCGAGCGTATCGGCCGACTGTTCCAATGCCTGTGCTCCCGCTCGGCGCCAGTACTCGGCGGCCTCCAGGAATGCACCGCCCTCGCGCAAATGCATCGCCACGACCTCTGGATGCTCGTCGGCGTGCGTGGGCATGCGCGCCTGAATCGCCATCGCGACGCGGCGATGCAGCTCTGCCCGCGCCGGCTTGGGAAGCGATATGTAGGCATCCGTGGCGAGCAGCGCATGCCTGAAGACGTATGTCGCACCATGGCCGGTGCCACGCTGGTAGACGGTCTCACTTTCGAGCAACCTGGAAAGGCGCTCTTTCAGCCGCTCGGGTTCGATGGCGACGATCGCTTCCAGCAGCGCCGACGGAAATTCGTGACCAACGACAGAAGCCGTTTGGACCAGGATCTTGTCTTCCGGTGACAAGGCGTCGAGGCGCGCGGTGAACATCCCGCGCAGTGTCGGCGTCAGCGCGGGGCGCCCATGCAGCGTGTAGGCGCGCACGACCTCCTCGACGAACAGCGGCACGCCGTCGGACATGCGCACGATGTGCTCGGAGACCTCGACGGGCATCTCCTCGCGCGCCACGATGCTCGCGATGATTTCCTGCACATCGGCGTGCGCAAGCGGGCCGAGCGCGACATGCCCGACCTCGCTTCGCAGAGCTAGGGGCGGGGAAAAATCGGTCCGGAATGATATGAGCAGGAAGACGCGCGCGCCGGCGATCCGACGGCTCAAGGAGGTGACCAGCTCGAGCGTATAGCTGTCGGCCCAATGCAGGTCGTCGATGATCAGCACCAGGGGCTGGCGCTGCGACTGCTGGATCGTCCATTCCACGAACCAGTCGATCGTGCGCTCGCGCCGTACCTTGGGCGACGTTTCGGCGACCGCAGCCGTTGCGCCCGCCGGCAGGAGCAGGTTGCCTAGCGACTCGCGCATGTGCGGGAAGGGGAACGCGCTTGACTCGAACGCGCGCGCCAACTTCTCGCGCTTGCGCTCGGGCGAGTCCGTCGATGCGAACTCGAGTTCGCGCCGCAGCAGATCCACGAACGGATAGAGCGTGCTTTGGGCGTGATGTGGCAGGCAGGTACAGACCAGCAGCTTGCGCGCGTCGGCGGGAATTCTCGATATCACGGCGTGCAGCAGGCGGCTCTTGCCGATACCTGCTTCGCCGCTGATGAGCTGCACCTGGCCGTGGCCGTCGACGACGCGGCCCCAACTTTTCATGATGAGCGCGAGCTCTTCGTTGCGACCGGTCAGCGGAGTGAGATTTCTCGACGCGAAAGTGAACAGCGTGCCCTGGATATCGCGCTCGCGCGCCAAGCGGTATACGACGATGTCCTCGTCGACTCCCTTCAGTCGAATCGGGCCGGTGCGTTCGAGCTCGAACGCGTCAAATAAGAAGCGGGCGCTGTCTTCGCTCACCAGTACTTCGCCAGCCTTCGCCCTCGCTTGCAGGCGTGCCGCGATATTCGTAACCTGGCCGACGATCGGATCGGGATCGACCGATCCTCCGACGAGCGCCTCTCCGGTGTGGATGCCCACGTGCGCATCGAGCACGCAGCCCAGTCGCGCGTGCAATGCCTGACCGAGCGCGCGGACCTCGCCGGTTATTTCCAGCGCAGCGCGTGCCGCGCGGATGGTATCGTCGTCGTGTGCGCTCGGATAGCCGAAACAGAATAGCGTCCCGTCTCCCTGATAACGCCATACCGCCCCGCCGAAGCGCTCGATGATGCGCCCGGTGGTCGCGCGGTACTGTTGCAGGATCTCGGCCAGCTCCTCCGGATCCAGGCGCATCGACAGCTGCGTATAACCCACGAGATCGCAGAACATCGCCGCGATCTGCCTGCGCTCCACGGGCGGCTCGGGACGAGCCGCCTGAGCGATCCGGTCCGATGACGCGCCTTCGAGCGCAGCACCGCACCGGTAGCAGAAATTCGCCTGCGGTGTATTCGTTGCGCCGCAGAGGCGGCAAAGTCCTTTCAAGTCGCTGCCGCAGTGCGTGCAATACCGCCACGTGGACTGAACTTCAGATCGACACTCGGGACAGTGCATCGACCCACCCGGGAAGGTAATCGGTCAACCTGATCATCATAACTTCATTCTCCGCGACGTTTGCTCATCTCGGGCGATCAGGCCCTTCGGGTGTCAAAACACACCGACATCGCCGAGCAAGGCGCCTATCGTTCGTCCGTCCATTCGAGCCCTGCCGGCAAGACAGCGAATGGACGCACGGAAGGTCGAGTCCTTCCACGCTACGACCAACCTGGGGGATGGCCATGAATAGCAGCAAAGCGATTCACTGGACCTGGAGCGGGGGCCCGGTGGCGGCGCACAACGGTTTTCCCATCCACTTGACTGCGCGCCAGCGTGAAGTGCTCTTGCTGCTTTGCGCAGGCCTGCCGAACAAGCGGATCGGGCGCCAGCTCGATCTGTCCGATGCGACCGTCAAGTGTCACGTTGCCAGCGTCCTGCGCAGCCTGAACGTCGCCACTCGCCTGGAGGCGGTCGCGGTCGCCTTTCGGCTCGGCCTGGTGCAGCCGAACATGGTCCGGGAGAACGACCGCGCTCGAGGCGCCGACGGAGTGCTCGGCCTTGGCGGCGCGCTCGCCGCGTAGGCCGGATGTTCCGGCAGATCCGACCCATTTTCGCGCGGGCGTCCCCGGCGCAGGCGATTCGGAGGTTCATCATGACACGCGAACAGATGATCGAGACATTGATTCCGGCGATGACGAGTTGCGGCCAGACGCTGGCATCGGCGCGGCGCCGCCTGTGGCGCATGACCAGCGCCACGCTCGAGCGCGAAATGCTCATGCGCGGACTTGCAGACTACGACGACCCCGCGCCGGCCGACGAGGACGAGTATGACGGCGAGCCCGCGTGCGGCGGATACGCGGCGCTCGGGTGGTCCGAGGCGCCGCTGTACCAGGATTGAGGCGCGCGTTCGCGGCAGCGCTTCGGGGCAGGCGGCAAGTGCCGGGATGTCGAACGGCCTTTGTGCGCGTGGCCGCAGCGCACAGCGCGGAGCGCCTGCGGGCTGCTAAACTGGAGCGGTCTCGGGCTGGCTGCGGGAACTCGGCTGCAGGAACTCGTCGCCGAACCGCGCGCGGCAGACGCTGCCTAACAGCTTAACGCCTCCGATCTGCCGGGCTTCGACCCCGCATGCGAGGCTGTCGGGCCATGGTAAACGATACGCACGAAACGATCGTAGTGCTGCTGTCCGGCTTGTGGACTCCGGCCTGCGCCATGCTGTTGGTGCAGCGGCGCGTCGAACGCGCGGGACTTCGCTGCATGCGCTTTGGTTACGCCGCGACGCGCTCAGGGCTCGAGGACAACTCCCGGCGCCTGGCGAGCGTCGTACGGGCATTGCGCTGGGAGCGCGTGTGCATCGTCGGACACAGCCTTGGCGGCGTGATCGCGCTGCACGCCGTGGCCACGCACAGGCTCACGAAGGTGTGTCGCATCGTCATGATGGGGAGTCCCTACGGCGACAGTTTCGCCGCGCGCAGCCTCGCTCGCTGGCATCTCGGGCGCTGGATGCTGGGTAAAACCGTGCCGGCATGGCTTGCATGCGAAAAACCGCAGCCGCCGCAGGGCGTCGAAGTGGGCGTCATCACCGGTACCCGGGCCGTGGGTCTCGGTACGCTGGTCGCGCCCGACATGCCGCGACCGCACGATGGCGTCATCCGCACGCAGGAGACACGCGTTCCCGGGATGCGCGCGCAGGTCGAGTTGCCGGTGAGTCATATCGGTATGGCGTTCTCCAGACGAGTCGGGGATCTGGTCGTGCGGTTCTTGTTGCAGGGCCGTTTCGAGTCGGCAGACGATGCGCCGGTTCTTACCGCGGGCGAGCATTACCCGCCCGGAACCGAGCGGGAAGCGAGATGACGGCAGCGCGCGCGCGTGTGTTGGCTCGCCTCGCGCCGTGGCTCGCTCTCGTCCTGCTGAGCGGGTGCGACACCGCGAGCTATTACATGCAGGCAATCCGCGGCCAAACCGAGATGTGGCAGGCGACACGGCCGATCGAAGAGGTAATCGCCGATCCCAGCGCACCCGACGCACTCAAGGCGCGGCTCGAGTATGCCATGCGAATTCGGGCGTTCGCTTCCTCCAAGCTCGGTCTGCCGGACAACAGCAGCTACCGCGGCTATGCCGATCTGAAGCGGCCTTACGTCGTCTGGAACCTGTTTGCGACCGACGCGTATTCGGTCAGCCCGCGGCAGTGGTGCTTTCCGTTCGCCGGTTGCGTCGCGTACAAGGGATACTTCTCGCGCACCGACGCCGAAGCCGCGGCAGCCGAGCTCCGGCGCAGCGGCGACGACGTGTTCGTGGCCGGCGTGCCGGCGTATTCCACGCTTGGCTATTTCAGCGATCCCGTGCTCAACACCTTCATCCACTATCCGCAGGCGGAGCTCGCCCGATTGATATTCCACGAGCTCGCGCACCAGGCGGTCTATGTGCAGGGCGATAGCGCATTCAACGAGTCGTTCGCGGTCACGGTGGAGCGCGCGGGGGTGCGCCGCTGGATGCAAGCGCACGGGACCGCGGCCGAGCTTGCCGCGTTCGACCGTTCGCAGGAGCGACGGGCGAGCTTCTACGCGATCGTCTCCAAGTATCGCCGCCGGCTCGATCGCCTTTATTCCTCGGGACTGCCGCGCGCGCACATGGCGCAGAAGAAGGCCGAGATATTCGCCGAGCTCGAAACCGAGTACCACGCGCTCAAGCAATCATGGGGCGGCTTCAAGGGCTACGATCGCTGGCTCGGACCAAGCGCGAACAATGCGAGTCTTGCTTCGGTGGCCGTGTATACCCGGTTGGTGCCGGCCTTCCAGGCCTTGCTCGAACGTTCG
>WYBJ01000327.1 GCA_011525945.1 Burkholderiaceae bacterium | reverse complement strand
TGCTCCACCTTGGCCAACTTAGCCAAGGCGGCATATCATACGCGGTCGACAAGGAGGGTCCCTATGGCCACGCAGGTCAACATGCTGGAAGCGAAAAGTCAGCTCTCGAAGCTGGTGAAAGCGGTTGTGGCCGGAGAGGAGGTCGTCATCGCGAGCAATGGCGTACCGATGGTTCGCCTGGTCCCGGTGAAAACGCGGCGCAAGCCGCGCAAGCCCGGCGGGTGGTCGAAGCTGCCAGCGCCCGCGCCCGACTGGGACGCGCCGGCGTTCAACAGGCGGATTGCTGACGAGCTGGCGGGTAAGCGCGCGCGATGACTCGCTATCTCCTCGATACCCACGTGATCTATCGCTGGATGCGAGATGACCGGCGCCTCGGGCGCGAGCTGCGCAGAATCCTCGCCCAATCGGACTGCACCGTAAGCGCGGCGAGCCTGTGGGAGATGCTGATCAAGAATTCTCGCGGCAAGCTGCCGCTGCCCAAGGGATCGCTGCGCGACGCACTGGAGGCGCAGGGATTCGTGGTACTCGCAATCTCCGCGCGACACGTCGAGGCGACACGGCGATTCGATCAGGTGATCGCGGACCCATTCGACCGGCTTCTGGTGGCGACGGCGGCCGAGGAAGACATGCTGCTACTGACGCAGGATGCAGGCCTTCTGGATCTCGCCACGCGCGCCCGACTTCCGATCGCGGACATCTCTGCCTAGGACGGACCCCACACCTTCTTGCCAATCGCTGAACCCATGCCCGCTACGCACGTTCGCGTGCTGAATGCGATATTCTGCGCCCGTTCCGGAAAGCGCGTCGTAGCGCCTTGCGCGGGGCACCGCGGCCGAAGCACTTGCCGCAACACTCGCCGCCATGGGGCACCCGATCCGTGTCGCGGACATGACCAGCGGCCTGCGCGGCGTCCTGCACACGCCCGAGGGCTGGAGCGGCGGCGCCGACCCGCGCCGCGAAGGCATCGCGAAAGGCCGCTGAGCCCGGCGCAATCAGCCAATGGTGTCCGGATCGAGTCCCAGGGCGATGCAGCCTGCATAATCGCGCTGCACGCTCTCGGTCAGCGGGTGATAGCGTGCGCCCTGCACGTCGCGGAACAGGCGCTCCATGCCGAGATCGCGATAGAACGCTGCCCCCCCGCAGACCTCCATCGCCTGCTCGACGCAGCCAAGCGCCGCGCGCGCGACCAGGCTGCGGCCGATGAAGATGCGATTGGTGGTTTCCGGTCCGGGGGCTGAACTGCTGCCGGCGGCCACCATGTCGGCGAGCGCCAGGCGTGCTGCCGCAAGCTCGGTATCCAGAGCACCCACGCGGGCGCGCTGATAAGAATCGATGCGCCGCTTCCGCGCCTGGCCTAGCGCAAGCTCCCGGGCCGCTTCGGCGATGCCGACATAGGTGCTGTAGATCAGCGGAATCGCAATCAACGTGACAATGTGGAACAACATATGCCAGCGCCCCTGCGCGCGCTTTCCGCCGATCGCCGTATCGGCAACGAACACGTCGTCGAGCACGATGTCGTTCGAGGCTGTCCCGCGCATGCCGAGCGCGCGCCAGAGCGGATCGATGCGCACGCCGGGCGCGTTCATCGGCACACCGAAATGCAACACCGTCGGTCCCGCCTCGGGGTCTTCGTACACCGCGCTGGTCAGCAGCAGATCGCCCGCCGGCGAGCCGCTGGAGAAAACCTTGCGGGCGTTGATGCGGTAGCCGCCGTCGACTCGCTTCGCCGTGCCCGAGCTGTGCAGCCAGTCGGACCCGCCGCTCGAAAGCAGGACGATGCGCTCGGCGGCAACCCGCTTGAGCAAGCCCTCCAGCGGGGCCTTCTGGATACGCCAACGCCACTCGCTCATCATGACCTGGTGGGTGTGCATGGCGAATGCGAGCGCGGTCGAGCCGCAGTAGCGCGCGAGCGCGCGCACTACCGCGCTCATTTCGGCAAAGCTCGCACCGGCGCCGCCGAGCTCGAGCGGCACACCCGCCGCGATGAGTCCGGCGGCCTTGAGGTCGGCATAGTTCTCGGCGACGAAGCGGTCGGCCTCGTCGACAGCCCGGGCGCGTTGTGCAAACCGCGGGCCGAGCTGCTCGTGGATTAGCGTTTCCCAATCCGTGGTTGGGTGTGGCTGTTTGATCTTGAGTGCGGTAGGGGTCGACATGATCGTTCTCCTGATTCTGAGATTGTTGCGTCCCGGGTAGCGGACCCGATTCGGTCTATGGCGCGCATGACAACCGCCATGCGTGTGAACGAAGTATGCGAGCGCGGCTGTCCGGCGCGTTTGATCACGCATCCGCAGTTTTTGCGCGAGGCTCCGGAGTTGCTCATAATGGCGCGCCCATGGACGCCCTATCGGATGCCTTGCGCGTGCTCGAGTTGACCGGCGCGGTGTTTCTCGACGCCGAGTTCAGTGCCCCCTGGTGCGTGCGCTCGGACCCCGGCCACACGATGTCGCCGAATACCCGAGGCGGCCCGAACTTCGTGTTCTTTCACGTGCTTACCGAAGGCGCCTGCAATTCACGGCTGATCGCGGACGGCGCCACCTTGCAGCTCGCCGCGGGCGATCTGGTCATGCTGCCGCGCGAGGACGCGCATCTGCTCGGCAGCAATTTGCGGCTCGCGCCGACGCAAGCACACACGCTGGTGCAGCCCGGGGTCAACGGCGGCATGCTGCGCATCCAGCACGGCGGCGGCGGCGCGCGCACCCGCTTCGTGTGCGGATTTCTGAGCTGCGATCACCAGCTGTGCGGTCCGATGCTGGAATCGCTGCCGCGCATGCTCAAGGTGTCGCTGGGCGACGGACCGGCATTCCACTGGCTCACCGGCCTGATGCACGCCGGCACGTTGGAGACCTCGGCGCCGCGCCCGGGCGGCGAAACCGTGCTCGCCAAGCTCGCCGAGCCGCTGTTCGTCGAGGCGATCCGCCGCTACGTCGAGCTCATGCCGGAGGAGAAAACCGGCTGGCTCGCGGGCCTTCGGGACCGCTTCGTCGGGCGGGCACTCGCGAAGCTGCACGAGCGTCCGAATCATGACTGGACGGTGGACGAGTTGGCGGCATCGGTCGGCCTGTCGCGCTCGGCGCTCGCGCAGCGCTTCGCCGATCTGATCGGGCAGGCGCCGATTCAGTACCTGACGCGCTGGCGGCTCACGATCGCCGCGCAGCGCCTGCGCAACGACAATGCCAGCCTCGCCCGCATCGCTGAGGACGGCGGTTACGATTCCGAGCAGGCGTTCAATCGGGCCTTCAAGCGCACCTTCGGCACGACCCCGGCGGCCTGGCGGCGCGAGGCGCGCGCCGCGGCAGCGCCGGCCTGAGGCGGAAACGCTCTGCTTCAGTGAACCCAGGAGACTCCAGTCGAGATCGCCCCGACAGCTTGCATTTGAATCCCGGCTTCCTGGCGATGCCGTTCGAGAAGCGTCTGGACGAGCTGCCCGACGAGGATTGCGTCGGCTGCATCGAGGTGCGACCGATGCGGCCGATCCGCGAGACGGTCGCTCTCACCAAGGCGCAGACCGCCGAATCCGACGCATAAGGGAGAAGACGATGACAACGCGGGCAACGCCTCGCAGCGGCAGCACCTCCGGCAGCTCGCCGGCAGGGGGACGCACGTTGGTTCTGGTGGCGACGCGCAAGGGCGCCTGGCTGTATCGCGGCGACGCGGCACGCGCCAGTTGGCAGGTCGACGGGCCGCATTTTCTCGGCCACATCGTCAATCACCTGGTGCTCGATCCGCGCGATGGCCGCACGCTGCTCGCCGCGGCCAAGACCGGTCACCTCGGGCCGACCGTGTTCCGGTCCACCGACTTCGGCCGCAACTGGAAGGAAGCGGCGAAGCCGCCGGCATTCGCACGCGTCAGCGATGATCCCAAGGCGCGCGCGGTCGACCACACTTTCTGGCTCACCCCCGCTCCCGCGTCGCAGCCGGATGTCTGGTATGCCGGCACCTCGCCGCAGGGGCTGTTCCGCTCGCAGGACGGGGGCGTGAGCTGGGAGCCTTTCTCTATGGTGAACGACGACGCGAATTACCGCCGCTGGATGGGTACGGTCCAGGACGGCACGCCCGACGGCCCTAAGCTTCACTCCCTCATGGTCGATCCGCGCGATCCGAATCACCTTTACTTCGCAATGTCCGGCGGCGGCGTGCACGAGTCGATCGACGGCGGGCGCAGCTTCGCACCGCTGCTCGACGGCATGCAGGTGGTAGCAGGCTTCGACGATACCGAACCGACCTTCCACGATCCGCATTGCGTGCGCCTTTGCCCGAGCAATCCCGACCGGCTGTATCAACAAAACCATTGCGGCATCTATCGGCTCGACCGGCCGTCGAAACAGTGGCTGCGGATCGGCAAGAATATGCCGGCCGAGGTCGGCGATATCGGTTTTCCGATGGTGGTGCATCCGCGTGATGCCGACGTCGCCTGGGTGCTGCCGATGGATGGCACGGATGTGTGGCCGCGCACCAGCCCCGGCGGCAAACCGGCGGTCTACGGCACCCGCAACGGTGGCGAAACGTGGCAGCGGCTCGACACGGGCATGCCGCGCGAGCAGGCCTGGTGGACGGTAAAGCGCCAGGCGATGACGGCAGACGCCGCCGACCCGGTCGGGCTTTATTTCGGCACCACCGGCGGCGAGCTGTGGGCAAGCGCCGACGAAGGCCGCAACTGGCGTCCGATCGCACGCAATCTACCCGAGATCTACGCGGTCGAAACGGCGGAACTGCCCGGCTGATGAACGTGCTGATCCCGAGCGCGCTGCGTTCCTACACCGAGCGCGCCGAAGCACAGGCGAGCGGCGAGACGCTGGCCGCGCTGCTCGCCGATCTGGAGCGCCAGTACAGCGGCATCCGCTTTCGCATGATCGACGAGCAGGAACGCATCCGGCGCCACATCCGCATCTTCGTCAACGGCGCGCAAGTGCACGACCTCGGCTATCGGCTCGACGCGAGCGACGAGGTCGTGATCGTGCAGGCGTTGAGCGGGGGCTGACGGGACGCCGGTTTGCGCGCGCCGCGGCTCGAACGCTCGGCCGAGGGGTTCCAACCGCACGCCGGCGTGCAGATGGTTGTACGGGTATCGGCGCGCATCCACCGGTTTTGCGACCGACAGGCGTCCAACCATCCAGCCGGCGATGCACCCGTAGGCATCGCGGGCCACGTAGCCGATCGCACCGCCCGGCACCGCGGTGCTCAGCTCGATGTGCTCCGACGTGCGGTCGAGATACGTCGGACAGCCCGAATGCGACTCGACCCGGGGCCCACCACTACGGATAAGCCCGCAGGCGGCGCTTGGGCCACCCTTCGTTGGTTGACCGGCTCTGGAGCCTGCGGCAAGATCGACTGAAACGGCATCGGAGCGCGCTCCGATGCGCACGGCAGCAATGACACCGTCGCCGAACAATCGAGAGGAGGTCCCCATGACAAGCGCAGCACACGTCGAACGACAACCCGGCAGCATGCGCCGCATCGCGCGCGCAACCATCGCGATGGCATGCACCGCGGGCGCCTGGATCGGCGCGCAGGGCGTGGCCGGCGCGGCCGACGCGGTCAACATGACGATCGGCTCGTTCAATCAGCAATCGAGCTGGTACGTCTATGCAGTCAACCTCGCCGAGGTGCTGCGCCCGGCGCTGCCTGCGGGCTCGGTCGTCGACACGCCGCCGATCGCCGGCGGCCTCGGCAATCCGCGACTGGTCGCCGAGGGCAAGGCTCAGATCGCCTTCGGCATGGCGGTGGTCGGCACCTGGGCGATGGAGGGTACGGCAGCATTCAAGGAGCCGCTGAAGGATCTGCGCTCCCTGGTCGGCGACTGGGATGACTACTTTCTGCTGCCGATGCTGCGCGGCAAGGGTCTGCCCAACGACCTCGCCGGCGTGTTCAAGAGCGTGCGGCCCAAGGCGCGCGTGATGCTGCTGCCCAAGGGCAGCATCGGCGCCTTCGGCGGCACCCAGATGCTGGAGCTGGTCGGGGCCGGCGAGAAAGCGCTGTCGGCGGCGGGCGGCGGCTACGAGTTCGCCGGTTTCGGCGCGGTCAAGAATCGCTTCGCCGCCGGTCAGGCCGATGTCTTCATCCACACCGTCACCCGCGGCCACCCGGGCGTGACCGAAATCGCGCGCAGCGTCGACCTCACCTTCCTGCAGCCGTCCAAGGCCGTGCTCGCCGGCATGAACAAGTACGGCTGGACGACCGCCACCCTGCCCAAGGATACGTTCCCGGGGCAGGACCAGGCGCTGCAACTCCCCGGCACGAATACCACGCTGTTCGCTACCACCAAGCTGCCCGACGACATGGCGTATCTCGTCGTCAAGGCGATCTGCGAAAACACCGCCAAGCTGCAAGCGGCGCACAAGGCGCTCGCGAAGTTCGACTGCGCCAAGGGCGTATGGCGCAAGGAGGTCAACGGCATGCCGCTGCACGCCGGCGCCGAGCGCTACTACCGCGAGCGCGGCTGGCTGAAATAGGTGGCCGAGCCGACCACGCCGGGCGGCCACGACACGGCCGCCGACAAGAATGGCAAGCGGTCGGAGACGACCGAGTCGAGCGCGCTTGCGCTGGATTCCTGGTCGGCACTGCTGCAGCCGGCGGCGCTGATCGCGTTCGCCTGGACGCTGACGCAGATCGTCTTCGTCGCATATCCGCTCATCGACACTTTCGCGCAGCGCGCGCTGCACGTCGGCTTCGCGCTGGCGCTGGCGATCGCCATGATCGGGCGGCGGGCGGCACGTCGCCGGGCCCGAATCGCCTGGGCGGCGTTTGCGCTGGTGGTTTTCCTGCCTGCGCTCTACATCACGCTGAACGTCGACTATCTCGTCAGCGGGCGCATTCAGGGCGTGGACGCGGTACGTCCGATCGAGTATGCGGCGGGGCTGCTGCTGCTGGTCGTACTGTTCGAGGTCAGCCGCCGGGTGCTGGGCCTGGGCCTTGCGGTCTTCTCGGCGATCTTCGTCGCCTATTTCTTCCTCGGCCCCTTCCTGCCTGGGGAACTGTCGCATCGTTACACCGGAATGTCGCACTTCATCGACAGCCAGTTTCTGTCGATGCAAGGCATATTCGGCGTACCGACTGCGGTGTCGGTCTCCACGGTGTTCTATTTCATCCTGTTCGCCGCGGTCTACGACATCTACGGCGGGGGGCGGATGATCATCGAGCTCGCATTCGCGCTCACCGGGCGCACCGTCGGCGGGCCGGCGAAAGCTGCGGTCGTGTCCTCCGGCATGCTCGGCTGCGTGTCCGGCAGCGCCGTGGCGAACGTCATGAGCACCGGCATCTTCACCATCCCGCTGATGATGCGGGTGGGTTACGCGCCGCGCTTCGCGGGTGCGGTGGAGGCTGCGGCGTCCACCGGGGGCCAGCTCGTGCCGCCGGTGATGGGGGCGGCTGCGTTCATCATGGCCGACTACCTGCAGATGCCCTACCAGACGATCGTGCTCGCGGCGATCCTGCCCGCGGTGGTCTATTACGTCGCGCTGCTGCTGATGGTCGACCTGAAGGCGCGCGCCGAGGGTCTGCGGCCCTCGGCCGAGGCGATGCAGGTCAAGATCGGCGAGACGCTGCGTAGCCGCGGTCATCTGCTGCTGGCGCTCGCCTGGCTGGTGTGGCGCATCATCGCCGGCTACCCGGTGGAGAACGCAGCCATCGAGGCCTGCGGCGTCACGCTGCTGGTCGGCACGCTGCATCCGCGCACCCGCCGCGGCCCGCTCGCGCTTATCGAGGCGATGGTCGTGAGTGCGGAGCGCTCGGTCGCGGTCGCACTGCCGTGCGCCTTGGCCGGGGTCGTGGTCGCAGTCATCGCCTACACCGGCCTGGGCACCAAGTTCACGGGAATGATGCTTTGGCTCGCCGCCGGGCAGTTGCCCGTGCTGCTGGTGCTCACCATGCTCGCGAGCCTGGTCCTGGGGACCGGGATGCCGACGACCTCGGCCTACATCATGGCCGCGGTGCTGCTCGCGCCCGCCATGATCGAGATCGGCGCGCAACCGCTCACCGTACACTTCTTCATCTTCTACTTTTCCATTCTGTCGATGGTCACGCCGCCGGTTGCGCTCTCCGCGTACGCCGCCGCGTCGATCAGTCGTGCTTCGCCCAACGAGACCGGCTATTCCGCCTTCATGCTGTCGCTGCCCGGGTTCCTGATCCCCTTCGGCGCGATCCTGCATCCGGGCTTGCTCCTCATGGGTTCTACGTTCGACGCTGTCTGGGGCTTGGCGAACGTGTTGCTCGGTTTCGCAGGCGTGTGCGTGGCGATGATCGGATGGCTGTTCCGGCCGATTGGTCGGGGTTGGCGCGCGTATTTCCTGGTGGTGGGTTTGCTCACCCTGCTGCCCGACTTCTGGTCCACGGTGGTGTCGGTCGCGCTGCTCGCGGCGGGCACGGCCTGGCTGTGGCGCGACCAGCGCGCGCGTCTGGCCCGCCCGGCGGTGTAATGCTCACCAGGCGCGCCGACAGCCACGGCGATCGTTTCGCGGTCTCACGATGAGCGTACCGCGCGGGATCGCGCCGCGCCAAGTCGGCCGCTCGCTCGAACGTTTCGAGGACGAAGCGCTGCTCACGGGCCGCGCCCGCTTTGCCGATGACATGGGAGAGCGCCCCGGCACCCTGCACGCGGCCGTGCTGCGATCGCCGCACGCGCACGCTCGGGTGCTCGCGCTCGATGCGAGCGCGGCGCTCGAGCGCCCCGGCGTGCGCGCCGTGCTGACCGGCGAGGACGTGCGCAACGCCTCGCGGCCTTTCGTCGCCGCCGTCAAGCAGCCGATGTCGCACTGGGCGCTGGCGCTCGAGCGCGTGCGCTATGTCGGCGAGCCGGTCGCGGTCGTGATCGCCGAGAACCGCTATCTCGCCGAGGACGCGCTGGAGGCGGTACGGGTGAACTACGAGCCGCTGCCTGCCGTGTCCAGCGTACACACTGCGATCGCTGCGGGAGCCCCCTTGCTGCACCCGGAGGTCGGCGCCAACGTGGTGAGCGACCGGCGCTTCCGCTATGGCGATCCGGAGGCGGCATTTGCCGCTGCCGCCCATCGCATCGGGGTTAGCATCGACTACCCGCGCAATTCCGGCATGCCGATCGAGTGTGCCGTGGTGGTCGCCGAGGCGCTGCCGGGCGATGCGGGATACGACGTGCTGTCGAACTTCATGGGGCCGTACTCGCTGCACGCGGTCATGGCGCTGGCGCTGAAAGTGCCCGCTTCACGCCTGCGCCACCGCGGCGCACCCCACTCGGGCGGCAGTTTCGGCGTGAAGCAAAGTGTGTTCCCCTACATCGTGCTGATGTGCCTCGCGTCGCGCAAAGTCGGCGCTCCGGTGAAGTGGGTCGAAGACCGGCTCGAGCACCTCGCCGCAGCGACTTCCGCCACCGGTCGACACACGCGCATCGAGGCCGCGGTCGAGCGCGACGGCACGATCGCGGCGCTCGCCTACGATCAGCTCGAAGACGTGGGCGGTTACTTGCGCGCGCCCGAGCCCGCGACGCTCTATCGCATGCACGGCTGCCTCACCGGCGCCTACGCGATCCGAAACCTTGCCGTGCGCAACCGCGTCGTAGTCACCAACAAGATCCCGGCCGGGCTGGTGCGGGGCTTCGGCGGCCCGCAGGTCTACTTCGCCCTCGAGCGGCTGATCCAGCGCATCGCGCTCGAACTTGGGGTGGACCCGCTCGAGATCTACCGGCGTAACTTCGTGCCCGCTGCCGAGTTCCCCTATCGCGCGGCGGCCGGTGCTCTGCTCGATTCCGGCGACTATGCCGGCGTGCTGGAGCAGGCGCTGCGCGACGGCGGGTTGGACGAGCTGCGCGAACGGCGCAGCCGCGCGCGGGCCGAAGGCCGGCTCTACGGTATCGGCTACGCAGCGGTGGTCGAGCCGTCGATTTCCAACATGGGCTACATCACCGCAGTGCTCACGCCCGAGGAGCGCGAGCGCGCAGGCCCGAAGAACGGCGCGATCGCGACTGCGACGGTCGCCGTCGATCCGCTGGGCGGGGTGAACGTGGTCGTCGCCTCCGCGCCGGCCGGGCAGGGC
>WYBJ01000044.1 GCA_011525945.1 Burkholderiaceae bacterium | reverse complement strand
CGTCGGCGCGGTTCATATGTAGCGCTTCGCTAAGAGTTATTCGCAGAGACTGGATAAGTTCATCGCGGGTGCGCTCCTGGCAATTGACGCCAGGAACTTCTTCGATCCAACCGATCCACCACTGACCGTCCTGCTTAACTACAGCTGTATAGCTCTGGTTCATGGCCGAAACCCCCTGAGCCCATTGTACCTCGCGCGTCGATTCGACCATTGAGCAGCCCAACAACCCAATGAGCGGATCAGCGAGGCTGGCAGCGACGGCGTGACGGCGTGACGCAGCCGGGCGCACCACAAAAACGAATCGCGGCCGGAAGGCCGCGATTCGTTGCGCCGAATTTGAACGGTTCGGCGCGCGTGCTACGCTGCGCGGCGCCGGCGGATGACACCAAGCCCGGCAAGACCGAGACCCAGGAGACCTAGGGTGGCGGGTTCGGGAACGGTTACGGAAGGATCGGCGGTGATATCGAGGGTGAAACGCGCAAGTCCGAGAGGATCGGCTCCAGTGTCGTCCTCGATGTATAGGGTCCACACGCCAAGTGCCTGTTCCCCAAGCAGAGTCGTAAGGGGTTCGACCGGCGCCGCCGTTTCAGTGACAAATCCGCCGAATCCGACAAGCGCGCCAGCGCTATCGTCAAAGGTGACGGTGATCCGGCCGCCGGGGTTTGGCCCCTCGCCGAACGAGCCCAGGAAGTATGTGTCCGGTTCGACGAGGCCGATTTCCGTGCCAAGGGGGCTCGTCAGCCGGAAGATGATCTCTCTTGCGTAGGCATCCCCTTCATCGGGAAACGGGGCCGGCGTCGGACAAGCAGCCGGTAGCGGCGTCGTAAGAGGATCGTCACACTTCATGAAATCGAGCGTGACGGTCACACCTGTAATGATACCGGCCCCGATACTCACCGTCCTGGTCGCGGAAGCGGCATCCACGACAACTTCATTCGAGTTGGTGGCGCTCAGCACCAGCGCATGCGCCGGAACCGCCGCACAGCATCCCAATGCCAGCGCGACAAGTTGCTTCCTCACCCCATTCATGTGCATCGTTGCGTCTCCCTTCGATTCCGCCCATGCCAAAGCACTAACTATTCCCGACGGTGTGCTCACGTTTGAAATCAAGGCGATGCCGCCGAAGCCGGAGTACCGGGATGACCATACCCGCGATCTCACTGTCAAAAATCTCGACACTCTCGCGGCCGATCTCAGACCGCACACAATCCCTAACGTGGATCAACTCGGATTGCCACGAGCCGGAACTCCCGGTAGATTGCCGGCGAACAAACGCGCGCATTCGCTCGAGCCGACCGGCTCATGGCTTCCCGCGCTCGATTTCCAGTTCTCTCGTCACGGTGTTCGCGCGAACGCGATTCGGCATACTGCTCGTGCTGCTGCCCTCGCTGGCACTTTCCGCAGGCCGCACCATCAATGCCTCGCCCGAGGACTACCGGGACTTGGTCGCCCGTCTCAAACCCGGTGACACGCTCGCGCTCGCGCCCGGTGAATACCGCGACGGCCTGCGGATTCATCATCTCACCGGGAGCGCGCAAGCACCCATTCTGATCCGTGGCCCGGCTGGCCCGCGCCCGGCGCGATTCATTGCTCGCGCGGGCGCCAACACAGTGAGCATCGTCGACTCCGGTTACGTCCACATCCGCGATCTGACTCTGGACGGCCGCGACATCCCGGTCGATGCGGTCAAGGCCGAAGGCCACGCCCGCTACGCACATCACATCACGCTCGAAAACTTGACCATCGTCGGTCACGGTGCGAGCCAACAGATCGTGGGTATCTCCACGAAGTGTGCGGCATGGGGCTGGGTCATCCGCGGCAACCGCATCCATGGCGCCGGCACCGGTATGTACCTCGGCGATTCCGACGGCTCCGATCCCTTCTACGCCGGCGTGATCGAATACAACCTCGTCACCGATCCGCGCGGCTACGCGATCCAGATCAAGCATCAACACGCGCGACCGGCGCTGGAAATCGCGGCGCGCGGCCGGCGCGTCACGGTGATCCGGCACAACGTGCTCAGCAAGGCGGCCGGCGGCTCACCCGGTCCGGCGGCCCGGCCGAACCTTCTTCTCGGTCACTGGCCGCTCACCGGCGCAGGCTCGCAAGATCGATACCTCGTCTATGGCAACTTCATCGCCGACAATCCGCACGAGGCACTCATCCAGGCCGAAGGCAACGTCGCCATCTTCAACAATGTTCTGCGCAACGCCTCCGGCCCCGGCATCCATATCCAGCCGCACAACGACGTGCCGCGCGAGGTGAGCCTCTTTCTCAATACCGTCATCGCGAGCGGCAATCCGATCGTCGTGCGGATGCCCGAAGGGCCGTCGGCGTATACGCAGGTCGTTGCCGCGAACGCGGTGTTCTCCGCTCACCCCATCTCGGGTGGCAGACAGGAGCACAATGCAACTTTTCGCTACGAGGACGCCGCTGCCGTTTTGAATGCGGTCGAGCAGACGCGCCCGTTCGATCCGTATCCGAGGGACGAGCGGCTGCGCTGCGCGCCGATCGATGCTCAGGTGATCGCGGCGCTGCCCGAAGCAGCCTGCGACTTCAACGGCAGCCGGCGCAGCACCGCTTACTGCGGCGCCTATGCGGGCAGCGGCCGCAATCCAGGCTGGTTGCCGTCGCTTCGCATCAAGCCTCGGACGATCTGCGCGCGACACCGCTCGGTCGGCGCGACCGGACGTCCAGCACATGATCGTCGGGCGCGAGCGCCTCAGTAGCCGCCCGCGCTCTGCGGCGCTACCGGCGTCATCGGCGACCAGCCGGTCAATCTGCCGATCTCGGCCTTGACGTAGTTCATCATCGCATTGCGATCGGGGACCAACATGACCATCTGGAAGCCCTGGTCGAGATAGCGCTGGGTGAATTTGGCGCTGTTGGTATGGATGCCGGCGACGATCTTGTGCCGCTTGCACGCATCCAGGATGCGATTCACCGTCGCGATGTGCTTGGGCTCGTCGTTGTCCATGACCGGCGGCAGGCCGAGCGCGAGTGCGAGATCTGTGGGACCGATGTAGATCGCATCCAGCCCGGGTGTGGCGGCGATTTCGTCGAGCTTCTCGATCCCTTCCGCAGTCTCGACCATCGCCGCACAAATCACTTCGTCGTTCGCGTGCTTTTGATAATCGGATCCGGCGTAGAGCAGCACCCGGTTGGGGCCGTTGCTGCGCATGCCCTTGGGCGGATAGCGGCACGCCGCAACCGCGCGCTCGGCCTCCGCCCGATTGCTCACCATCGGCACGATCACGCCATAGGCGCCGGCATCGAGCACCTTCATGATCATCGCCGGCTCGTTCCACGGCACGCGCACCAGCGGCGTCACGTCGGTGGTGGAAATCGCGGTCAGCATGGTCACGGCATCGGAGTAGTCCACGCAACCGTGCTGCATGTCGACGCACAACCAGTCCAGGCCGGTATGCGCCATCACTTCGGTGGCGAAGCAATGCGGGATCGAAAGCCAGCCGCCGACCGCGGGCTTGCCCTCGCGCCACAACTTCTTGACTCGATTGAATCGCATCGATCTCTCCCCGTGTGTACGTGAACCGGGATGGCGAAAGGCTTGCGTGCACCACCATCGCCGCGCGCTTCGGCACGTGCGCGGCCGAATCGCCCGTTGGCTGGAATTCTACCTGCATCCTGCCAGTCACGACCTTCGCGACGCCTTCGAACGCCTGCCTCGCGAGGCACGCCGAGGGCGCGCGCCGTCGGTGCGAATCTCGTCCAGCAGCCAGGCCACGAAGGCCTCGACATCGGACTTATCCGCGCTGGCGCTCGCGCGCAGCAGATACCAGGCGCGCGCCGGCACCGTGGTCTGCTTGAAAGGCGTCACAAGCTTGCCTTCCCGGACGAGGTCCCGCACCAGCGGGTCGAGGCCGAGAGCGACCCCTTGCGCGTTCACCGCCGCCTGGATCATCTGATCGTAGTAGCTGAAGTGAAGCTTTCGCGCCGGAGTGAAGTCGACCAAGCCCACCGCGTGAAACCACAGGTTCCAGTCGAACCACGCGGCGTGCGGATCATCGAGGAAGAGAATAGGCAAACGCCTGAGCTCGTTCGGATCCGTCAGCGGGCGCGACTGCGCGATCAGGCTGCGAATCGAAGCCATCGCCGGCAATCGCGTCGCTTGCCTGCGCGGCATGGCGTGGTTGACGCAGGAAAGCGATCCGCTCGATCGCGTCCTTGTCGCCGGAGAGACTTTCACGATCGACCGTCCCGGCGCCGTTCTGATCAATGCTCTGGCGCACGATGCGGTGCTGGCATGCTCCGAGCCCGGGCGCTGCTCGATTACGCGGATCGCCCCGTATCGAGGCAAGAGCACCCCTTCGCTGGCGGCCGAGATCGCTCATGTAACCGCTCGCACCGATGCAAGAGCGCTGCACGCGCTGCCCGCCGGGATGCGGCGCGAAGTCGTCGAGCTCGAAGCGCGGCGCATGCGCAGCCAGGTCGTCTGGCTCGTCGCTCAGCACGCGTGGCGCGCGCTGAGCGCCTTTGCCGCCGGCGTCGCAGTGGCTGCCGGCGAATTACGCGCGCGTGCTCGCTGCGCGCTGGCACGCGGAAAGTAGGCGGCATGCTTGCCCTCCGACCAGCTTTCGAACGACCGCTACGATGATGGCGATGCGTGCGCCGTTGGGCCAGTTGGGGCTTGCGTTGTCTCTGGCCCTTTCTCAGTGCTGCAGTATCTTGCTCAAGAACAACTGCGCGCGATCCGAGCGGGGGCTGCCGAAGAACTCCTCCGTGGCCGCATCTTCGACGATCTCGCCGTTGTCCATGAACACGACGCGGTGCGCGACTTTGCGCGCGAAGCCCATCTCGTGCGTGACCACCATCATGGTCATTCCTTCCTGCGCCAGCTCGACCATGACGTCGAGCACTTCGTTGATCATCTCGGGATCGAGCGCCGAAGTCGGCTCGTCGAACAGCATCGCGATCGGATCCATCGCCAACCCGCGCGCGATCGCAACGCGCTGCTGCTGACCGCCCGATAGCTCGCCCGGGTATTTCTTTGCGTGCGCCTCGAGCCCCACGCGCTTCAGGAGCGCCATCGACTTCGTCGTCGCCTCCTCGCGGCTGCGCCCGAGCACCTTGACCTGCGCCAGGTTCAGGTTTTCGGTCACACTCATGTGAGGAAAAAGCTCGAAGTGCTGGAACACCATACCGATCTTCGAACGCAGACGGCTCAAGTTCGTGCCTTTCGCCCCGACCGACTCGGCGTTCACGATGATCTCGCCTTCCTGGAAGGGCTCGAGGCCGTTCACGCACTTGATGAGTGTCGATTTCCCCGAGCCCGACGGACCGCAAACGACCACGACCTGCCCCTTGTCGACCCGGGTACTGCAACGCTTCAGCACCTGAAAACTGCCGTACCACTTGCTGACAGCGCGAAATTCAATCATGGAGGAATTCATTGGACGATGGCCATGCGGCTCTGGAGCCGTTTCACGAGGGCGGACAGCGCGAACGAGATGACGAAGTAGACGGCTGCAACGAACGTGTACATCTCGACCAGGCGGTAATCCCGATTGGCGATCTTCGCGGCAGCCCCGAGAAAATCGGTGGCCGAGATGACGTAAACGAGCGACGTGTCCTGAAACAGGATGATGGTTTGTGTGAGCAGCACCGGCAGCATGTTGCGAAACGCCTGCGGCAGAATGACGTGGCCCATGGTCTGCCAGTAGTTCAACCCGAGCGCCTGTCCGGCCGCAACCTGGCCGCGAGGGATCGATTGAATGCCCGCGCGCATGATCTCGCAGTAATACGCCGCTTCGAACATCGTGAACGTGATGACCGCAGACCAGAACGCGCCCACCGCGATCGGCCGCGGTGCGCCGACGATCCAGCCGCCGATGTAGGGCACGAGAAAGAAGAACCAGAAGATCACGAGCACCAGCGGCAGCGAGCGCATCAGATTCACGTAGCTGCCGGCAACGAGCGAAAACGGTGCGAAGCTCGAAAGACGCATCATCGCGAGCAGCGTGCCGAAGACGATACCGCCCGTCATCGCCAGCAGCGTGAGCGTGACGGTAAACGTCATCCCATCCCGGAAAAGATAGGGCAGGGAGCGCTGAATGACGTCGAAGTCGTAGCCGGAGAACATCAGTCCTAGTGCCCTGCCTGCGGCGCTTTTGCAGTTGTACCGATGAACCCGGGTACGCGGACGCGGCGTTCGAGCGCACGCATGAGCACAACGACGATCATGTTGGTGACGAGATAGATGACCGTAGCGGCCGCGAATGCCTCGAACACCTTGAAGCTGAATTCCTGCATCGCGCGCGCACGACCCGTCAGCTCGAGCAGGCCGATCGTGAGCGCGACCGAAGAGTTCTTGATGATATTGAGGAACTCGGAGGTGAGCGGCGGCAGTATGATGCGAAAAGCCATCGGCAGCAGCACGAAACGGTAGTTCTGCGGCAGCGTAAGTCCGAGCGCGGTACCGGCCATGCGCTGGCCGCGCGGCAGCGACTGTATACCCGCGCGCACCTGCTCTGCCACCCGCACCGATGTGTAAATACCCAGCGACAGCACCGCCGGAAGGTACGAGCCCCACGGCGGCGGGATCTGTTTCACGGCGTCGCCAAGACCTTTCGGCAGCAGCTCGGGCAGCACGAAGAACCACAGGAACATCTGCACGAGCAGCGGGATGTTGCGAAAGATCTCGACGTAAGCATTGCCCAGACGCACGATCCACTTCGATGGCGTGGTCCGCAGCGTCCCGACGATCGAGCCGACGACGAGCGCAATGACCCATGCGGCGAGCGCGGTGGCGAGCGTCCAGGCAAGACCCACGAAAAGGTAATGGAGCCACGTCCCGGACCCGTCCGACGCACGCTGGAAGTAGATGCTCCAGTCCCAGTTGTATCGCACGCCCTGGCTCCCCCCGGACGTAAAGTGAACGGGGGACCCATGGCCCCCCGTTCAGTACGCGACTTGGCTACTTGTAGGCGTTCGGATCGCCCGAGTCGGTCGGGTTGGCGATCACTTTCTTGAGTGCAGCCGACATCGGCACGTTGAGATTGATGCCGCGCGGCGGAATCGGCTTCAGAAACCACTTCTCGTAGATCGCGTTGATCGCGCCGCTCTTGTAGGTCTGGATCATCGCGTTATCGACCACCTTCTTGAAAGCCGGATCTTCGCGCCTTAGCATGATTCCGTAGGGCTCGACCGAGAGCGCGTCGGCCGAAATGACGTAATCGCCCGGCGCGCGTGATTGTGCGACCAGGCTGTAGAGCAGAATATCGTCCATGACGAATGCGACCGCGCGTCCCGTTTCGACCATCTGGAACGCCTCGGGATGGCCGTTGGCCGAAATGATGTTCATCCCCAGGTTTTGGGCGGCGTTCATCTCGGTGATCTGCTTGATGTTGGTCGTGCCCGCCGTCGAGACGATCGTCTTGCCCTTGAGGTCGGCAAGCGTCTTGATGTTCGAAGACTTCTTCGCCACCCAGCGATTCGCCGTCACGAAATGCGTGATCGTGAACGCGACCTGCTTTTGGCGTTCGAGATTATTGGTCGTCGAGCCGCACTCGAGATCGATCGTTCCGTTCGCCATCAGCGGAATGCGGTTCGCAGACGTGACGAGCTGGTATTTCACCTCGAGCTTGGGCAATTTGAGATTGGTCTTGATGGCATCCACGATGCGCATGCACAGATCCATCGCGTAGCCGACGGGCTGTTGCTTATCGTCATAGTACGAGAGCGGTACCGACGCGTCGCGATGACCTATGGTGATCGCGCCGGAATCCTGGATCTTCTTCAAAGTGTTGGCTTGTTGCGCCGCAGCGGGAGCCGCCAAACCGATCGCGGCGGCAAGCGCGACCGTGAGCGTGACGAAGCGTTTCATGGGTTCTCCTCAGTGAAACCGTGCGATTGTGCGACAGTTTAAAGCAGGCGCGAGCGCTGTCGGCGCCGTAATGCCACAAATCAGAGATTGTCGATCTTCTGCCATTCCGCAACCTGAACCACGTTCTTGCTCTTGCCGGGCCGCCGGTCGACGCATATGCGGCCTTCCTTCAGCACCAGGGCGATATTTTTCCTTTCCTGAATCACCCGGATGTCCGCCAGCGGGTCGCCGTCGACGGCAACGATGTCGGCGAGCTTGCCTGCTTCGATCGTGCCCAGCTCGTGCTCGAGGCGAAGCGCCTGAGCTGCATTCCTGGTTGCGGTCTGGATCGCGTGCATCGGCGTCATGCCGAGCCCCACGTAGACCTCCAGCTCCCAGCCGTTGTCGCCGAAATGCGGCTCGAAGCCCATGTCGGTGCCCATCGCGATATTGACACCTGCGGTGTACATCTTCTGGAACGTGTTGTAGCAATGCGGTTGCAGCTTCTTCAGCTTGTTCAGCACGAAGGGTGAAGTGCCGAGCTGGCGCCGCAGCTCGATCGCGTGGTCAGTGCGATGCGCGAGCGTCGGGGTTACCGCCACGCCCGCCTCGCGGATCATGTCGATCGTCTCGTCGTCGGAGAACACCATGTGCTCGATCGTGTCGGCGCCGGCCTTGAGCGCCATGCGCTGGCCGCTGACGGTGAAGCAGTGCACCGCGCAGGGTTTGTGAAAGGCGTGCGCCTCGTCCACGATCGCATCGATCTCCTCCTGGCACATGTTGCGGATATCGGGCTCTTCCTTGTCGGTCCCGCCACCGCCGGACGCGCAGGTCTTGACGATGTCGCAGCCCCACAGGATGTTGAGGCGTGCGAGCTTGCGCAACTCCCACGGTCCGTCGCCGTTGTTGAACCCCGAGCGGGGCATGGCGCGCGGCTGGATGAGGTCGAGGTGCGAGCCGGTGATCGTGGTAAAGCCGCCGATCAGCATCCGCGGACCCTCGACAATGCCGGCGTTGATGGAATCGCGCACCGCGCACAGCTCCTGCGTGAAGAGCCCGCGACTGGAATTCATGCCCAGGTCGCGCAGCGTGGTGAAGCCCATGTCGAGGCAGTTCTGCGCGTGGAACAGCGCGTACATCTGCTGCAGCTGCGGCATCACCTCCCACTGCGCCACGCGGTGATTGTGGAAGGTCATGCAATTGAACATGCCGGTGTGCACGTGGCAATCCATCATGCCGGGCATCAACGTGTACTTGGACGCGTCGATCGTCTCGGCGCTGGCCGGTATCTGCACCCCGCCCTTGACCCCGACCGCCTTGATACGCCTGCCTTCGAGCACGACGACCGGATTCTTCAACACCGCTCCGCCGTTGCCGTCGATCAAGACCTTGCCGGTAATGGCCACCAGCTTGCCGCCTTCCGCCCGCTTGGGCCAGGGCGCTTCCGGCTTCCACCACCCTTTGCGTTGCGCCATGCTTCGCCTCCACCGCGCATTGTTCGTATCCGAAGATGCGAGTGTGCCACAGCGCACCGCGGCGCAGAACGACCGGTCGATCGGGCGCCGTTGCGGCATCGCGATGACAAGTTCCCCCGCAGGCAGGCTCCAAGGTGCTGCGCCGCCGCCCGCCCGTCCCCGTGATGCGCATACACCGGCCCGAACCGTCGCCGTATCGACTGAGATCACGCGATCGGGCGTGCGCGCCTTGGCGCGGCTCCGGGCGGTTGATAGCATGCGCAGCATGAGCGCAGGACGCATTCCGGTCACCCTCTTGACCGGCTTTCTCGGCAGCGGCAAGACGACGCTCCTCAACCGCCTGATCGGCACGCCCGCATTCGAGCGCGCGGCGGTGGTGATGAACGAGTTCGGCGAGATGGCGATCGATCACTTGCTGGTGGCCGCGCCGCTCGAACATCTGGTCGTGCTGGACAACGGCTGCATTTGCTGCAGCGCGCGCGGCGATCTCGCCGGCGCGCTGCGTACGCTGGCGCATGATCATGACCAAGGCGTACCGGCGTTCGATCGGGTGTTGGTCGAGACGACCGGCTTGGCCGATCCGGTGCCGCTTATGGAAACCCTGTGCGAGGACGCGCACATGGCGAGCCGCTATCGGCCACACGGCGTCATCACCATGGTCGACGGCGTCAACGGTGGCGGGCAGTTCGAAGAATTTGCCGAACCCGTGAAGCAGGTTGCGATCGCCGACCGGCTGCTTATCAGCAAGCCCGATCTTGCGGCGCCGGCAGCGCTCGACCGACTGGAAGCCCGACTGCGCGCGCTCAATCCCGGCGCTCCGATCGTGCGCATGGTGACGACCGAGGCGGATGCGACGACGGCCCTCGGCGCCGCCTGGCATCCCGAGGCCGAGGGTACGTTCGACTGGTTCGCTCGCGCCGAGCGAGTTGCGCGCGCAGCCGGCGACGATCGCCGCGAGCATCTGGCGAGCGCCGCGTCGGTGCACACGTTTACCCTCTGGCACGAGGCGCCCGCGACGCGCGCCGGACTCGTGCTCTGGCTGGACAAACTAGCCGGGCTCAAGGGTGCGCAACTGCTGCGCATGAAAGGCGTGCTCAATGTCGAAGGCGAGCCGGTCGCCGTACACGCGGTGCAGCGGATCGTGCACGAGCCGGTATTCCTGCCCCGCTGGCCGGATCAGGAGCGGCGCTCGCGCCTGGTGTTCATCACGCGCGGGATAGAGCGCGCAGTGGTGGAACGCACGCTCGATGCGCTCGGATTTGCGCTCGCCCCCAGGTCCGAGCGCCTGCTCGACGCGCACGCCTATGCGCGCTTCGTTGCGATCTCAGGTCGGTTTCGCTGACGCGCGCTGACCCGACGTCCGGGGAGCCGCCCCATTGCGGGCCGCCGGTCGGCGTTGCACTCAGCTGGCGTGCTGCGCCCGCCGCCCGCGCCTGGCCATGCAGGCGATCACGCCTATACCTGCGAGCATCAGGACATAGGTTGCGGGCTCGGGCACCGGCGCGAGCGCTTCGATGACGCTCAGTCGCATGACGCCGCCGTCATAGCTCGGCGGCGCGAAGGCGCCGGCGCCGAACCCGATCATGGTGATGGGATCGAACGCTCCGATCAAGGCGCCCTGGACCTCCAGAACGCTGATGGTCTCGCCGACCGCCATGCGACAATCGGCGAAGCAATGCAAGGCGAGCGTGCCGCCCAACACGGCGGTGCCCTTCACGATCAGGCGGTCGTATATCGTGGCCGAATTCAGCTCGATATCCAGAATACCGCCGGCGTTCTGCACGAAATCGCCGTCGATCGTCAGCGTGCCAGGAGACGCGCCCGGCGCCACATGACCGTCGTTCATGAGCATGCCGGCGAGCGCGAACGTGCCCGTACCGGCCAGCACGCCCGCGTTCTGGAAATTGTCCGGCAACACGATCGTGCCGCTGCGAACGTCGATCACGCCCGTGCTGGTCAACGCCACCCCCGCAAGGGAGGTGACGCCGTCGCCACTGGACTTGACGAAGCGCCCGCTGTTGACGAACGTGCCCGGCGCCCCAGCCGAAACCAGGTCGGCGTCGGTGGCGACGTCGAAAACGCCCTCGTTGCCGAAGCGCGCGCTCTGTGCCAGTTGTAACGGCGCATCCGCGTTCCACGCCACCGCGCCCTTGTTGAGCACGGCGCCGCCGCGCTGCGTCTTGGCGCCGCTACCCGCGGCGGTCAACGTGCCGCCGGCGGCCACTTCCCAATCGCCTTGCAATTCTCCGCCACGCCATTCGAGCGTGCCTTGCGCGATCGCCTTCGATCCGCTCGCGCCCGCCTCACCGCCAACGCGCACGCCACCAGGCGCGAAGATCAGGTTGGCCGAGCGGAAGCTACCCACGAAGCGGGCATCGTTGCTGACGGTATGCGTGCCCGCGCCGCTGAAACGCGTTGCGTCGTTGAACTGTGCAAAGCCGCCCGCATACACGATTGCGCTGCCCGCGCCGGCTTCGAACTCGCCGCCATTCGAGCTGAGCGCGACGGCATCAATCGTGAGCGTCGCACCGTTGGTGGCGCGCACGATGCCGGTCGCGGCGTTGGTGAACGTGTTGCGCGTAACGCCGCCGAGATTCGTGAAGCTCGCGCTCGTGCCGACCTCGAACAGCCCGTTGTTGACGAACGCGGCGCCGTTGCCGCCCTGCAATGCCGCCCCCGAACCCCAGAACACGCTGCCGTCGTTGACGATCGATCCGCCCGCGTGCTGCTTTGCCCCCGCACCCGAGACATCCAGTACGCTTCCGGGGGCGATCTCCCAGGCGCCGGCGAGCGCACCGCTCGTCCAGCTGAGCGATCCTTGCAAGATCGCCTTGGACCCCGCGCTCACGCCATCGCCGCCCGATTGCGTTCCGCCCGAAAACGCCACATTTGCGGCCTGGAATGCGCCGACAAAGCGCGCGTCGCTGCTGAACACGTGCGATCCCGACCCGGTAAACCGAGTGCCGTCGTTGAAGCGCGCGAACCCGCCCGCATAGGCGATGCTCGCGCCAGTCCCGGCGTTGAGCTCGCCCCCCTCGTTCACCAGCGAGACGCCGTCGATCCTGAGCGCGACGCCATCGGCGGCCCGCAGCAGCCCGGAGGCGTGGTTGACGAAGGAATTGCGGCTCACCGGGCTGAAGGTACCGATGCGCGTATCGACTTGTGCCTCGTAACGCCCTCGATTGACCAAAGCAGCGCCGTTGCCGCCCTGGAATCCGGCCGTGGCGTCATTCCAGAGGATCGTGCCGAGGTTGACGAGCGACCCGCCCGTCTGACGTTTGACGCCCTTGCCGCTCGCCGTCAAGGTGTTCCCGGCGCCGATCTCCCACGTGCCGGCGAGATCCCCCCCTTCCCAGGCGAGCCGACCGGCGGCCGTGGCCACGCCGCCCGCGAGCCGCGCGTCGGCGCCGGTGAAAATGCCCGAGGCCAAGACCAGGTTGTCGGCGTAGAGCTTGCCCTTGAACGCGGCATCGGCCGTGATGCTCACGATTCCAGCGCCCTGGACGCTCGAGCCGTCGTCGAATGTGGTCTTTGCGCCGTTGAACACGATCGAGCCGGTCTGCGCGTCGATGCTCCCGGCATTGTTGGCGAATACCCAACTGATCGTCGTGGCGGCGCTTCCGCCGCTCTTGCGCAGGGTACCGCTATTGGTGAAGGTGGGCGGGCTGCCCGCGACGGTGAGAGCGGTGTCGGCTGACGAATCCCAAAGTCCTGAATTGAAAACCGTCGCCCCGTTGGCGCCCTGCACACTGCCCGAGCGCCATCGAACGCTGCCCAGGTTGGTGAACGAGTCGCCCAGAAAACGGTTGGTATCGGTCCCGACGATGAACAGCGTATCGCCCTCGGGGAGCGGATTGGGAACCACCAGGCCGGGAAAGTCGCCTCCCGTCCACACGTAGCTCTTGGAGTTGGCGGCGAACCCGGCCGCAGGCAGGGCGCCAGCAAGCGCAGCCAACGCCAGAGCGCGCGCTTGACGCGCAGAACGGATGACGAACCAAGACCTACTAGTCGCTAGCATGCGGTGCATCTGCTGACTCTCTTCTCCACGACCATCGCAACCGTGCCGGCACGGAGCTTGACATCGATCGCCGTGCCGAGCGCACATTTGGTTAAACCGCGAGCACTTGCCATGCCAGCCTTTTATCGCCCGCTATAACAATAGCTTGGAGTCGAGTCGTGAAGAAGTCAACGAATTGTGTAAAACCCTCCGACACGAAAGTGGCGGTTTGTTGGCGCGTCCGCCATTCATCGCGATAGAAGCCCTCCGCGGGCGATCGGACAATGCGAGGGTGAGGTCGCGCGTCTTGGCCCGACGCCCGTAGCGCTGGGGTTCGCGTCAGCCCGATTTCACACACCGAGGTGACGCTGGAGCAGTTCCGGTTGCAGCCGCAACTCTTGCGCCGAGCCTTCGTGCACGATATGGCCGTTGTTCAGGATGTACACGCGCTGCGCGAGCGCAAGCGTCGCGGCGAGGTTCTGTTCGACCAGCACGATCGTCTGGCCCTCGGCGGCAAGGTTGCGGCAGGCCGCCATGAGATCGCGCACGATCACCGGAGCGAGCCCCTCGAACGGCTCGTCGAGCAGCACGATCTTGGGCTCGCGCACCAGGGCGCGCGCGATGGCGAGCATCTGCTGTTCGCCGCCGGAGAGGTCCGTGCCGCGGCTCGCGCGGCGCTGCTTGAGCCGCGGGAACATGCTGTAGACGCGCTCGAGCGGCCACTTCCTCGGCGCGGTCAGCCCGGCGAGGATCAGATTCTCCTCGACATCGAGGCTGCCGAAGATGCGCCGTTCCTCGTGCACGAGCTGCATCCCCGCTTGCGCGATCGCGTGGCTTTTCTTGCCGGCGAGCTCCACGCCGTCGAGGACTATCGATCCTTCGCGCGGAGTCACCACACCCATCAGGCTTTTCAGCGTCGTACTCTTGCCGGCGCCATTGCGCCCGAGCAGCGCCACCACCTCGTTGCGCTCCACGCGCAGCGACACGTCGAACAGGATGTGCGAATCGCCGTAGTAGCTGTGCAAGCCCCTGACTTCGAGCAGGCTCATGCCGCGGCCTCCGCGTGCATGCCGCCGAGATACGCCTCCTGAACCTGCGGGTTGCGCTTGATCTCGTCGGGCGTGCCCTCCACCAGGACGCGGCCCTCCTGCAGGACGGTGACGCGCTCGACCAGCTCGAACAGCGAATCCATGTCGTGATCGATGATGATCATGGTGCGTCCCTGGCCGATCGACTTCAGCAGGCGCACCGTCTCCGCGCGCTCGCTCGGGCTCATGCCGGCGAGGGGTTCGTCGAGCAGCAGCAGACTGGGCGAGGACGCGAGCGCGAGGCCGATCTCGAGCCTGCGCTTCTCGCCATAAGCGAGCTGCGACACCGGCGTGTCGAGGCGCGCGGCGAGGTTCACGAGCGCCGCGGTGTGAGCGACCCGCTCCACCAGGCCGGGGATGGTCTCGGTTCTCGCGAACAGATCGAGCTTGAATTTGCCGCGCAGCTCCGCCAGCACCGCGACGCGCAGGTTCTCGCGCACCGTGAGGCGGTTGAAGAGCTGATTGACCTGGTAGCTCTTGGTCAGCCCGAACTGACACACATCGGTGACGCTCATGCCGGTGATGTCGCGCCCCTCGAACACGATACTGCCGGCGCTGGGCGGCACCTCACAGGTGAGCATCTTGAAGAATGTCGACTTGCCAGCGCCGTTCGGGCCGATGATGCCGCGCATCTCGCCCGCGTTCACCGTGAAGTCGATGCCTTCATTGGCCACCACCCCGCCGTAGTGCTTGCTCAGTCCGGTCGCCTGCAGGATCGGACCGGCGTAGCCGGCCGCGGCGTGATGCAACGTCGCTGCTGCGCCAACACTCGCGCGGACAGGCGCGGCTGCACTCGGCGCCTGCTCGCGGCGGCTCCGCAGTACGCGATACAGGTCGCGCGCGCCGCCGATAATGCCCTGATGCAGGAAGCAGACGAGCAGCACGAACACCAGGCCCAGCACCAGCTTCCACGCAGCACCGAGTTTGAGGGTGCCCTGCAGGAAGTCCTCCAGCGACAACCATACCGCGGCGCCGGCGAGCGGACCGAACAGAGTGCCGCGGCCGCCGATTGCCGTCTGCATGATGAGCTGCCCGGAGGTGTCGAAATGGAACGCCTCCGGCGGCATGAAGCCCTGCATCGTGCCGAGCAACCCGCCCGCGAACCCGGCATACGCGGCAGCGACGACGAACGCCGTCAACTTGTAGCCATGGATATCGTGGCCCACCGCCGTGGCGCGCAGCGGGTTCTCGCGAATCGCGCGCAACGCCACACCGACGGGCGAGCGCACGATGCGAAGCGCAATGACGATACCGAGGAAATACCAGAAGGCGAGAAACGGATACATCGACCAGCCGCTGTCGAACCGGACCGTGGCAAAGCCGAGGTTGAAGCTTGGCGTCGGCACCCCGGGCAGACCGTTCTCACCGCCGGTCCACTCCGAGAGCGGGTTGAACTCGACGAAGAAGAAAACCTCGGCGATCGCCACGGTGATCATCGCAAAGTAGATGCCGGTGCGGCGCAATGCGATGAGCCCGACCAGGTAGCCGGCCGCCGCCGCGACGATCGTACCGAGGACGATCGCGCTCACGACATGCGGGAAGCCGGCGCGCGTCAGCAGATACGCAGCGAAGAAACCGCCCGTACCGTAGAGCGCCGACTGGCCGAACGAGAGCAGGCCGGTGTATCCGAACAGGATGTCGAACCCGATCCCGAAAAGACCCCAGACCAGGATACGGTTGACGGTATTGGGCGCCATGCCGAGATGCGGCAGCACGAACGGCGCGGCGATCAAGCACAGCGCGGTCGCGATCTCGACGCGATAGCGGGCGCTCATTCGCGACCGCGCACGCCGAGCAGACCGTGCGGCCGTGCCACCAGCACGAGCGTCATCGCCGCGAACAGCATGATGTACGCGTAGGCAGGGTTCACCATGGAGGTGAGACTGATGATCTGACCGGCGATCAGACCGCCGAGCACCGCGCCGGGAAACGAGCCGACGCCGCCGATGACCACCACGACGAAAGTCTGCACCAGGATGGCCTCGCCGACGTCGGGCGTGAGCGAGACGATCGGCGCGTTGATGATGCCGGCAAAGCCTGCGGCCATCGCGCCGACACCGAACACGACCATGAATACGCGTCCGACGTTGATGCCGAGCGAGTCGACCATCACCGCGTCCTCGATGCCGGCGCGCACGATCATGCCCAGGCGCGTCTTGTAGAGCACGAGGAACAGGGTAAGCAGTGCAACTGCGCAGATGCCCACCACCGTGAGGCGGTAGGTGGGGTAGAGCATGAAGCCCATGTTGGTGATGCCCGCGAAGATCTGCGGCGCCGGCACGGTTTGCGACTCGCTCGAGAAAGTCCAGCGCACCACTTCGACGATCACGATGGCGAGGCCGAACGTGACCAGGAGCTGATCCTCGTGCGGACGCGCGTAGAAGTGACGGATGATCAGCCGCTCCAGCACCACGCCGAACACGAGCAGGGCAAGCGTACCGGCGAGCACCGCGACGGTGAAGGAGTGGGTTGCCTGGTACGCGGCCAGGCCGGCATAGCCGCCGAGCATGAACATCGCACCGTGCGCGAGGTTCAGCACGCCCAAGGTTCCGTAGATGATCGTCAGGCCGGAGCTGATGAGCGCGAGCAGCGCTCCCAGCGCCAGGCCATTGACGAGCTGCGAGACGAAGTTGCCCCAGGTGATCATGCAAGTCGCGGGGCCGCGACGGGCGTGTGCCGCGCGCCGCCGCCCTCCCTCAGATCAACTTTTACACGTAGTCGCCAGGCTTGCAGCCGAACGCGTCCGGCTTCTGCATTAGCCCCGCGCCCGGAACGACCTCGATAACCTCCCAGAAGTCCTCCTTGTTCTTCATGTCCTTGGCGGCTTTGCCGCGGACGATGACGACCGGACGGATGCACTGATGGTCTTGAGGCCGGTAGTGGACGTCGCCGACCAAGGACGGGATCGTTTCGCCCTTCTCGTAGGTCTTGATGACGTCCGGCGGATAGAAGGTGCCGGCCTCCTCGACCATGTGGGCCCAGTGGGCGAAGCTGACATAGGCGTTCTCCGCACCCCATTCCGGGCGATGACCGTACTTCTTCACGAACTCGGCGTTGAACATCTTCGCGAGCGGGTACTTGTCTTCGACCGTCCACCAGTAGTCGGTGGCTGCATAGACGCCCGCGAGCAGGTTGCCGCCGCACTCGGGCGCGAGGAACGGGATCTGGTAGGGAATGACGAGCTTCATCTTGTCGAGGATGCCGAACTTCTTCGCCTGCTGGATCGACAGCACCGCGTCGCGACCCCAGTTGACATTGACCAGCACGTCGGCGCCCGAGTTGGCGACATTGAGCAGGTAGGACGAGAAGTCGAGCGCGCCGAGGGGCGAGACCTGGTTGGTCACCATCGTCCATCCGCCATGCTGGATCAGGTAGTCGCTGGTCGACTTCGTCACGGTATGTCCGTACGTGTAGTCCGGCGTCATGAAGGCGGCCTTCTTGCCCTTGCCGAACTGCTTGAGCAGGACCGGGCCGATCGCCGCCGCCGCCGTCTGGCCAAAGAAATTCTGGCGAAAACCGTAGCGCACGCAGTCCTTTCCGGTGGTGTCGTTGGAGCCCGAAATCCCGGCCAGGTACAGCACTTTCTCACGCTGGGCGAACTTGTTGCTCGCAACGGCTACGGCACTCGAGGTCGAACCGGTGAGCAGAATCGCCTTGTTCTCCGTGATGGCCCGCTGGTGCGCCTGCACCGCGTTGTTCGGCTTCGCGCCGGAATCGGCGACGACGGCCTCGAGCTTCTTTCCGAGCACGCCCTTCTTGGTCTTGGGCGAGATCTTGCGCATCAGCTCGTGGCCGTTGTTGATGTGTTCGATTGCAAGTTGCCAGCCCTTCAGTTCATCCTCGCCCTGCACCGCGTAGGTTCCCGTGCGGGGTACGGCGATGCTGACGAACACCGAGCTCCCCTTGCTGCCTTCGGGCCAGGTGCCGATCGGCGGATGCTCGGCGGCGAACGCGCGCGTCGCAAACCCCACCGGCAAGGCGAGCCCGCCGGCCACGCACAAACCCGTACGGATGAACTCGCGGCGACTCTGGCTTTGCGATCTGGAACTGCGATCTTGCATAATGTCCTCCTGCGAATATGTCGATGGGGTAGTTTGTATCGCAAGCCGATATTACGAAACTATATCGGGTTGCGATAGTACCCGTATTCAATACCTCGTGGTGGAAAGGGCCGCCGGGACAGGTCATGCAACTGAAGAAAGCCGAAAGGCGATACAAATTGAGCACTCAAGACTACGCACAGGTCGCGAAGTTCCGCCATGCGCTGCGGGGATTTCTGCGCTTCGGTGAGGAGGCGGCGGCGCAGGCGGGGCTCACCAGCCAGCACTACCAGGCGATGCTGGTCCTGCGGGCGTGTCCGGAAGGCGAGCCGATCACGATCAACGATCTGGCGCAGCAGCTTTTCATCAAGCACAACAGCGCCGTCGGCCTGGTCGACCGGCTGGCTCGGGAAGGGCTGGTCGCGCGCGAACATTCGACCGCCGACCGGCGCAAGGTGGAGCTTCGCCTGACCGGGCGGGGCCGTCAGGTGCTGGCGAAGCTCGCGGCGATGCACCGCAACGAGCTGCAGCGTATCGGGCCGATGTTCAAGCGCTTCTTCGCCGAGCTGTCCCGATCGGAACGCGGCAAAGCGCGTCGCGATTAGCAAACTTCAGCACATCTACGCGCGTGAAGATCTTTTCATCACCCTCGATCCCTCCCGGAGGGAGAGGAACGGTGCGCACCCTTCTCCCGCCGGGAGATGGGCTGGAGATGAGGGCGGCTGAGCATCGTCACTCTCAAGCGCGCTGACGCGGCGCAAGGCCCTCACCACGCCGTCAGCTTCGGCGCGACCTCGGCGCTTGCTTTCGGCGCGATGCTCACCCGCAGATTGCTATTGGCCGAAACCGCGGCCGGTTCGGGGCGAGCGACGAATGCGCTGAGCCACTTGCGCTGCGACTCGCTCATGGGCAGCTCGGCGGATCCGGCGCTGAAACTCGATGGCACGCTCGCGAGCCGAATCACGGCATCGGCCGCCAGGGGTGGCGCCGGGCTGATCGCACCGGCCGCCATCACTTCGGGCAAGAACGGCTCGTCCGCGGCTGCCGAGTGCGTCGCTGTGCGCGACAGCAGCCGGCGCAGGCCATCGCCCAGCGCGTTCAACACGGCGCGCCGCGCGGGCTGGGCAGGAACTGCGATATCGATTGCAGTATCGGCGCGCGCCGGCCCCGGCGCAACCGCGACGTCGATTACGACATCGGTGGGCGCCGGATCTGCCGGCACCGCGACGTCGGTTGCGGCATCGGTGCGCGCCGCATCCATCGGTACCGCGATGTCGATCGCCCCGTCGGTTGCATCGGTCCCTGGCTGGGGCGCCGGATTGAGCACCATGCGCCCGTCGTTCAAGACTACCGCCTGCATATCGAGCGCAGCGCGACCTGCCGGCGCATCCGCCTTCACGCGGAAATCCACGACCAGCAGCGTGCCCCATCCGCCGCTGAGCGCGTGCAATCGCGACATGTCGACGTAGAGCTCGCCCGGCAGATTACCGGCGATGTACCAGCCGAAATCCCCGGTCAACGATCCGCGCCGGACCTCGACCGTTTCCAGGCTACGCGCGTCGTAACGGATGCGAAGCCGTGCCGACTCCAGGGCGCTAGCGTTGTCGAGCGTCACCGGAACGCTGACCACATCGCCACGATGCGCGTGGAATTCGGCCGCGATGGCAACTACCGGATCTGGCCCCGCAAATTGCGTCGGACGCGTCGCCGGCAGCGCGGGGATCTCGGGGCGATCGGTGAGCGAACCACCCGGGCGTAGGAAGTTCACCTCCTGCAGCAGGCGCGTGATATCGAGCGCGTTCAAGGCCGCGTTGCCCGTGATGTCGCCGATGATTACCGGGTCGACATTCGGATAAAGATCGAAACCGCTATCGAAGCGGACCACGACGCGTGCCATGCGCTGCACGTCCAGGGTGGTGTAGACAATGTCGCTACCGTCGCCACTCGCGTCGCCGACATAAGCTGCCACATGCAGACCGTCGTTGGCACGCGCGCTGCCGGCACCGTCGTTGACGACGATGTCGCCGATGTCGAGCACGTGCTTGTCGCGATAGACGGCATCGGCCGGCACGGCGGCGATCAGGCGCACGAGCTCGCGCGCGCCGCTGCCCAATCCGCCTGCGGCGTCGATGTCGATGGTCACCATGCCCAGGTCATCATCCACATGGCTTACCACCGTGGCGCCGGAAAGCGCCGCGCTCGCCTGCACCGCGCTGACATCGAGCAAGCGCGTGTCGTAGCGAATCGTGAATGCGAGCTTGCTGATGCCATCGCCCTGCGAGATGCTGACGGGAATGGCGCTCGCGGTTGCCGGCACGTCGACCGGCTGCCCGGGGCCGCGGACGAAATCGGGCAACGACAGCACGGGTGACGAGGAATCGGCTACGGCGAACGAGGCGACGTAATCATCGCCACCGCCGCCGTCCAGATTGCCGTCGAGCAGGTTGCCCGCGAGATCGCGCAGCCCATCGGCGCGGCTCGACAGGCGCACGCTGTAGACATCGGGCAGCAATACGCCGCCGGTCTTGAGGAAACGCAATCCCATGCCGTCGCGATCGAACACGAGCGAGCCGCGCACAGCGCCCACGCTCGCGCCTGAGACTCGCACGTCGGCCGCACCCATCGCGATCGACTGCGCATCGTAAAGATTGACGACCGTCGGATCGAACGCGCGATTGAAGCGCACGCCGAAGCCATCGTCGTACGCGCTCAATGCCACCGGCGTGAGCGTATCGCCCGTGATCACGACCTCGAGCGCATTGGACGCGAATGCGCCGTCGGCATCGATGCCCTCGGCATGGACCGCGTAGCGGCCCGCGACGGCGTAGTTGTGGCCGGCGGCCGATGCGTCGCCCGCAAGCTCGGACACCTGCCCGTCGCCCCAGTTGATGCGCCAGAGCTGCAGCGCGTCGTCGCCCACGTCGGCCGCGCCGAGCGCGAGCGCGAATGGCTCGTTGATCTGGCCGACGCCGCTGCCCGCGATCGACAGCTCCGGCGCAACGTTGCTCACTTCGATGCCGAACACGGTGGTCGCGAACAGGCTCGGCGTGCCGGCGTCGGTTACACGCACTTGCACCGCCGCGGTGAGCGGTCCGTCCGGCGCAAGCCAACTGAAGCGACCCGTTTGCGCATCGATCGTGGCTCCGGGCGGCGCCTGATCGAGGCTGAAAACGAGCGCGTCGCCATCCGGATCGCTGGCGTGAATCTCGAGCTCGATCGCAGCCCCTTCGGCAACCGCACCATCACCGACGCGCTCGATCACGGGCGCGTCATTGACCGGGGTCACGGTCAGGGTAACGGTCTGATCGCTGAAGCCGCCATCTTCGTCGCTCACGCGATAAGTGAACGTATCGATGCCGTTGAAATCGGCTTGCGGCGTATAGCGGAAGCCCGCGTCGGGGTGGAACTCGAGCACGCCATGCACCGTGCCGGTCAGCAGGGCGGCGCTCAGCGTGTCGGCGGCCACATCGACATCGTTGCCGAGCACACCGGGTGCTGCTACCTCCAGCACGCCATCTTCGGGCACGGAGTAGTCGTCGGCACCGGGCAGTGGTGGTTCGTTCTGCACGTTGATCTCGACCGTCCCGGTCACGCTCGACCCGCTGTCGTCGCTTGCCTCGACCGCGATCGTGTGGGTCGCGTTATCGGCGTAAACATGGCTCGCGCGCACACCGCCATCGGCAGCAACGACGACCGCCTCGGTTGCGCCGTCGCCCCAATCGACGCTCGCGCTGAGGGCATCCGCTCTTCCCGGGTCGGCAACGACGAACGCCAACTCGAACGGCGTGCCCTCCTGCGCGCTGCGCGCGTCGCCCAGCAAGAGCGCCGGCGCGGCATTCGCGACTTCGACCGTCCATTGGTTGCTTTGCGCGAGACCGTCTTCGTCGATCACCGTGACCCGGGCCACGTAAGTGCCCTGCTGCGCGTAGCTGTGTGAAGCGCTCACCGTGCCCACGCCGCCGGCCTCGACCACCGGCGCATCGTTCTGCACGCTGCCGTCGCCCCAGTCGATCGTCGCGGTGTGCCGATCCAGCGTGCCGATATCGGAGAAGTGGGTCGTGATGGCTATGGGGCTGCCTTCCAATCCGGCGAGCGCCTCACCCGGCTCGACCACCGGCGCCACGTTGATCGCCGTGATGCGAACGCTGTCCGCGTTGGCCGTGACACCGCTGCGGCTTGCCTTGAGAAGCACGAGGTACTCGCCATCGTCGATCGGCGTGAACTCGAAGCTGCCGCCGCTGCCGGCCGGGATGAGCTGTCCGTTGCTCGCCGTGACGGTCCAGGTCAGAGCAGCGCCCGCTGCCGCCGAGGTGGCGTCGAAGCGCACGACCTCGCCCTCGAATACGTTGCGATCGGCGCCGAGGTCGAACGTCAGAACCTGGGCGTTGCCGATGTCCTGATCGAGTGCGATCGCACCCGACTCGGCAAAAACGATGGGCGCCTGCCCGATCACGCGGCCGCCGGCTTCCCCGGGGTTGGTCGTCGCTCCCCATCCGGGCGGCGAGACCTCCACCACGGTGGTGTCAGTCAGCGCATCGGCAATGTCGGTGAACGCATACGCGCCGTTGGCGTCCGAGTACGTCACGCGCTCGCCGGAATCGGCGATTCCGTTGCCGTTGTCATCGAGGAACAGCAGCACGCCATCGATGCCGGGCTCGCCCGGATCGCGCGCACCGTCGCTGTCGAGGTCATTGAACTTGGTGCCATATACGGCATGCGCGCCGGCGGTGAAGTCGAACCCGGTGCTCGCCAGGCGTGCGTGGCTCGCGGCCGGCAGAAAGGCGCCGTCACGCGCCTCGATCGTCACGTGCGCAGTGCCCTGGAACGCCGCCGCCGGAGTCAGTGTCAGGAACGAGCCCTGCAATGTCGCCGCGACATCCGGATCGTCGACGTGAACGCGCAGCGCCACCGGATCGCCGTCGGCGTCCGAGGCGCCGATGCGTAGCGGGCCGCGAACACGCGCGGGATCGAACAGCGCGCTGCTGCCGATGCCGCCGATCAGGTTGCCGCTCGCGCCATGGCCGCTGCGATCCGCGGCTTCGGCGCCGTCAAGGCGCCAATAGAACAGCAGCCCCGGCTCGCTGCCGGCAAGGCGTTGCGTCATTGCGGCCTGGATTTCGGCCGCGCCGAGCGCGCGATTCCAGGCACTGAAGTCGCTCATCTGGCCCTTGAACGCGGCGCCATTGCCCAGATTGAAGTTGTCTTGCGCACCGAGCGCATAGTGCATGGCGCCGCCGAACTGGAACGATGCGGTGCGCGCGACGATCGTATCGGCCGCGGCCTCGACGCCGTCGAGGAAGCCGTCGAGCGTCTGCGTCGCGGCGTCGTAGCGTAGCGCCACGTGGTGCCAGGTACCGAAGCCGACCCGGCCGAGCGACAGCGCCGGTGGCCCGAAAGCGGTGCCCGCCGGCCACACCCGGACCTTCACTTCCCCATCCGGCAGCACTTCGATCATGCTGTCGTGCCAGAACGCGTTGTTCGGATTGGTGCCGCCGAGTTCGTTCACCACCACACCCGCGCGCTCGGCGTTGAACCAGAGCGTCAAGGTGACGCTGCTGCCGACACCGAGCGCTCGCAGATCGGGCGAAACGATGTAGTCGTTCACGCCATCGAACACCGCCGCTTCGCCCGTAAGCGGCGCCGGTGCGCCCCCGCCCAGCGTGCCGTCATTGCCGTTGACCGACGAATCGCGCACGGCCGCGCCGCTTGGCTCGTCGAACTTCCAGTAGCCCATCAATCCGGCTTCGTCGCCGTCGAGACTGTGATGCATGTCGGCCGCGATGTCGGCGCCCGAGCGCACGACATTCCACAGCCGCACCTCGTCGAGTTGCCCGCGGAAGGAAGAAAAGGCGGCATTCACCTCCAGCGTGCGCCCGAACAGCAGCGGGCTATCGTGCACGAATGCGGTAGCCGCACCGCTGCCGCTCGCCGATCCGACCAGAACGCCGTCGAGATAAGCGCGCGCCTCGCCCGTGCCACGGTCGATCGTGCCCGCGAAGTGGTACCAGCGCCCGGCCTGGATCGAGCCGGCGGGTGTATTGACCGTGATCTGGCTCGTGCCGTCGCCGGAAGTGAAAAGCAGGAAGCCGGCGTTGTTCGCCCACAGTGAGTAGCTGCGATGACCGCCCGTCGTGCCATCGGACTTCTGCACCAGCGGCATCCACGTATTGGTGAAGCCGTCGACGCGGAAAACGGCTTCGAGCGTCACTTCGCCGGCGATGTCGAGACTCGCATCGTGATCGATGGCGACGTAGTCGTCGACACCATCGAACGCGAGCGACGTCGGCAAGGCCGCCTGGGGTGAGATCGCAACGAGGCTCGGCGGCGCTTCGGCATCGAACGCCACGTCGATCCCAGCCGCTTGCACCGCGGGCAGCAGCGCCTCGTGCGAGCGATTGTCGAGCGGATTACCGGTGAGCGTCAGAACGCGCAGGCTGCCTTGCGCACCATCGAGCGGAACGAAGCGCACCGCATCGGCCGCCACGATGCCGTCGCTCGCCTGGGTGAGCGTGACCTTGAAGCCCGTGCCATCGACGGAGGGGGAAATCTCGACTTCGCCCAGGCTCTCCCAGCCGCTGCCGCCCAGCGAGGCGTCGTCGGCCGCGACGCGCTGATCGACCGATGCGCTCTGGCCCGGGCTGCGCAGATAGAGCACGTCCCCCGGCGCCAGCGCGTCGCTCGCCGCGAGCACGAGCTCGCCGCTGCCGCGCTCGGCGCTCGCCGAGAAGAACGCCACCGTCTCCGGTATGAGCGTGGCATACACCGCGAACGGTTCGAGGGTCGTCAGCGCCACCGGGCCGCTGCCGCCGAAGCGCAGATCGCGGCTGTGGCCGCCGAGCACGAGCCCGGTCTGGAAACCGAATTCGTTCACCCCCAGACGCGGCAGATCGAGCGGTGCATCGGCCAGGTTCGCGAACAGCAGCAGGTCGAAGCCGATGAAGTTGCCGCCGAGGAACTCCGGCGCCTGCGCAAGGCGAATCACCGCAGCAGCCGCATCCGCGGGCGCGGAATCGAACACCGCTGCGCTCAGCAAGTCCTCGGCCGAGATGTCGATGAGGCCGTACGCCGCGGCGCCGCCGACAAGGTTGACCAGATTGGGCGACTGCGTGGCCACCGGCCCGCCGATGAACGGATTGACCTCGCGGCTGCCTGCGTGCGATGTCTCGCCGGGACGCGCGACGATGGTCGAATCCGGAAAGGCGGCGCTCGTGTTGTCGCCCAGGATGAAGCGGCCGCTGTCGCCCGCGCCGAATCCGAGGGGCAGCGCGCCGCCCGAGGTGTCGACCACGAGCGCCGAGCTATCGACCACCGAGCCGTACAGCTTCACCGTACCGCCGGCACCGCCGCCACCGGAACCGCCGAATCCGGCAAACCCTCCGCTGCCCCCGGCGCCGCCGAACGCGCCCCGACCGCCATCGCCCGCCGCGGTGAACTGCGGATCCAGAACCGGGCCGCTGCCCGCCGAACCCCCGGTGGGGCTTGCGGTCGGCACGGCACCGAAAGTACCTGCACTGCCTTGCGCCAGGAACTGCGCGCCCGTGACCAGGATGCGGCCCAGCGCGACGATTTCCATCGCGCCCCCACCCGCACCGCCGTCGCCACCGGCGCCGCCGCTGCCGCCGCTGCCGCCCCGGCCGCCGAATCCACCCACGCCCCCCGCGCCGCCCGCGGCCCCGGTGGTGAAGAATCCGCCCCCGTTGCCGGCGCCGCCGCCGCCGCCGGAACCGCCGCTGCCGGCGCCGCCGCCGCCACCACCGCCGCCGCCACCACCACCACCGCCGCCGCCGCCACCGGAGATATCGAGGCCCGCGCCGTTGTTGCGGCCGCTGCCGCCCTGGCCGCCGCTGCCGCCTTGGCCGCCGGTGAAGCCGTTCATGGCAAAGCCCGCCCCGCCATTACCACCGTTCGGCTGGCCCGGGAAACCGCCACCCTGACCGAAGCCGCCCGAAGCGCCGCTGCCCATCAAACCGGGGTTGCCCGCGATCCCGCCGCCGCCGGCGTTGTTGATCCCTGCCGCACCGCCCGCGCCGCCGCTCGCGGCCGAAGCGCTGGCGCCGGGGTTGCCGCCGAAGCTTGCGCCGCCGGCCCCGCCGGCTCTGCCGCCGCCGAAGAATATGCCGCCGCCGCCGCCACCCCCGCCGCCGAAGCCCGGCGCGCCGGGCTGGAAGAACGAGCCGCTGTTGACGCCGCCCGCGCCGCCGCTGCCGGCGAGGCCGTTATCGCCCCCGGCACCCCCACCCGGGCCGGGCTGAGCGCCGTGCGCCGACACATCGAACACCGCGCCGCTATCTATGAACACGTCATCGCCCACCACCCACGACAGGCCGTGCGATCCGGTGATGGTGATGGTCCCCGCGGGCACGTGCAGGTCGCCCTCAATATAGAAGCGCGCGAGCGAGCCTTCGTGCCGTGCCGTAAACGGCGTGCCGAACAAGGTGGTCGGATCGTCGTCGTCGCCGCTCACGGAAAGCGTATCGGTATCGATGGTGACGTCGCGTGCCTCGCCCGCGGCCGGGGCCACCTGCCCCGGAAGATCGGGCCGCAGGATGTCGAGCCCGTGCGCGACAAAGGTGCGATCGGCGCCCTCCAGGAGGTAGGTGGCGATCCCGCGGCTCGCGCTCTCGGGGTAGCTCACGAAAACCTGGTAGCGCCCCGGCGGCAAGCCCGCGATCGTCCAGCTCGCGAACGCGTTGTCGCTCCCGGACGGAACGAAGCGATAGTCACCGTCGAGAGCATCCGCGACGGGCGCAAGGTTCGTCTGCCAGCCGCTGCCGCTCGCCGTGAACGCCGCTTCGCCATCGTCGAAAATGTAATTGCCCGCCACCGCGGAAATGTCGCGGATGGCGTTGCGGTCCAGGCGCAGCGTCGCGAGCGCGTTCAAGCGCGCAAGCGGCGTAAGGTCGGTGATGAGGTTGTCGGTCAAGCTCAACACCCGTAGCCGCGAAAGCTCGGCAAGCGGTGCCGCGAGCTCGACGCTCGGCACCAGCACCGCGCTCGGGATCACCTGCTTGTCCCCGTCGACCGGGTCGTAGCGCAACACGATGCCGAACGGCCCGCCGCCCTGGTAGAAATCGAGCTCGATATCGTGCCAGCCGCGCGTGAGAACGGTCGTGCCGCTCTTCTCGGTCATGGCCTGGATGGCGTCGTTGTTCACGACCAGCGCATCGTCGATGTACAGGCGCGAGCCGTCGTCGCTTTCGGTGAAGAAGGTGACCGCGCCGGCGGCTTCGATCCAGATCTGGCCGGTCCAGCGCACCATGACATTGGTCGAAAGCGTCGTCCCCGGGAAGGGGTTGAGGGAGCTCGCGACATTCACATTGGGATCGATCTGCGCGTCCACCAGCGGCGCCGGCAAACGCGAACCGAAGCTGCGCCCCGCATAGCCCTGGTCAAACACGGCGAACCCGACCGTGGTGAAGTCGGACACGGCGTCGAGGTCGGCGGGATTCACCGCGTAGTAGCGCCCGAGAAGGCCATTGCGCGTGGGCGAGGCGCCGTCATGCAGGACGATGCCATCGGCGCTCAGGAACTCGAGCTGATCGAGCGCCTCGATGCCGCTCAGCGTGTCGATGCGCGTGCGATCGAGCGACAGCGACACGAGTGTGCGCAGTTGCGCGAGCTCGCTCAATGTGCCGATGGGATTGAAATCGAGCGCGAGATGACGCAACTGGGCAAGACCGATCGGCAGTCCGGCGACATCGCCGGTGGTGGCGCGGCCGGGCAGGAGGCGCCGCAAATCGGCGCCGTCGATGCCATTACCGGCGAGATTGAGCGTCCTCACGTTGAGCGCGAACTCGAGGCCGGTGATATCCGTGATGCCGCGCGCATGAAGATCGAGCGTGCTCAGCTCGGCCAGGTCGCTCGCGTGCAGTACTGCGCGCGTGAACGCGGCTCCGTCGTACTTCTCGGTCACCGGAATGCCCAGTGTCGCGGCAAGCGCGATCTTGAGCGCGTTGTCGTTGATGGCGATGATCGGATCGACCGCGCGCAGCGGAATGTCCGAGAGCTCCGAGTCGGGCGGCTGCGTGCGCCGCTCGCCCGCGGCGACATCCTGATCGCGCCATTCGATCGCTTCACCGACCACGCGATCGAACCCGCTCTCGCCGAAGAAGCGGTCGAGCCCGGCGTTGCCGACGATGAGATCCTCGCCGTCGCCGCCGAAGATGCGGTCGCGGTCGGTCTCGGGATGGGTCGCACCCTGAATCGGTGCGTCGACTTCGAGCGCGAACTCGATGTCGCCCACCTGCGATGCGGCTTGCGGATTGTAGACGCGCAGCAGGAAATCGCCGGCGGCGTAAGCGCGTAAATCGATCGCGCTCTGCGCGTGCGCGAGCAGACGGCCCTCGCCCGAGTAGAGATCGGCGAGAACCCCGTTCGCGCGCGGCGTGATGCGAAGCCCCACCTCGCCCGAGGCCGCTCCCGCGGCCACCCGCGCCGAGGTGAGGTCGACGCCGCTGGTCCCATCGAGCCGCAGCGTGAGCCGCGTCTGGCCCGAGCGCAGCCACGCCTGCACGTCGGCCGTGAGGTCGAGCTCGATCGCCTCGCCAACCCGGATCGGCACTTCGCGCGTCACGTGCGCGGGTGTGGTCGCATCCGCCGCGCTGACCGCGTTGTCGCCCTCGCGCGCGAGCAAGCTCACGCGCAGCAGCCCATCGACGGCCGGCACGGTATCGAAGCGGACGGTACCGGCTTCGGTCCCGTTGCTCACCCACACCCGATCGCCGGCGTTCAAATAGAGCAGACCGCCCGACACGACCAGCGCGTTCGGTGTGGCATCGACGGCGGCGAGCCGGCGCGTGCCCGCGGCGGTGCCGTCCGACAGCCACAGCGCACCGTCGAACACGAACGCGAGCTCGTCACCGAACGCGGTCAACTGGGTCGGCGCCGAGCTCGCCCCGCCCGGCGCGAGATCGGCCACGAGCGCGGCCGCGCCGTTTTCGAACTTCCACAGCTCGCGTCCCAGAGTGCCGTCGTTCGCGACGAAGAAAAGCCGCTCGCCCACCGCGGTGAGATCGCTCGGCGTCGCGCTGGTGATGGTGCCCGCGACCGTGATCACCTGAGTCTCGAAATGATCGAACACCTGGAACGACCCGAACGGCCCAAGATCGATGGTGCGGAATACCGGCACCTGGATGGTCGTCGTGTGCGGATCGGTATCGGGTTCGCCGATGTTGGCCGCCCGGACGGCGCTCAACGCACTGCCGGGGTCCGCCTGCCACAGCTCCCGGCCATGATCCTGGTCGAGCGCGGCGCGGGTGAAGTCGCTGGTCGCGCCGTCGGGGCCGTCTTGCGCGGTGAAGTAGAGTACGCCGTTCAGGAACGTCAGCCCGGTCGGGTTCGAGCCCGCGCGCGCAATCGCCGACAAGCGTATGAAATCGGCGCCGTCGTACGCGTACACGTCGCGATCCGCTTCCCCTGAGGGGACGGCGGTAAACGCGAGCACGCCACCCGCATCGACCAGCTCCTGCGCCCCGGTGAAGGTCTGTGCCGCGACGATGCCGGGATCGGCGCCGGCGCTCACCCGATAGAGCGTGCGCCCGGAGCCCGGATCGGCGCTGAAGTACAGCGTAGTGCCGACGACGGTAAGCTCGGCGGGAGCAGAGCCCGCCGCGCCGGCGACGAGATCGTGGCGCTTCGTACCCGCCGGCGTGCCGTCGCTCTCCCACAGCTCGGCGCTCTCGCCCGCTTGCCGCGCGACGAAATAGAGCCGGTCGCCGAGCGCGGCGAATTCGCCGAACGCGCCGCTCGGCGCATCACTTACCTTCGCCGTGCCCGCGGCGGTGCCGTCGCTCTTCCACAGCCGCGTGCCGCCGCCATCGTCGGCGACGAAATAGAGCGTGCCGGCGGCAGCGGTGAGGTGCGCGGGATTGGAGCTTGCCAAGCCGGCGGCAATGTCGGCCACCTGCCGGGTGCCGGCGCGCGTGCCGTCGGTCAGCCACAGCTCGGTCCCGCGCACGCTGCTGTTGGCGGTGAAGAACACCTTGCCGAGCGCAGGCGTGATGTTGCCGATCGAGGCGAGCGTGATGCTCGAATCCCAGTTCCGCGCCACATCGAACACGAGCGCGATGCGCTCGAGCGAGGACGGGTCGGTGGCGCGATCGAGATACGCGCCGAGGTCGAACTCGAGCACGCCATCCTGGCTCGCGTGGCCGCGCACCGAATAGGTGCGCAGCAGCGACTGCAAGACCGGCAGGTTGTTGCCGGCGAATACTGCCCCGCTCTGTGCTGCGCTGCTTTCGCCAAGCCGGCGCACCGCCGTTCCCCCGCCGTCGGTGAACGTGATGACACCTGCATTGTCGGCGACATTCGAGCCGTCCTTCCAGGCGAGGAAGGAACTCGGTCCGACCGCGTCGCTGCCCGCTTGCAGATCGAAATCGAAGCGATACGCCGACGCCGCGTTGGAGGTCACGGCGCGCGTGCGGCCCACGCCGGTGATCTGGAACTCGTCCGCCGACAGCTGCGTGACGATGACTGGCGTGACGGTGCGGTTGACGAGGCCGGCGTTGGCAAAGAACTCCCATTCGCGCAGCCGCCCCGGCGCGTCGAACTGCGGCCCGACCATCAGGAGACCCGAAACCGTGTCGGTGAACGAACGCGGCCCGATCGCGTTGCCCACCGCGCGCAGGCTCACGTCCGCCGGCCGCAGCAGGCGTTCGGCCTCGGCGCCCGGGGTGAGCCGGATGGCATTGCCCGCCTGGCCGTCGCCGAGCGTGGTGTAGCGATACCAGCGCTCGGGCTGCCCCTGGAACAGCGTGAAGTCCGGACTGCCGTCGCTGTCGAGATCGAAGCCGCGGAAGACTTCCGGACGGCCGGTGCCCTTGTCGACCAGGAACTCGCCGCTGCCGGTGATGGCGCGATTGGACAGCCGCAGCACCTCACCGCTCGGCGTGATGGTCGCACCCGAGCCGTACAGCAGCGCGATCTCGCCCGCGCGCGGGAACACATTGCCGGCAATCAAGTCCGCGCCGGCGGCACCGATCACCAGATCGTCGATGCCATCGGCATTGAGGTCGATCTGCGGCGAGCGGCTCAAGCTGCCGAGCAGGTCGGCGTCGAACTCGCCGGCGAGCCGCAGGTCGGCCTGGGTCATCGCCAGCGAGCGGCCGCGCGCCGTCACCGACCAGAACACCGCGACGCTGCCGCGCAGGTTCTGATCGATACTCGCCGTGGTGCCGCCCACGGTGAGATCGCGCCGCGGCTCGCTCACCGCGAGATCGACGCGGCCGTCGGCGTTGAAATCGCCCGCGGCTGCCTGCAGCACGCCGTTGAACGCGATCCCTGCCGGCAGCGCATCGAATGCATCGCGGCTCACCACGATGTCCGCCGCTTGCGGGGTGGTGATCCCGGTGAAACCGATGTCGGCGCCGCCGAGGAATATGAACAGCCCCCCCTCGACCTGGCCGCGCAGCTCGCGCGAGCGGCTGATGGCAAAGTCGTCGTAGCCATCGCGATCGATGTCGCCGAGCGCCGCTACGCCGGCGGCGAGATCGAAATCCTGTACGATGAAGGGCGCGTTGGAGAGCAGCGTGCCGCCGCCGCTCGCGCCCGGGCGCCCGAGGATCAGATACGCGCGCCCGACCTTCTCCGCGCCCGAGCTGAGCGTCAGGTAGCCGGGGTCGATGAAGACGAGATCGTCCAGGCTGTCGCCGTTGATATCGCCAGCAACGATACCGCTTAACGCGGTGGCCGTCCCGACCGTCTCGCCGGCGCGGCCGAGGGCGGAGGCGACATCGGTCCTGTTGCTCGAGTCACCGCCGATCCCGAAATCGGAGAGCACGAGCCAGGAGATCGTGCCCCCGGTGCGCAGAGCCGATCCCGGCAGCACCCGGCCCACGGTCGCGCTCGGGTTGCTGTAGAAGACGTCATCGAAGGCATCGCCGTCGAAGTCGAGCAGCTGCAGCGTCGGTGCGCCCGCCGCGGGCAGGTTGGTGACGACACGAACCCGGTTCTGTCCCGGCTCGGCGAGACGCGCGTCCACCCAGGCCTGGTCGAGCGTGCGCGGCAGGTCGAAGCCGCCGAAGACGACGATGAGCGAGGACTCGGTCGCGGTGCGCCGGTAGAAAGCGAGATCGTTGATGCCGTCGCCGTTGATGTCGCCGCCGCGACTCAGCGGCGTGCCCAGACTCGGGTCGATCAGGATGTCGGCCTCGGTGACGATAGCGCTGGCGGCATCGATCTCGACCGGACCGAGCAGCACATAAGCGCTCACGTTACCGCTGACGAGGAAATCGGCGTTGCGATCGCCGTTGATGTCGCCGAGCGCGACCAGACCAGAGAGCCCCTCCTCGGCGCTCGCACCCTGCAACACGAACGCGTCGCGCAGCGAAGGCGTTCCGCCCGCGGTCAGATCGATGCCGCCCGCGCCCGGCTGCGCGCTTTGCACCGGTTGCGGTGTCGCAAGGTCGTAACGGTAATGTTCCGGCACCTCGGCACCGATGCCGCCCGATCCCACTGGGACACCGTCAAAGTCAACGAGTGCGGTCGCGAACATCAGACGCAGCGCATCCGCGGCCGGCCCCGCCACCCCGAGGACGGCCGGGAGCTCGGCACTCGCGCCGTCGTACAGCGGATCGAGGCCGTCGAAGAGCAGCGCTTGCAGTTGTTCCGCGGCGGCGGCCGTGAAGGCCGACTTGCCGGGCTCGAGCACGAAATCGGGCGCCGCAAGCGAGGCGGCGAACGCGCTGCGATCGCGCGCGCCGAGATAAACCTCGATGACGCGGCGTGCGATCTGGGTGGTTTCGCGCAGCGTCGGGTTGAGGCGCACCGTCTCGCGCGCGAGATCGCCGAGGCCGTCGCCGTCGATGTCGCCGCTGCCGCGAAACTCCCCGGAGGCGAGCACGATCGCACGGTTCTCGGCGATCAGCGTGTCGATCGAGACCGGCGTGCCAAAGGCGCGGCCGAACGCCTGCGTCGCATCGGCGTTGTCGCCGAAGACGAGGTAGCTCTCGGCTTGGCCCGCGATCAGGAAATCGGCGGCGAGATCGCCGTCGACATCGCCGATCGCGCGCAACTGCTTGCCGTCGAACGGGTGCGCGGAGCTGTCGGCCACGATGACCTTCAATGCCAGCGCATCCTGTTCGGGCACACTGCCGCCGGTGTAAACCACGAGCCCGGTCGAATCGATGGCGGCGAAATCGGCGCGCGCGTCGCCGAACGCATTCGCGACGCCGGCGAGCGAGATCGAGCCCGCGCCGCTGTCGATGACGCCGCCCAGGAGGTTGCGTGTATTGGTTTCGGCAAAATCCTCGCGCGCGCGCCCGTGCAGGATGCGTATGCTCTGGCCGTCTTTCACCGTCAGATCGTCGTAGATGCGAAGCGACGTGTCGTTCGGCTGCTCAGTGGTGCGCACCAGGAAACGCGTGGGGATCGCTTGCCGGGTGGTACCGCCGTTCGGATCCCATTCGAGCATCATTCCCGCCGCACCGCCGTTCTCGAAGAACTGAACCTCGAGGTCGTGGTAGCCGCGCGTGAGCTCGACCACCTGACTGTGCTCGGCGAAGCCTTGCAGACCGTTGAAGCTTGCCTGCGTGAGCTCGGCGCCGTCGATCAGCAGGCGGCTGCCGTCGTCGCTGGTGAGATAGAAGCGCACCGGACCATCGTGATCGATGAAGATCTGGCCGCGCCAGCGCACGGCGAAGAAATCGGTCAGATCGCTGTAGGAACCGAATGCGCCGAACGTGACCGGGAAGCGGATTTCAGGGTCGATCCGGGTGTACGTCGGCACGAGCCCGGTGAAGTCGGGCAGCTCGACGATCGATGCATCGACCCGCACCGGCGCGTCGAACAGCACGCCGTTGAACGGTATGCCGTGACGCTGCGCCGGCGAGGTGTCGAGCGCATCGACGTCCAACTTCCAGTTGAGCACCAGACCGCGCTCGATCCCGCTCAGCACGCGATCGTAGCTGCCGCTCACTTCGGCATCGGTACGCGCGACATTCCAGACGCGGAACTCGTCGAGCCGCCCTTGGAACCAGCCGCCATTGCCGAGATTGGTGGTATCGGTTGCGCCGAGCGCGTAACGCAACTGGGTCTGCGTGCTCACTTCCCACGGCAACTGGCGGTCGCCGGCGATGAATCCGGCCGCCTTTGCGCCGTCGAGGAAACCCTCGAGCCGCTGCGTCGTCTTGTCGTAACGCAGCGCCGCGTGATGCCACTCGTTGAAGGCCACGGTGCCGAGCTCGAGCGCCGGCAGATTCCAGACGCGGACGCGCACCGCGCCGCTGTCGAGAATCTCGATCTGGCTGTCGTGCCAACCGGTATTGACCGCATCCTGCCCCAGCTCGGCGACGATCACGCCACCGCGTTCGGCGTTGAACCAGACCTCCAGCGTCACGCTCTCGTTCGGGAACGCGGCGCGCAGATCGGGCGTGAGCAGGTGGTCGTTGACGCCATCCAGGCGCACCGCCGTTCCCGGCACGACCGGCACCTGCGCCCCGCCGCGCACGCCGTCGTTGCCGAACGGGCTCGAGTCGAGCACGCGCGCGCCAGACTCCTCGAACTTCCACAGCCCGACCAGTCCCGCTTCGCTGCCCGTCAAGCCGCTGCGATCGGCCTGCACCTGGGCAGGGCCGCGCGCGACGTTCCACAGGGCAACGTGGTCGATCGCGCCCTTGAAGCCGACGAACGCGGGCGACTGAGACTCTTCCAGCGTCGCACCGATCAGCAGCGGCGAATCCGGTAGCGTAACCATGTCGGTCGTGCGCAGCGCCTTCGGCCCCGGCGCACCGCCACCGATCGAAGGCGCCTGCAACACCCCGTCGATATACAGGCGCAGCTCTCCGGTAACGCGGTCGATCACGGCGGCAATGTCGTAGGTCTGGCCGGGCCGGATCGACTGGTTGGGCGATTCGATGTTCTCCTGGCCCGAAGCATCGGTTGAGGTCAGATGCAGAAAGCCTTGCCGGTGCAGCCACAGCGTATAAGCGCGATTGAAGTTGCCGTCGGCCTTTTGCACGATCGGCATCCAGTCCTCGCGCACGCCCGTGGTCGGGTCGGTACCGAAATTCATGAAGCCGTCGGCGGCGTTCGGCACATCGACGCGCAATCGCGTCTCGATTGTGAGCGTGCGCTTGATGTCCAAACTCGCGTCGGGATCGATGCGCACAATATCGTCGCCGTTGAACTGCAGTTGGTCGGGTAGCGGGGACTTGTAGTATTCGCCCAGCAGACCGCCGTCGATCACCGGCGTGATGTCGCCCGCCGGCGCCGCCGCCATATTCGCGCCGGCGATGAACACGTCGCGGTCGGTGACGAGACTGACGAAGTTCGACGCATCGCGCACGAGCACGGTCGAGGGCACGATCTGCTTGGCGGTCGGCCCGGCCGGATCCCACAGCAGGACGGCGCTCGCAGCACCGGCGTTCTCGAACATCTCCATGCGCAACGCATGGAAGCCCGCGTCCAGCGTGATGCGACCGAATGCCTCGGCATGCCCGTGCAGGCCATCGTTATTGACCACCAGGCGCCCGTCGATGAAAAGCCGGCTGCCGTCGTCGCTCTGGGTGTAGAACACATGCTCGCCGGGCTGGTCGATGCGAATCTGGCCAGTCCAGCGCACCGCGAACAGATTGGTGAACGCGGTCCCGTTCACGTTCGCCATCGGCGCGTCGACGAACTGCTGTGGGAACAGGATCTGCGAGTCGATCCGCGACTGGGTGGGCGTGAGCGTCGAGAAATTGAGCTGCGCCAGACTGAAGATCTGCCCGCCGACGAGTTGGCCGTTGTTGGGTGGGATGTCGAGCCGATAGTAGTCGCCGAGCAATCCGGTCTGCGCCTCCTGGTTGCCCGATTGCCACTCGTCGCGCGGCCGGCCGAAAAGAAGGTACAGCCCGTCGTTGCCCGAGGCGGCTCCGCCGCCGACCGAGACGACGATGTCGCCGATGCCGTCGCCGTCGAGATCGCCCGCGGGTGCGATGCGCGCGAGCTTGCCCGCCGCCGCGGTGAGCAATGGCGCCGGCAGTGCCAGCGTGACCCCGGAGGTGACGAGCGCGAAGTTCTCGCCGGCGCTGTCGCCGAAGCCGATCTGCGCAAAGGTCTGCACCTGACCCGTGGCCGGGTCGAGGACATTCTCGCGCACTGAGACCACGGCGTCGTTGCGCCCGTCGCCGTCGACATCGCCGATGGGGATGAATACCGGCTGGCCACCGAGCTCGGTGGAGAACAGCACACGGTCGGCCTCGGCAGCCGGCACATGGATGATCTCGCCCAGCGGATCAAGAAAGCGCAGCCGATACTCGCCCGCGCCGAATGGGGTGATGAGCTGGCGACCCGAATCGGGCCTGCCGGCGGCGAGCCCGCTTTGCAGCGTGCCGTGCAGCGCGTTGGCAGTGAGATCGAGCGCGGCGGTCTCGTTGCGGGTGCCCTCGAAGCGCCAGTAGCCGAGCAATTGCGCCTCGTCGCCTGCGAGCACGCGATCCTTGAAGTCGCGCACCTCATCCGAACTGCGCGCCTCGGACCAGACGCGCACCTCGTCGATCAGGCCCTTGAAGAGCTGGCCGCCGGCCTGGCGGCCGCCGATGCGAAACTCGTCGCGGGTCGTGTCGACGTCGCCGATGGCGCCCGAGCCGTTGAAGGTCTCGGCCAGCACGCCATTCTTGTAGGTCTTGACGATGCCGTTGTCGTAGGTGATGGCAATGTGCGTCCACTCATTCGGCGGTGCGATCACGCCGGTGTTGTGGAACACCCACGCGGGATTGGTGTTGGCGAAGGCCCAGCGGATGCTGCCGTCGGCAAAGCGCGCGATCTCGTACTCGCCTTCGCGGTTGAGAACGATGCCGCCGTTGACGGGGTCGCTGCCAGGGCCGGTGGGCTTCAGCCAGAACTCGAAACTTGCCTGCGTATCGAGGTTAAGCTCGGGCTTGATCCCCATCTGCACGAAGTCGTTAACGCCGTCGAACTCGAGCGCGCGCCCGGCGCGGCGCTCCGAGGGTGCGACCTCGGGCAGCACGTGCAAGAGGTAATAGTCCGGCACGCCGGAGAGCCGCTCGCGCGGCACCAGCGCGAGCACCTCGCCCGGGTCGGTGTCCTCGGCGGGGAAGAGATAGCTGAGCAGCCCATCGCCCGTTTCGCGCAACACCCCTTCGTTGCGCACGACTTCCAACGCCTGAATCATGTCGCTCGTGATGAGCGCCGCGTGCGAATCGCCGAGCTGCTTGAGCGCATCCGGGGTGCGGATGATGTACCAGTCTCCGCCGTCGCCCGGATGAAAGTTGAGCCCGTCGATCGACGAGCCCTGCAGCAGCGCGGGCAGCAGGGTTGCGAACGCCACCTCGTCGTTGCGGCCCGACGCGCCGCTCGCGAGCGTGGCGAATTCGAAGCCGTCGGGCACGAGCGTCCGATCGCCGACCAGCAGATCGTCGGCTGGACCGCCGATGATCGTGTCATCACCGCCGCCGCCCATGATGACGTCGGCGCCGTCGCCGCCCTCGATCCGGTCGTCGCGCGCCCCGCCGAACAGGCGGTCGTTGCCATCGCCGCCGCGGATCACGAGCGCGCTGATGAGGCCACGCTGCTCGTAGTCGCCCGGATCGATGCCCCATTCGCTATCGACGTTCGGGAACTTGTACTCCGGATCGGCGTGCACCTCGTCGTCGCCGGCGCGCGTGTCGATCACGGTGCGCTCGACATCGCGCGTCTGGTAGAAAAGGTAGTCCTGCGCGTAGATCGGCGAGCCGGCGCTAAGCGGCTCGAAACCGAGTACGCTCACGGTCGCATCGTTCGACGCCGTGCGCAGCGTGAACCCCTTGCCGGGCGCCACCATGCGCAGCATCCCGCCGGGGAAATCGACCGCGATCGCGGGAATCCCGGTGTAGCCCGCGCTCAGCCAGGGTGCGGCGTCCAGCGCCTCACGCAGATCGTCGGCGAGCTCGGCCCGATCGCCGTTGCTGCTCGTCGCCTGCGCCCGCAGCACGATCGGCACGAAGGCGCCGCCGCCCACCGAGAGCTCGAAGCGTGCGTCCGCCGGTTCGCCAGCGATCAGCACGCGGCCATCGGTCGGCGCGACCTTGGCGGCGCTGATCACCTCGCGCTCGATGACAAAATCCTGGTTCGCGATATCCCATTGCAGCGCGGTTGCCTCGTAGCGATGCAGGAAGCGGTTCCAGCGCAACGCGAACCAGTCGGGCACCGGGGCACCGAGCCGATCGAAGTCGCCCCCCAGGAACAGCACCTGGTCATCGCCCGCACCGCCTTCGAAGCGATCCGACAGCGTCGGCACGAACGTCTGGTCGCTGCCCTTGATGAAGGGTAGCGCGTCCGGAACGATCTGGAAGGTGTCGTCGCCCGCGTTGCCGAAGAGCAGATCCTCGGCCTGACGGTCGAGGCCGCCGCTTAAGACATCGTTGTCGTCGCCGCCGAAGATCCAGTCCTCGCCCGGGCCGCCTTGCAGAACGTCGTTGCCGCGCCCGCCCAGGATCACGTCGCGCCGCTTGGTATCCGCCTGGGCGCCGAGCTTCACTTCGAGCGGCGTATCGCTCGGGCCGCTTGCGCTCAACTCGAACTCGAGCGCATAGACCGTAGGCGCGCGGTTAGGCGCCGTGACGCGCGCGAGGTAGTCGACGCCGGCCGATAGCCCTGCCAGATCGATGCCGGCATCGTCCGCCGACAGGTCGACGACGCTGTGGCCTTGCTCGCGCAGCACGCGCGTCTCGCGCATCAGCGCCGTGCCATCGGCCTGCACCAACTCCTCGAAGCTGCGGGTGCCGCGCTCCGCGCCCTGCAGCGAGTAGCTGCCGCCCGCGCCCGCGGAGGTGACGCGCAGCAGATAATCGCCCGCCGCCTTGCCGGTGAGCGAGAGCCGGGTGACACCGTCGGTCGTCGTCTGCACCGCGGGCAACACGACGCCGTCGAGATCGACCAGCTCGAGCGACAAGTTGTCGCCGGCATTGGCGCGGGTCAGGGTCACGCTCGTATCGTCGCCGCCGGTTCGATCGAGCGCGATGCGGAACCAGTCGGCGTCGGCCGCATTCGCGATCGTGAGCCCCGTGACCGCGCGCACATCGTCGATGAAACCCAGGTCGAGCGCCGTGAAGCGGGAATTGAAAACCCCCTCGGTGAGCGAACTCTCGGTGAGAATTGCCGGCAGCACCGGCCGCAGCTCGTAGCGCCCGCCCGCACTCTGGGTGCTGACGCGAACGAAGTAGTCCCCGCGCGCGAGACCGGCAAGGCCGAGCACGCTTGTCAGCGGTGTCGTCGCAACCGGCGCCGGCACGGCAACGCCGTTGGCGTCGAATAGCGCCAGCACCAGGCTGTCGGCTGCGCGCTCCTTCACCAGCTCGATCTCATCACGCGCATCGCCAACCCGATCCAGGCTGAAGGCGAACCAATCCTCATCGGCCGCCGAGTGGATCGATAGCCCGGTGACCCGTGCGATGTCGGCGATGTTCGAGAGCGCGAATGCGGCTCCCCGCGTGTCGTTGTTTCTGCCGCCCGCATCGGCCGCGTCGCGTGACAGCGCCAGCGGATCGGCGGAGATGAGCGGCGTCGACGGATCGCCCGCCGCATAGAGCGAGAGCGTCAGGCCATCGAGCGACGATTCGCTGTCGAGCGTGAGCCGCGCGCCGGCTGCTGGCGCATTGGCGAAACGGAAGCGATACCAGTCGGCATCGTCGGGATTGTCGATGGTGAGTCCGGTGAAGCGCGTATTGCCTTCGATCGCCCCGCTGCTTGCCGCCGGCAGATCGGCGCCGAGATCGTGCGCACTCGACGGCGCGTCGTTGCGCTCGGGCTGCTCGGTTTCGTCGATGAGGATGACTTTGCCGCCCTGGATCGTGACTCGGTCGTCGCCGTCGCCGGCATCGATCCACACGGTCTTTTGCGTGGTCGGGCCGACATTGACAATGTCATTGCCTCCGAGGGCATCGATGATGATCGCCTGAAAATCGCCCTCGGGCGGCAGCAAGCCATCGACGAGCTTGCGTTCGGCAAAGGCGGCGGGCGCGAGCTCGAAGGCGCGGTTCGGATCGGCGGCGTCCTGGCTGTCGGCGCGCGTACGCATCGCCTGCGCGTTCAACACGATGTCGCTCGGATCCCACAGCGGATTGCCGTCTTCGTCGGTGGCGGCGAAGTCGAGCCGCACCTGCGCATCGAAGCTGAAGTTGCCGTTGTTCTGGGTGAGCCTGGTGATCAGATGGTGGCCGGCGAGCAGGCCCGGCTCGGTGACGAAGTCGACGGTGATGAGATCGCTCGCGTTGCTCGCACCGACGTACCAGACCTTGCCGGTCGCTCTGGCGTAGTCCTTCCACTCGTCGCCGCCCAGCCCACCGTCGGCGGCTTCGAAGGTACTACCATCGGCACGCACGAGCGTATCTTCGCCGCCGTTGCCGTACATGAAATCGAGCCCGGTGCCGCCGAAGAGCTGATCGTTCTGGGCACTGCCGAGCATGCGGTTGAGGCCGGTGTCCTCGATCGCGTATGGCGCCGAGACGCCGTCGGCGTCGAGCAGGCCGTCGTTGTCGAGGTCGCCGTCGTTGTCGTGCAGGTTACCCTGCGCATCGACGAACACGCCGAACTCGCCACCCGCTTCCGGATCGCGCGTCCAGGCATTGAGGCGATTGCGCCCCACCCCGCCGATCAGGTCATCGTCGCCCTGGCCGCCGAACAGCGTGTCGAGGTCGCCGTCGGGATCGCCTTCGCCACCGTCGCCCCAAAGGCGATCGTCGCCCGCCAGGCCGAACAGCGTGTCCGAACCCGCGCCGCCGTCGAGGCGATCGCGGCCCTTGGTGCCGATGACGAAATCATTGCCCTGGCCGGCATCGACCACACCGATGAAATCGTCGCTACGTGCGATCAGATCGTCGATCGCCAGCGGATCGACCCCGCGCGCCGCATCGGAGAGCTGGCGGAACTCGATGCGGTCGGCGCTGCCCAGGCCCGAGATGCGGAACTGTTCGACCAGCGCATGGCCTGCGTCGTCGCGCCAATCGGTGAAGATCTCGCGGCCGTTGTAGTCGACGTGCAGGAGCCCCGGCTCGCGCCCGTCGCTGCGGCCCGCCGCGGTCTGCCCGAGCAGAATCGTGTCTTCGCGATTGGTGCCCTCGATGATGAGGATGTCGGTGGCATCGTCGATCAGTTCGCCCGTCTGCGGATCGAACGCGCCGGCGTCGCCGCGCGCGCGGTTGCCGAACCAGCCGTCGATGATGCCGCCTTGCTCGCGATCGAATTGCGACACATCGAGCACCATGAGATCGATGCCGGTGCCACCGAAGAGCGTGTCGCGATCGAACTGGCCCTCCAGCCAGTCGGTGTCCGCACCGCCCCAAAGCTCGTCGCGCCCGCCGCCGCCGAGGAGCTGGTCTTCGCCGCTGTCACCGAAGAGCTGGTCGTCACCGCCCACGGCATCGGCGAGTGTGTTGCGTGCAAGGCGCGGCCCGGCGTTGAAATCGCCGTGCAGATAGTCGTTGCCGGTCGAGCCTTCGAGGATGTCCTGGCGCAGGTTGCCGTACAGCCAGTCGCCGCCGGCGCCCCCGTTCATGTAGTCGCCGGCGAGCGCGCGTTCGGCCGCGGTTTGCGCGCGCACCGAGTCGACCAGCGCCTGCGCTTCGGTCGCGCGCGCCGGATCCTCGAACATGAGCGTGTCGAACGCCGTGTCGAAACCGCTCGCGGCGAACGCATACAGGAAGTCGATGCCTTCGCCACCAAACAGCCGTTGCCCAGCCTGCTGGTTCTGCGCGGCATTGGCATCGCCGCCCGCGCCGGGGGCACCCTGGCGGCCGGCATCGCCGAACAGCAGGTCGGAGCCGCCGTCGCCGTACACCTGGTCGATGCCTTCGCCGCCCCGGATCGGATCGTCGCCGATCGGGATGTCGAAGTCGCCGTGCACGACATCGTCGTTGGCGCCGCCGCGAACGACGTCATCGCCCGCGTCGCCAAACACCTGATCGATGCGCGCGCCGCCGTCGACATAGTCGGCATCGGCGCCGCCGTGCACGACGTCGTCATCACCGCCGCCGAACACGAAGTCGATGCCGGCGCCGCCGTCGATGTCGTCCTCGCCGTCGCCGACCTCGCCGTCCCACGACAGCCCGGCGAAAATGACGGGCGCGATTCGCGGCACGAGGAACCCGCTCGGATGCTCCAGTTCGGCTGCATCCCAGCCGGCCGGGTTCTCGAAGTTGGCCGCGTTCGAAAGGTCGAAGAAGGCGCGCGCGCGGCCCTCGGTGCCGCCCCAGACGAGGTCCGATCCGCCGTCGCCACGCAGCACGTCGTTGCCGAGTTCGCCGACGATCAGGTCATCGCCCGCACCGCCCGAGACGATGTCGTCGCCGCGTAGCGCGAAGATCGCGTCGTTGTCCTCGTCGCCGAAGATCTCGTCGACACCGAGATCGCCGTAAATGCGATCGACGCCGCTGCCGCCGTGGATGACGTGATGCGCGCCGAGCTCGGCGCCGGACTCGTCGATCCAGGCGAAGATGAGGTCATCGCCCGCACCCCCCAGGATGGTTTCGTTGCCGCCGCCCGCCCGCACGGCGTCGTTGCCCGCGCCGGCATCGATGAAGTCGTCGCCGCCGCTGCCGAAAATGCGATCGTCGTCGTCCTCGCCGAACAGCCGGTCGGCGCTGCCGAATGTCGGCGCCGGATCCGCCTTTGCGGGATCGAACTCCTGATCGCCGAAGACAGTGTCGTTGCCGCCGCCGGCATGGACGGTATCGGCGCCGAGCCCGCCGACGATCCAGTCCGCGCCCGCGCCGGCGGTGATGTCGTCATCGCCGCCATCGCCGGATACGCGGTTGTCGCCGTCACCGGCATCGATGATGTCGCCCTCGGCGCCGCCGGCGATCCGGTCGTTGCCGCTAT
>WYBJ01000326.1 GCA_011525945.1 Burkholderiaceae bacterium | reverse complement strand
GTCGAAATCGACGCCAGACGCGAAGCGAACCGCAGCCAGGTTGGACACCTGGCGAGGATTCGCGACAAAGTATGGCGTCGATTTCGGCATCTTTTGTGCGGCGAACTTCTGACTCGGGACACTAGACCCCGGCATCGAAACGGATGCCGATTCGATCGAGCGCCTCCACTGTGCGGCTGCCGTGCTTGCGCTCGATCTCGGCACGCAGCTCCGGCTGGTAGGCGATGCGATCGCTCTGCTGCTCGGTCTGCACTTGAATGATGACGAACAGGCGCCCGGTCTCGGTCGCCGATATGTTGGTGAACTTGCGCGGCACGCCCGGCGGCACCGAAATGAAATCGAGCGGTTCCAAGACGACGCTGTGCTCCTCGCCCGGATCTCCCCAGGCGATTTCGAAGCGGCCGCTCAAGCAGAAGAAATTCTCGATGGTCTGCTCGTGGATATGCATGGCGGGACCGTCGCCCGGAGGACATTCGGCGATCGATAGGACCAGGCCCGGCGTGCCCTTGACGGGCGCCTGTGCGCTGCGCCCGCTGTAAGCCTCCGGCACCATGACCGGATAGACCCGGTTCGCGGCGATTCGCTCCATGACTTCCATCGGAATGGCGTTTGCGGCCTCCTGTTGATACTGATACGACTTGAGGTCTTTGAAGCGCGCCGTCCGGCGGCTCATCTCGTCTGGGGTGACCTTGATGGATTTCATGCCCGCTCCTTGATCGTATGACGACGATTGCGGCCATGGTAGCGCTGCAAGCTGGCAGAAACAAGCGAGCGAGCTTCAAGGCAGCGTCGCGTCGCGGCGACCAAGCAGGCGATACAGGCGATCGGTATCTTCCCGCGTTATGACGGCACTGAGCCCCCGACTGCGCGAACCGGAGCTTGAACGAATGGATGCCGGTGCCGAGGATGCTCGTGGTCGATGAGCGACTGGAGTGTTCCCCTTATGCCTTGCGGGCAATAGGAATATAGAAACGTATCATTTCACTGCGCTAAGGCACAGGCGTACCATCGATTCACCAAAGCCCGCTTGAGGAAGCACATGGGATTGGCCCGCGAGTTGGCAGAGCGCATCGTCACTTTGCGCTACGCCGATCTGCCGCCACAAGCCATCCACTGGAGCCGGATCGCCGTGCTCGATACGATCGGCGTGATGCTGGCAGGCGCGCTGGAGGATGCGCCGCGCCTCGTGAATGCGGTGCTCGAGGAGCCCGCCGGCGGGCCCGCCCTGATATTCGGCTCGTCTCGGCGCACGCGCGCGTTGGATGCGGCGCTCATCAACGGCATCGCCGCGCATGCGTTGGATTTCGACAATACGGCCAGCAACATGGGCGGCCACGTATCGGCCACGATGGTGCCCGCGCTGCTTGCCGCGGCCGAAGCAGGCCAGCACAGCGGGCGCGAGCTGCTGGTAGCGCATACGGTGGGCTTCGAAGCGGCCGGTATCGGGCGTGCGGTGAATCCGCACCATTCCGAAAAGGGCTGGCATCCCACGGCCACCCTGGGCGTGATCGCCGTCGCCGCGGCGTGTTCTCATCTACTGCGCCTCGACGTCGCACAGACCGAGCGCGCCCTTGCCTTGAGCACTTCGCTCGCCGCCGGAACCAAGGCGAACTTCGGCACGATGACGAAGCCTTTGCACGCGGGCCAATGCGCGCGCAGCGGGCTCTTGGCGGCCATGCTGGCGCGCAAAGGCTTCACCGCGAATAGCGACGCTTTCGAGCACAAGCAGGGCTTCTTCAGGCTCTTCAACGAGGGCGGCGAACCGTTCAGAGCCTCCAAGATACTGGACGGCTGGGCTGCGCCGTTCGACATCATCGCTCCCGGCGCGAGCTACAAACTCTATCCATGCTGCTACAGCACGCACGCCGCCGTGCAGGCCGCGCTCGATCTGGTGCGACGCCACGGCACGATCGATCCATCCAGCGTCGAGCGCATCGAGTCGTTTACTTCGCCAAGCGCGCTGGCGCATACCGACCGGCCGCAGCCGACGAGCGGCCTCGAGGCGAAATTCAGCGTGCAGTATTGCGTGAGCCGCGCGCTGCTGAACGGTAGAGTGGTCCTCGATGATTTCGAGGCAGAAACCTGGCTCGATCCCAGTGTGCGCGCGATGTTGGCCAAGACCAGCGCGAAGCCTTACACCGGAGCGGCCTTCTGCGCTGGTGATCCTTTCGATGCCGAGCTGAAAGTCACGCTGCGAGATGGCCGAGTGCTGCAGGCAAAGGTTGATCGGCCGCTGGGACGCACGTCCGAGAACCCGATCGGCCTCGACGCGCTCGAAGCGAAGTTCGCCGATTGCGCGAGTCGCGTGCTCGCGCCTGGCGTTGCGGCAGCGCTATGCCGGAAGATCGGGGTTTTGGAGGACCTCGCATCGTTAAGGGAGCTCACCTCGATGTGCGAGCTCGTGGTTACGACGCGAAGCAGCGATTCATGCGCGATATCGACGGGAGAATTGCAATGAAGTACCGCAAACACGAAGCGAAGGAAGCGGCGCGAGCCCTGCTCAAGGGCGTGTGGACGGCGCTGCCGACGAACTTCACCGAGGACGATCGTCTGGACGAGGCGGCGACCGCGTTCAAT
>WYBJ01000325.1 GCA_011525945.1 Burkholderiaceae bacterium | reverse complement strand
CCGGCAGACGCGCATCGTGCAATCGCTGGGTGTGGCGCTGATCCCAACGAAATCCCTTGCCCAGAAAGAGGCGCGCATCCGACCAGGGGATGGCCGCCGAGGCCACGACATAGGGCCTGCGACGGCGAAGATTTCGCCGATACCGGACAATCCTGAGCGCATCGTATCCGCACCACAGCGCATGGCACAGAAGGACGCCCGCGAGCGGCAACGCCAGTTCGGGCGTCAAGGCAAACGTATGGGGCGTGACGATGAGCGCGCCCGCCGCGAGCCCCGAGACTACACTCGCCCACCATTCGTAGGCCGGGCGAAGCAGCCCTTCGAGCGGATAGGCTCTGCTCATTGCCGATCCCGGCCTATTGGTGCGCGCACGAGGAGCGGATTGGCCGTGGGAGCGGAGTCGACGAATCGGCTCGGATCGACGATCACTACCCCCGAGATCGCAACGATCCGATCGCCTCGGACCATCTCGTAGGTGAGCATGTTGACGCCCCGGTCGGCCTGCCGATGCCATCCTGCGCGCAGAACCTGACGCTGAATCCGCTTCACGACCTCTGCGTGGTCGCGGCACGGTGCGAGGCACCCGAGCCGACCGGACTTCTCGAGGTGCTTCAGGAACGCGCGGAAGATTTGGGGCGAGACGAGCAGCATCCCCTCGTTCACGCCATGCACGAGGGCGGCGGGTCGATTCATGGCGATCGCGCCGCCCGATAGGCCTCGCCGCAGCCAGTCCATGAATGTGCGCGCCAGATCGAAGTCCGGCACCCGATCGATCTCGGTACAACCGATGGCCTGCGATGGCTGATCGGCCGGCGTAGGTTCGCCGGCAAGCGTTGCGCGGGCCGCCGCTACACGCGTCAACGGCGAATCCCGAACGCCCGACCCCAAGCCACGCGGCCCGCCGCGTTCTCCACACCCATCGTCTGCATCGCCGGATGCGAGGCGCGGCTCCCGACGGCGTTGTTCGGTGCTTCCGGCAATGCCGGTGGCGCGGAAACGCCCTGCCGCGCGCAATACCAGCTCGCCGATCGCGCCAGGAGCAAGTGCGTCGCCCGCGCGGTTCAACCACGCGTGCAGTTCGGCCATCAAGGCGTCGTCCTCCCCAAGCCAGTCGCGCACGAAGCGCGGAATCCATGCCTCGAAGAGGTGTTGGGTGGAATTCCCGGGTAATCCTTGCAATCCCTCGCCGACATGCACCGGGATGCCACACCTTGGGCCAGCGCACGGGAGCACGGCATCGACGAGCGGTCGGTGCGCTCCCGGCTCGCCGCGCGGCGTAGTACACGCAGAATCAGGCGCCGCCCCGTCCGTCTCGATCGTGTCGAGGAGTGCCGCCACGAAGACGGCGTAGGTCCAGCGATGTGCGTGCGCGCCGACGCGCTCGAGCGAGGTGGCGCGCGGTAGCATGAGCCCCCGGCGCAGTTCCAGCGCACGCAGCGCTACCGCCAGGCCATTCGTCAAACGCCCGCCCGGCTCGGCATGTCCGGACGACTCGGGGGCTGGCAGCAACGCGACAAACCCGGCATAGGCTTCGATCACGGGGTGCACGGCGCACTCGAACACTTCCGGCGGGAAGCCGAGCTTCACGCGCAGCAGCCCAACCAGACCGGCCGCACCGGCGCGCTCGATGATCGCGCGCGGATCACGCAGCGCAGGCGCTCGGTTGATCGTGCTTGCGGTAACGGGGCTTCGGTCCATGCTCGCATCCGCTTCGATGGCCACGACCCGAGTATTGCCGCTCGCCGCCGCCGATCGGCTCCTCTTCGAGGCCTCGACGGGGCCCCGAAGAGACCTTGACCGCAGGGCGTGGATGCGATCTCAGCCTCCCCGCAAGGCGTAAACGGCGCGACATCCCACAGAAGTCGCCGAACGGCAAGACCGCTTCGAGGCCTCATCGAAGCCCCGAAGCGACCGGACGCGCTCGCGCCACCTCCCTACGATAGCCCTGTGACCGAACGCGGGGACGACCCAACAAGCCTCCCCGCACAGAGAAGAAGAGCTACGCGCATGACGAGAAGACCGAGTTCGCAACGGGCAGCGGCTGCGATCGTGGCCTCGGCCGTTTGTATGAGCGCGCCCGCCTTCGCCTGCTGGGAGGATGCGGCGAAGCGCTACGGGGTGAGCCGCGATCTCCTCTATGCCATCGCGCAAACCGAATCCGGGCTCGATCCGCGCGCCGTGGGACGCAATCGCGACGGCTCGCGCGATCTGGGTCTCATGCAGATCAATTCGGCTTGGTTGCCGAGGCTCGCGGCCTACGGAATCACCGAGCCGGACCTCTTCGACGCCTGCACCAACATCCACGTGGGCGCCTGGGTCCTCGCACTCAATGTCGCGCGCTACGGCTACACCTGGGAAGCCGTCGGAGCCTACAACGCGGCAAGCCCGCACTTGCGCCAAGCGTATGCCGCCAAGGTACGTCGCAACCTCTCGTCCGCCGCCCCATCCACGAATGCGCCGAGCAGGTTTTCAGCCGCAACCCGGACACCGTCCGGATCGACCGCAGCCGCGCCCTAGCCATCACCCACCGGAGACCATTCGCATGCACATCACCCGCCGCACATCGACCGTCGCTACCGCAGCAGCACTCGCGCTTGCTCTCGCCGCCGGCTCGGCACTCGCCGGAACGACCGGCAACGAGTTCGCCACCATGTACACCACGCTCCTCAATTGGGTCAACGGCTATCTCGGCAAGTCCATCGCGATTGCCGCATTCATCCTGGGCGCGGGGATCGGCATAGCCCGCTCCTCGCCCATTCCGGCGCTGGTCGGCGTCGTGTTCGCGCTCTTCATGGTGTATGTGCCGAACATCATCGACTCGATCATGACGGCGGTGATCTGAGAGAGCCGTTGCTGCCATGAACGAGCTCGCCTTCGAGATCCCGCGGCGGCTGAACGATCCGCCACGGGTCTTCTGGTGGGACCTGGACGTGTCGCTGCTCATCAGCGCAGCAGCACTGGCCGGAATGATCACGGGGTTCTTCACCAGCGGGCTCGTGCTGGGTCTGCTGCTCGCAGCCCTGTACGCCGATGCCAAGTCGGGCAAACACCCGGCGTACGCGCTGCATCTCATCTACTGGCACCTGCCCGCCGCGGTTACTGCGCTCAAGCGCACACCGCCCTCGTTCCTGCGGGAGATGGCGGGATGAAGCTCCCGCTCCTGCAACGCGACCTCAGTGCAGCGCACCGAACGACGGCGATCCTCCTCGTGCTGCTACTCGCTTCCATCGCCGCCAACTTGGTGCTCGCCCTTCTTAGCGCACGGCTCTCGCAGCAGGAGCGCATCGTCATCATCCCGCCGAGCGTGCACAAGACCTTCTGGGTCGCGCACGAGCGGGTCAGTCGCGAGTACCTCGAGCAGATGGGATATTTCCTCATGCAGTTGGTGCTCAACGTCACCCCGCAAAGCGTCGATCACCAGTCGCGGCTCCTGATGCAGTACGCGGCACCCGCGGCGTTCGGCGAGCTGCGCGCTCAGCTCGCGGCCAACGCGCAGCGTCTCAAGCGCGATGCGGCGGCTACCGTCTTCAGCGCCCACGATCTTTTCGTGGACGAAGCGCGCATGAGGGTCGGCGTGCGCGGAGAGCTTACGACCTTCGTGAGCGAACGGCGCGTCTCGGAAGTCGTGAAGGGCTACATGATCGACCTCGAATACACGGCAGGACGCATCTACCTCAAGGCCTTTCGGGAAACCACTGCCCATGATCCGCTCGAAACCAAGCCTGCTGCTGGCGACACTCGCGCTCGCAACTAGCCTGCCGGCCGAGGCCCTTCAGCGCCTCACCGCGCGCGACGGCGAGAGCGTGCTCGCCCGCATCTCGCAGAAGGACGTGACCCGCATCGGGCTCGCGCACGGGCGTATCCGCAAGGTGACCGGCAACGCGGGCGAGTTCTTCCTGGAGAAGGATGACGACAAGGGCGAGATTTTCATACGACCAGTGGCGGCCGATGCGACTAAGCCGATCAGCCTCTTCCTCACCACCGATCACGGCACCGTGGGACTCCTGCTGCAACCCGTGGACGCACCCGGTGAATCGATCGTGATTCGCGAAGCACGCGACCCGGCGCAAACCCCAGCGCGGCACCCGCGAAGCGAACAGCACATTCGAGCACTCAAGAACCTCCTGCTCGCCCTGGCAAGCGGCGCCATCCCCGAGGACATGGCGATGCGCGAGCCGCATCAGGAGCTTCAACTGTGGGCCGGTTTTCGGCTGACCCTCGTTCGCGTTTTGCTGGGCTCTCACATCGTCGCCGAGAAGTACCGCCTCGCGAACCTGGGGCTCGCCGAGGCGACGCTTGACCCGCGCGAACTCTACAAGCCCGGCGTCATGGCCGTCTCAATCGAGGGCGAGTCGCTTGAGCCAGGCGAGGCCGCCAACGTGTTCGTGATCCGCGAGCGGCACCCCAATGACTGACGCTCGCCGCATCGGGCCCGACGCCGTCAGGCGGCGCCAACTGCTCCTTCTGGGCGGGCTTGTCGGTCTCGTCGTCGTGGCCGTGTTCGTGTCGGTCGCGATCACCCGATCACACGGGCCCGATACGCGTCCTGCCCGCCAGGGCGCAACACAAATTCTCGCCCCCGGCGCGCAGGTCGATCCCAGGGACGCGTGGCGGGGCCAAGCCGATGCGCAGCTCAAAGGCATCGAGCAGAAGTCGCGCGAGATCGAGCGGCGCAATGCCGAACTCGAGACGCAGAACAAGGCGATGCTGGAGCGCTTGAAGAAGCTCGAAGAGGCGCGCCTCACCCCGCTTCCGCCGCCTCCGCTGCCAGCACCCGCGGCGCGTGCGAATTTCGGGCCCGATCGCGCGGCTTCCGCACCCGCGCAAGCGGGCACGATCGCCCACCTGCCGCCGCCTCCTGCGCCGCGTGCCGCAGCCACCCTCCAGCGCCAAACGCCCGGTATGCCTGCCGGCCCCGCAGCATCCGGGATCGTGAGTATCGCGGTGAGCGGAAACGCGAGCGCGAAGGCCGGCAGCGCCGCATCGACGGCAAAGGGCGCGGCGGCTCCGGTGCGCGATACCCGGCGTTATCTTCCGAGCGGTTCGTTCACGCGGGCCGTTCTCCTCGGCGGGCTCGATGCGCCCACCGGCGGCCAGGCGCAGCGCAATCCTCAGCCCGTACTGCTGCGGCTTGTGGATCACTCGGTGCTCCCGAATCGGTTTCGGGCGCGCACCAAGGCGTGCTTCGTCGTGGCCGCGGGTTTCGGCGATGTGAGCTCGGAGCGCGCCTACATCCGCACCGAATCGCTTTCCTGCGTCGCCCGAGACGGCAGCGCGATCGATGTACCGATCCGAGGCTACATCGCGGGCGAAGACGGCAAGGCCGGCATGCGCGGGCGACTGGTCTCCAAGCAGGGTCAGATTCTCGCCAACGCGCTGCTTGCCGGCATCGCCGGCGGCATCGGCAGCGCCTTTCAGCAAAACGCCACCACGCTCTCGGTCTCGCCGCTCGGGACTACCACGAGCGTCGACCCCGGCCGGCAATTGGAGACGGGGCTCGGCAGCGGCGTGGGCCGCGCGCTCGACCGCCTCGCGCAGTACTACATCAACCTCGCGGAGAAAGTGTTTCCGGTCATCGAGGTCGATGCCGGGCGCACGGTCGACGTGATCCTGACCCAAGGCGTGACATTACAGGAACCCCTGGCGGGCGATGCCGATCGCGCCACCTTTCCGCAGCTTGCAGCACGCGCACACCGATTGAGGAGTCCGACCGATGATTAGGCCCAAGTTCGCATTCGCCGCACTCATGACCGCGGCGACACTCGCCATGCCGTGTGCCGCGCAAGCTGCCGCGGAGTCCTCCGCAGCGCTCATCGAGCGGCTCAAAGCGCTCTATCCGGCAACCCGAATCGGCAGCGTCCACGAAACGCCCTGGCCCGGAGTATTCGAAGTCGCACTCGGCAACCAGCTCGCCTACGTCGACGACACCGGACAGTACCTCCTCTTCGGCCACCTGTACGACATGAAGACCCAGCGCGACCTCACGGCGGAGCGCAAGGAGGCGATGAGCCGCATCGACTTCGCGGCACTGCCGCTTGCCGATGCGCTGAAGGAAGTACGCGGATCGGGCAAACGCACCCTCGCAATCTTCAGCGACCCCGACTGCCCGTACTGCCGCAAGCTCGAAGCGGAACTGACGAACTTGACCGATGTGACGCTCTATACGTTCCTCATCCCGATCGCCGCCCTGCATCCGCACGCCCGCGGCAAGGCAATCGCCGTGTGGTGCGCCCCCGATCCGATCGGTGCATGGCGCGATCT
>WYBJ01000324.1 GCA_011525945.1 Burkholderiaceae bacterium | reverse complement strand
CTTCACGAGCTTCCGGGTGATATCGAACTACTCTCACCGGCGGATCAGTCGGCGGGCTTCAGCGTGAACATCCTCAGAGGTGATGAGAGTAACCACTCCGGACTCGATCTCGGCGACCCTGCGCTCGACTTCAAGCTCCCCGACTGCCTCGGCTTCGGCAGCCAGGGAGTCCAGTAGTTCTTCCGCGAGGCGTGCGCGATCCTCGGCAGACAGCGTTCTGGCGCGGGCAGACAACTCTTCGACCAAAGTGGACATCACAATCTCCAGCTACAGCAAATGCAGTCTACAGCGGCGGCACCTGGACACGGCTTGTGGCGGATCGTCTTGCAAGCCTGGGCTGTCGATTCGTGCTGCTGCGCAAGAAATCAACAGATGGATCGGATGGTCTTCCGGGACATCCGTGGCCCTTCATCAGTCGCCGACAAGCTGATCGTACGTCAGGCGGAATGCTTCAGATACCTGCATCGGTCTGAGCCGAATGGCCGAGGTCAGCAAGGGCGCGTCCGCGACTGAAAGCGAGAGCATGAGATGTCCCGCACGAGCGTCGGCCTTGATTCCGCTGCGAAACGCAGCGCTTTCCGTCGGGGAACCGCTCCCACAGCCGGAAACGCTGCGATTCGCAGCACATCCGGCTCACCTGGCAACCACCACCTGCTCCAGCACCTCCGCCAGCACCCGCTGCCCCACCGCATTCACATGAATCCCGTCCCGATACGGCATCTCCCCCTTGCGCTCCGCCTCAGCAAGCGCCGGCGCCCCCGAGTTCGACACTTCGACCCGCAAAACAGCGATTTTTCGGGCGCCCGCGAAAGGGTAAGTCCCATCGAATCAATGAGTTGATAAGTTGCAGTCGAAATTGTCTGTAGTGGCATGTTGTGGTGTGGGGGGTATTGGCACGTAAGAGTGCCTCTGCTATGCTCGCGCCATGTTCGTCAAGCTCACCCGCTCGGGCCCTCGCACCTACGTTCAACTGGTCGAATCGTTTCGCGACGACGAGGGCAAGCCGCGCCAGCGCACGCTGGCGACACTGGGGCGCATCGACGAATCCGGCGGCCAGGTCGATGCGGTGCTCGATGCGCTGTTGCGCGCGAAGGGCCGTACGCGCGGCGAGTGTGCCGCTTCGCAGGTGCGCTTCGAATCGGCGCTCGCGCTGGGCGACGTCTGGGTGCTCGACGAGCTGTGGCGCGAGCTCGGCTTCGATCAACTTGCGGGCGTCTTTCGCCGCGCTCGGTACACCACGCCCGTCGAGCACGCGCTGCGCGCGATGGTCTTCAACCGCCTGTGCGACCCGGACTCCAAGCTTGGCGTGCTGCGCTGGCTGCAGACGGTGCGCATCGGCTCGATGCGCGCCGAGGCGATCACGCATCAGCAACTGCTTCGCAGCATGGATGCGCTGATGGATCATCAGGGGGCGGTCGACGCCTGCGTCGCGTCGTTGCTGCGCCCGCTCATCGACGACGAGCTCTCGTTGGTGTTCTACGACCTGACGACGATTCGCGCACAAGGCACGAGCGAATGCCCCGAGGACGTGCGCCGCTTCGGCATGTCCAAGGAGGGCGGCATCGAGCGTCAGTTCATGCTGGGCGTCGTGCAAACCGCCGACGGCATGCCGATCCACCATGAGGTGTTCGCCGGCAACACTGCGGAGGCGCCCACGCTGATGCCGATGCTCACGACGGTACTCGGGCGCTATCCGCATCTGAAGCGCCTGGTCGTCGTGGCCGACCGCGGCCTGCTCTCGCTCGACAACATCGAACAGCTCTCGGCGCTGACGACGCCCGGCGGCCAGCCGATCGAGTTCATCCTCGCCGTGCCTGGGCGTCGCTATGCCGACTTCGAGGCGCTCCTTGCGCCCGTGCAGGCGAAGGCCGCCAAAGCCTCGAACGAGTTCATCGAGGAGTTGCGCTGGCAGGGCCGGCGTCTGGTGCTCGCGCACGATCCGGAGAAGGCAGCCGAGCAAGGCGCGCTGCGACGCAGCCGCTTGGCGGCGCTCGAGCGTCGGGCCGAAGAACTCGCCGGCAAGCTCGACGGGCAGGACGAAGGCAAGCGTTGGCGCGGTCGCAAGCTCTCCGACAGCGGCGCGAAGGCGCGCTTCTTCCACGAGGTGTGCGAGGCGAGCCTGGCGAGCATCGTGCGGGTCGATTTGAAGTCCGACCTGTTCAGCTACGACATCGACGAACGTGCGCTGCGACGTGTCGAGTTGATGGACGGCAAGCTCTTGCTCGTCACCAACGTCGAAGATCTCTCGGCCGCAGACGTCGTCGCGCGCTACAAGGCATTGGCCGACATCGAGCGTGGGTTCCGGGTGCTGAAGTCGGAGATCGAGATCGCGCCGGTGTATCACCGGCTGCCCGATCGCATCCGCGCGCACGCAAGCCTGTGCTTCATGGCGTTGATCCTGTATCGGGTGATGCGCAGTCGGCTTCGTCTGGCGGGCAGCAATCTCTCGCCGGAGGCGGCGCTGGCAGGCCTTCGGCGAATCCAGTATCACACGATCTCGATCAACGACGCCGCACCGATCAGCGGCGTGTCCACCGTCACCCGCGAGCAGTCCGACGTCCTGGCCGCGCTGAAGGTGAAGAAACCGACCGAAGACCAGCAGATCCGCCTTCTGTAGTGGCGCGTTGCATAGGGGCGTCTATGCAGATCAATGGTTTACGGCGTTTGGTGTCGAACTCGGGGGCGCCAGTTGCGTCGCGGGCACTCCACACTCGGCGGCGACCTGCGCGATGGCGTCATGCCCCGGCAGGAAATCCCCGCTTTCCAGTTCCTTCCTCTCGGGATGCTGCACGAGCAGCACGCGCGGCACTTGTGCGCGGGCCAGCAGAAGAAATTCGCGCAGGTCGGCCAGACCGCGCTGCATGGCGGCGACGGTGTGCGCTTCGTCGGGCGCGGGCGCGGGCGCCTTCCATCGGGGCAGGTAACGGGGCAGGTAGCGTGTGACGCCCTCGACGAGCGCAAGCAGCGGCTTTTGTTGCGGGTGGGTCGCTCAGACTATAATAGGATTTGATCCTACTCATCCAGGAGCCTCCCATGCGCACCACCCGGCAAATGAGCATCACTCTCCCGAAAGAGATGGCCACTGCCATCAAGGCCAAGGTCAGTAGCGGGGAGTATGCGACTGAAAGCGAGGTCATACGAGATGCCTTGCGCGCACTGATGGCACGCGACCGGGCCGTCGAGTCCTGGCTGCGCCATGAGGTCAGCGAGGCCTGGGACGCCCTCAAGGCCGATCCGGAGCGTGCGCTGAGCCCGGAGCACGTGCGCCAGCACCTGGCCCAGCTGCACGCCAGGCAATCGTGAGCTGGAATGTCGTTTTCAGCCCCGAGGCACGGGATCAACTGGCCGAGTTGTATCGCTACATTGCGGAGGTGTCATCCCCAGGGACGGCCGCTGCCTACACCACCGCCATCATTGACTACTGCGAGAGTTTGCGAACCTTTCCACACCGAGGCACCCGGCGCGATGACATTCGCCCCGGGCTGCGCGTAACAAACTATCGCAAGCGCACGGTGATT
>WYBJ01000043.1 GCA_011525945.1 Burkholderiaceae bacterium | reverse complement strand
TCGCTTTCTTCAACACCCACTTGCCGGTCCGTCCGCGCTGCTTGAAGCGGTCCGGGATGCGCGCGGCGAACTCGACCAGGTCCAGATCGAGGAACGGCACGCGCACCTCCACACCGGCGGCCATCGACATCTTGTCGGTATAGATCAGGTTGTGGTCGGCGAGGAAGAAGCGTTGTTCGAGAGCCAGCATGCGCTCCAGGCGGCTCGCGCCAGCAGGAATCGTCGCGAGGAACTCGCGCATCGGCTCATCGGCACGCGATGCGCTCAGCTCGGCGGCAAAGGTGGGGCTGTACAAGTTGCGAAGATGCGCCTCGGGCGCCCATGCGAAGTAGCCGAGAAGGCGAGCTTCGTCGTCTCCGCCCGCATGCGCGAACAAGCGCCCCAACCTGCGGCCCAGGCCACTGCGCTGGTCGAGTGTCGCCGCACCCCGGGCCAACAGTCCTCGCAAACCACGCGGCAGAACACTCCAGAGCCCCTCGTATCGCAGTGCTGCGTGACGGCGGTATCCGGTGAACAGATCGTCACCGCCGGCGCCCGACAGCAACACCTTGATGCCATTCCGCCTGGCCAGTTGGCTGATGTAGAGCACGTTCAGCGGCGCCGGATCCGCCAGCGGCTCGTCCAGCATGTAGACCATGCGTTCCAGGTCGCTGGCCATGTCGGACGAATTCACCGTCACGACATCGAGCGACACCCCGAGATGAGACGCCACCCGGCGCGCATAGGGGAGGTCGTCGGCCTCGCCCGCATCGCGACCGCCCATGTTCTCGATCGTGAAGCAGTGCAGGTGGGCGTTCTGTTCGCGAGCGAAGGCGACAACGGCGCTTGAGTCAAGACCGCCCGAAAGGAACGCACCGAGCGGCACGTCGGCGACCATCTGGCGGCGAACTGCAGCGCCAAGGGTCAGAGACACTCCTGACACCGACGCCGTTTCATCGAGATCGGGGCGTACCCCGCGGCACACCGGCAACCGATACCAGAGCCAACGGCGCTTGATCTTCCCGGCATTCACGATCATGGCCTCGCCAGGAAGCATCTTCTTCACGTCGCGAAGCGGCGTTCCATCGCCCGGACACCACTGGTAGGTCAGGTAGCGATCCAGTGCCTGGGGATCGAGGCCTCCGGGCGGCACGAGAGCAAGCAACGCCTTGATCTCGCTTGCGAAGACGAAACCGCCGCTCGCTTCGCAGTAGTACAGGGGCTTTACCCCGAGCGCATCGCGTGCGAGAAGCAGATCTCCGCTTGCGCGATCGTGTATCGCAAGAGCAAAAACTCCGTTCAGCCGCTCGAGCATCGAAGGGCCGTCTCGCAGATACTGCGCGAGCACGACCTCGGTGTCGGAGTGACTGCGAAAATGTGTTCCTTCGGCCTCGAGACGAGAGCGTAGTTCCCGGAAGTTGTACACCTCACCGTTGAAAACGATGGCCGCGCATCCGCCGATGCTGAACATCGGTTGCTCGGCGGCGGGCGACAGATCGAGAACAGCCAAGCGTGTGTGTCCGAGCCACACCGCAGATGGATCGTGGCGATATGTCCCTTGTGAGTCGGGGCCGCGGTGTGCGAGCGCGCGGAGCACGCGTTCCGATGCTTCACTCGGCGGCAAGAACCCCGAGGTGCCGGCCAAACCACACATCAACCGATCACCATGCCGCCCATGCGGATGTCATTGAACCCACGGCAGTCGGCGAGAATGCGTGCTGGCTAGGGAAACGCTGATCAACGACGAATTCGGGCGACCCGATGCGCCGAGTTGCCCTTGAATCCGCAGCGCGACCTCGCCCTCGCGATTCGCGGCTGAATTTCGGCTCGTTTTTCAGTCAACATGAGTCGCCTTCGCCCCGTTTCTCATGCTGCAGACGCAACTTCCCCGTCGAGTCTTCTCGCCATGAGCGCGCGCTTGGCGATCACGAGATTCGCCAGCGCGAAGAGGCTGTACAACTGCGCCGTGTTCTTGGCCAGTCCTTTGTAGCGCGTCTTGCGGTGGCGAAACAGATTCTTCACGACATGAAACGGATGCTCGACGCGGGCGCGAATCTGCGCCTTCAAGCGTTCGAGCGCCTGGCGCACTTGCTTCGCTCTGCCTTCGGGCATCCTCGTGATTCGACTGCGCCGCGTGGCGATCTGCCAGTCGATCTCGGCATGCAGCGCACCCGCGGCCTGCGCTTCGATCACCTCCGCGCGTTTCTCCACCCCCGTGTAGCCGGCATCGGCGAACACCACCTGCTCCTCGCCGTGCAGCACCTCGTGGGTGTGCGCCACGTCGCTCTCGTTGGCCGGCGTGGTGTGAAGGCTGTGAACCAATCCGGATTCGATGTCGGCGCCGATGTGTGCCTTCATCCCGAAGTGCCACTCGTTTCCCTTCTTCGTCTGATGCATCTCCGGGTCGCGCGCATGCGTCTTGTTCTTCGTCGAGGGCGGTGCCTCGATGATCGTGGCGTCCACCATCGTGCCTTCGCGCATCAGCAAGCCACGTTCGGCCAGGTGCGCTCCGATCTCCTCGAAGATCGCCCGCGTGAGTTGATGCTCCTCGAGCAGACGACGGAACTTCAGCAGCGTCGTTGCATCGGGCACCGACTCGCGCGCCAGGTCGATGCCGAGAAAGCCGCGCATCGCCTGGCTGTCGTAGATCGCATCTTCCAGGCCTTCGTCGCTCAGCCCGAACCACTGCTGCAGGCAGTACATGCGAAGCATCTTCGCCACACCGATCGGCTGACGGCCCACGCGTCCCGCGCTCGGGTACAGCGGTTCGATCCGCGCTTGAAGGCGCGCCCACGGTACGACGCGTTCCATCTCGGCGAGAAACTTCTCGCGACGCGTGGTGCGCTTCTTCTGCGCGAACTCGTATGCGGCGAAGCTCAGTTGACCGGAGGCGGGCGGGCGTTTCTTCATGGACG
>WYBJ01000323.1 GCA_011525945.1 Burkholderiaceae bacterium | reverse complement strand
GGCAGACCGATGCCGAAAATATCACCGCGCAGCGAGGTGAAATAGAAGCGTACGTCGGCGCCTTTCTGCACCGCGACCATGGCGCCCGAAGGATTGCCGACCGCAAAATCGGCCTTCCCCGCGACGACCAACTGCATGGCGGCGGCGGCACCCTTCATCGGGTTGATCTCGACCTCGAGTCCCTCGTCGCGCCAGTAGCCGAGATAGGCCGGCAGCGAGCTGGAATACGCGAACCCGGCCGTGATTTGCGGCTGCGAGTGCAACAGCACGACCTTGCGCAAGGACTGGGCGTGTGCCGCGGTGGAGATCGCCGCAAGGGTGAATATGGCTGTCAGGAAAAATGCTCTCATCTTCATTGCGCGTTTACTCCTTGCTGGTTATTCATCACGGTGTGGGACGCGGCTCGGATTCGAGGCTGCCGGTCGCCATGAGCCTGTGCCGGATGCTGATGACCAACTCGCCGAACGCGGCACTGCCCATTACGTCCAGCGAACGCGGCCGCTCCAGGTTGACGTGAAATTGCGCAATGACGCGCCCAGGGCGCGGCGACATCACGATCACGCGATCACCGAGAAACACCGCTTCTGGAATACTGTGTGTGATCAGGAATACCGTCTTGCGTGCTGCTGCCCAGATGCGCTGCAGGTCGAGGTTCATCTGCTCGCGCGTGAGCGCATCGAGCGCGCCGAACGGCTCGTCCATCAGCAAGACCGCCGGATCGTACACCAGTGCGCGCGTGATCGACACGCGTTGCTGCATGCCGCCGGAGAGTTCGAACGGATACTTGCGCTCGAAGCCTTCCAGGCCGACCATGCGCAGCAGATTTCTGGCGCGCTCGGTATGGAGCTTCCGGTCCAACCCCTGAACTGCGACGGGGAGCAAGGTGTTCTGAAGGACATTGCGCCAAGGCAATAGCGTCGCACTCTGAAACACGATGCCGATGTCGCGGCGTGGCCCGGTCACCGGGGAGCCGCGCAAGAGCAGCTCTCCGGAGTAGCCCGTCAGCGTTCCGGCGATCAGCCGCAGCAGCGTACTCTTGCCGCAGCCGCTAGGCCCCACGACACAAACGAACTCGCCTTCGCCCACGGTGAGATCGATGTCGGTGAGCGCGCGTATCGATGCGCCTTCCAGGGTCTCGTATTCCTTGCCCAGATCGCGGCAGACAATGGCCGGTTCCAGCGCCTGCGGGTCCCGGCCCCGCTCGAGGGCGATCGGATTCGGCTGCACGTGGGCTATCCGGTCGAACGGTTCCGCAACATCGTTGTCCCCCCTCCGCGCGTGCGTCAGGTCGCAGCGTCTTTGCTCGATTTTCCGACCGCTGGTGGACGGCTGCACAACGCAAGTGCGGCATCGAGATAGACCCTGGCCGCGGTCATCAGGTCATCGACGTGAATGTGCTCGCCGACGGCATGCATGAATCCCCGGGCATCGGGATGCACCCGCCCGCCGGGGCCGTAGACGATGCAGGGCACGTCGTAGCGGTTGAGATGGGTCGAGTCGGCGCCTGGGCGGCGTATTGCCACGGGCGAGCTTTCGCCGGTGACGCGACGGTGAGCATCGCACAGCGCCCGGCTGACGGGTTCGTCGGCGTCGATCGCGGTGGCTGGATCGTTGACGTAGATCTCGAGCGCCGGCTCGGCAATACCGCGCGCTTCGGCGAACGCCTGCAGGGCCTTGCGCAGGCTGCGCTTGACCGCGTTGGCCGTTGTGCCGGGGACGGTGCGGATGTCGAGATAGAGGCTGCACTCGAAGGGATTGCGCGACAGTCGCCACGGCATGCCGCCGCGGATCGCCGCCACCGTCACGTTGGGGTGTTCGCCGAGATAAGCGTGCGCGTTCTCGTATTGCTCGATCCAGGCATCGAGCGCCGCTTGCAGCGCGTGCATCTCGCGCACGGCGTTGATCACGCCGGGTTTCTTCGACAGTGCAGCGTGGCTCATCGTGCCGCCGACACTGATCTTGGCCCAGACCACGCCAAGATTGGCCGTGCACACGCGCAATGCCGTGGGCTCGGCAAGGATCGCGCAATCGGCGCTGACCCCGTGCAGCACGAGATGGCGCGTGCCCACGCCGTAGCCGGCAATCGAGCCTCCCTTGAACTCGTCGACCGGCGCCTTCTCGGTCTCTCCGACCACACCGCCGAACAGCAGATCGCCTGTCAGTGCGATGCCCTCGCGGGCGATCGCTTCGACCGCGACCAGCGCGGCGGCAAGCCCCCCCTTCATGTTGTGCGCACCCAATCCCCAGATCCAGCCGTCGCGATAGACGCCTTTGGCCTTGAATCCTTCGCCGGTGAGATACTCTTCGTCGCCGTCGTAGGAGGTGTCCATGTGACCGGTGAACAAGAGATTCATGCCCTCGCCGCTGCCGTGCCGTACACCGACTGCATTCGGCCGGCCCTCGCTGACTTCCTGCAGCCGGGTCGCGAAGCCCGCCCCCTGCAACCGGCCGACCAGGTATTGCGCCATGGCTCGCTCGCGCCCCGTGGGGCTGGCGATGTCGACCATTGCGATGAGCGTGTCACGCAGCGCTTCGGCGGTGACGTGGCGCGCGGCACGGGCGTAATCAGGGTGCGTCATGAGCGTATTCTTTCTTCGCGATACAGGCGTGGGCTTGATCGCAGACAGCGTTCCAGGGGTCGTGTGCCACACCCGGGTCCGGCGATGGCCGGCACCCGATGATATGAACATACGCGGGCGATGTACAGGATGCCCCGGAGCGGCGGACATGATCGGGCCCAGCACGTACCTGCTCGCCCGCACGCCGCGGGCGGGGGCGACTGCGTGTGGCGAGCCGGCGCGGGCAGGAGAACCCCTGGCGATGGCGCAGGAGCAGATGCAATGAGACTTGGGTACGCAGCAAGCGCTCTGGTGCTCGCCTCGGCGGCTTGCAGCCACGTCGAACGAGAAGGCGCTTTTCTCTGGCAGTGCGAGGGCGGCAAATCGTTCACGGTGCGGTTCGATTCGCGCGAGGCGGCGGTCGTATCGACAGGCGAGCGCAATTTCGTCCTGCCGCCCGCGCGTTCGGCGTCGGGGGCACGCTACAGCGATGGCGCGGTGGAGTTCTGGGAGCATCAGGGTGAGGCGACGCTCAGCGGGACGGCGGACGGCAGCTACCGGAATTGCCGACTCCGATAGACGTGCGACAAGCGGCCGAAGGTAATCGACCTGCCGGCACGACGGTTTCACGCGAGAACTTGCGCGATGACTGGCGGCGTTGACAGAGCCGGTATCCCGCCTATACTCGTTTGCTCTCTTCTTCACACAGGCCATTGGGCCGCGTGCATGAGAGGAGTGGATGCCAACCCCTGGGAGTGAAACAGTGAGCGAAGCCAAACCACGCGTCTACGACGTTCTCGCCAAAGCCTTCATCCAGGAGGGCGTGAGTACCTGCTTTGCACTCATGGGCGATGCGAACATGAACTGGGCGGCGCGCTTGGCGCAGCAAGGGTGCCGCATGGTCTACGTGCGCCACGAACACTGTGCGGTCGCCGCCGCGATGGCCTACGCGCGCAAGACCAAAGAGGTGGGTGTTGCGACAGTCACCTGCGGACCTGGCGTGACGCAACTGATCACGGCGCTGCCGGCGGCCGTGCGCGCCCATCTGCCGTTGGTGGTGTTCGCCGGCGAGGCACCGCTGAAGAGCGGCTGGTACAACCAGGGAATCGACCAGGCGCCCATCATCAAAGCGACCGGCGCCGACTATCACATCGCGCACCTGCCCGAGCGTATGCCGGTCGTGGTGCGCGACGCCTTCCTGCAGGCGCGTCGCGAACGCCGTCCGGTGGCGATCGGCGTTCCGTTCGATTTGCAGGACAGGCTCTGGGAAGGACTAGAGAGCCTGCCAACGCCGTCGCAGCAACTGCTGCCGCGCGTCTCGCCGAGTCCACCGCATCCCGATGATGTGGCGAAAGCCGCACAACTGGTCGCGGCCGCGGAACGCGTGGTCGTGTTTGCCGGTCTGGGTGCTGTCGAGGCCAAGGCGGGGCCGGCGTGTCGGGCGCTCGCCGCCAAGCTGGGCGGGCTGCTCACGACGACGTTGCCGGCGAGGGGGCTGTTCCACGACGACCTTTACTGCCTCGGCATCGCGGGCAGTTTCACGCCCGAGGTGGGGCTCGAGTATCTGGCGCAGGCGGACCTCGTCATCGCGGTCGGCGGTTCGCTTGCGTATCACGCCGGCGGCGGCGGGCAGCTCTGGCCGAAAGCGAAGACGTTGCATATCGACGTCGATCCGGTGGCGATGAACCAGGGGCAGGTGGTGGCGCGCCATCACCTGCGCGCCGACGCCCGGCTGGGCGTGGAGGCGTTGACGGCCTCGCTGCCCGCGCGCACGAAATCGTGGCGCACCGAGGCGATGGCTGCGCGCATTCGCGAGTCGAAACCGGACAGCCACGTATTCGAGATCGAGCCGGGTCTGCTCGACCCGCGCGATGCGGTCGAGGCGTTGGAGCATGCGCTGCCCGCCGACTGGGAAATGGTGAATTCTTCCGGCCACTGCTCGTGGTTCTTTGCGCAGATGCCGTCGCGTCCGCAGGAGCGCTTTCTCACCATCCGCGAATTCGGCGCGATCGGCAATGGCATTTCTTTCGCCATGGGAGTGGCGGCCGCGCGCCCGGATCGTCCGGTGGTGCTGTTCGATGGCGACGGCAGCCTGATGATGCACATCCAGGAGCTCGAAACCATCAAACGTCACGGGATGAACATACTTATCATCCTGATGAACGATGGCGCATATGGTTCCGAGGTACACAAGCTTCGCTCGGAAGCCTTGCCCGAAGCCGGATCGGTGTTCGGCCGCCCCGATTTCGCGGCCATCGCGCGCGGTTTCGGACTGGCCGGAAAGACCTTCAAGAGCCTGGATGGCTTGCCGCAAGCGTTGAAGGAATTTACCGAGAAAGGCGGCGCCGCGGTCTGGGATTTTCATGTTTCGGACAAGGTGGTATCGCCGACCATCCGGCGCGCCCATCCTCCCGGCAAGCACGCGAAGGCGTGAATCTGCCGGCTATACGGACAAAGCGAATTTTGCGACGAACATCGGACTCAGGACTAGCGCGCGTTCGCAGGCGCATCGAGCTGCCACAAGTGCGCACGCCAGTACGCGGTGATCAGCACGATGAAAACGAGCGATGCGCTGCAGTACAGCATGACCGTGGCGGCATAGCCATGGCGCGCGATCAAGGGGCCGGCGACGAGCAACCCGATCGGCACGCCATAGATCATCATTTGCCGCACGCCCATGACCCCACCTCGGTAGCGTTCATCCGTGGTTCGTAGCAACATGGCCGATAAGGGGACCAATCCCAGGCTCTGCGCCAATCCCGCCGCCATCAGTGCAATGCTCCCGCTGGTCGCGTCCGGCATCCGGGAAAAGCACAGGAGCGCCACATACCAGAGTGCGCAGAACGTCAGAATCATGCGCCCGGGTCGCACGTAATGGGCGTATCGGCTCAGCACGACGGAGCCGAGCAAAGCCCCGGCAGCGAAACTCGCGACCAGATATCCCACGCCGGCCTGGCCGGTGCGGTAGATCTCCTTTGCCACATAGGGCATCATCTGCGTGATCAGGGGGAACGCCGTCAGGTTCACGAGAAAGGCCACACACATGGCGGCGAGCAAGTGCGGCGTGTGCCAGACATAGATCAGAACCGCGCGCAAGTCGCCCCAGGCGGACGTGCCGACCGGCGCTGTTTCCGCGGGCTGCGGTCCCGCTGCGGCCCGCGTCACTCGCTTGCCCGCGACCTGTCGCGATAGACCGAAGCTC
>WYBJ01000322.1 GCA_011525945.1 Burkholderiaceae bacterium | reverse complement strand
GCCGCCGCGACGACGATCACGCGTGCGGCGCGCAAGACGGATCGACCACGACACAGTTGCGGCCGGCGGCTTTCGCCGCGTAGAGCGCGGCATCGGCGCGGCGGACGAGCGCCTCCGGGTCGGTGTCTTGTGCGCTCAGCGTCGCCACGCCGAAACTTGCCGTGATGGCAAGCGACTGCTGCTCGTATTGCGTCGGCGACGCCGCGATCGCCAAGCGCACCCGCTCCGCCTGTTGCAGCGCCTTGTTCACGTCGGTTTCAGGCGCCACGATGACGAACTCCTCGCCGCCGTAACGGGCAACCGTGTCGGTGCCGCGAACCGCAGCAGCGGCCACCTCGGCGACATGGCGCAGCACGGCATCGCCGGCGGCATGACCGTAGCGGTCATTCACCTGCTTGAAACGATCCAGGTCGAACATGATGACCGACAGATTGTGACGGTGGCGGTGACTGCGCTCGATCTCGCGTTGCATCAACGCGTGCAGCGCGCGCCGGTTCGGCAGCTCCGTGAGCGGATCGGTGATCGTGAGCTGCTGCAGCCGCTCGTTCGCCAGACGCAGCTCGGCGGTTCGCTCCTGCACACGGCTCTCCAGCTCACGGGTGTTGGCGCGCAATTGCGCGAGCAGCGCCGAGAGGCCGAGCGAAGTGACGGTCATGAGCAACACGAGTTGCTGCACTTGCCGTACGGTCTCGCTCGGCGACAGGTCGCCGAACGGCTGCTGGCCGTTCCTGGTGACGAATAGGACAACCGCGGCGAACGTCGCCACCACCGCGGTAGCCGCCGGCGGCGTCAGGCGCGCAGCCGCATAGATGACGAACGGGAACAGCAGCACCGGCCGGATGTGGATGGCGCGAAACACCGCATTCTCCGCCATGAAAAAGAGCGCCAACACCAGCACCGCGGCTAGGCCGACGGCGGCATCGAACCAGCGCAACGGCAGGCGCTCCTCGAATCGGGGCGGGACCGCCCACAGACCGAGTATCAAGGGCGTGAAGATCAGCAGCCCGGTGGCATCGCTGAACCACCAGACGCGGACCAGATCCAGGTACGCGCTCTGAGAGCCGCGCGCCTGCGTGTACACGGCCGCGGCGAGACACGCGGCAACAAGCGCCGCGATCCCCGGCCCGGCGAGCAGGAATTTGGCGATATCGCCCGGCACCAGGAAACGTGGATCGAACCGCCAGCGGCGCAGAAGCAGGTACGCGAGGGTCACCTCGATCAGGTTGATCGCACCGAACAACGTTGCTTCGAGCACGGAGAAGGTCGCGTGGTCCGCAGCGATCTCGGCGACGATGATCATCGCGGCGAAATATCCGTAGTCGCGCAAGCGGTAGTGCAACAAGGCTGCGAGCAGGAGACTGTTCGGCAGCCACAGCATCACCAGCACGTCCGGTGGCATCGCGAATGCGAGGCTCGCCTTCGCGCCCAGGAAATACGCGACGGGCAACACGACAAGCTGGATCAGCCTGCGCTGCAAGGTCTGGCCCATCGATCACTCAATCAGACGCATCGGCGCCGCGCCGGGCGCGATCGCAAACTTCGCGACAGCGGCGCGGCGAGGCCTTAGGGCATCAGCGCCGCGAATCGAGCGCGGCGAGCACTTTCGGCGGCGACATCGGCAGATCGGTCAGGCGCAATCCCGTCGCACTCTCGATCGCGTTGGCGACCGCCGCCATCGGCGGCACGATGTTCGCCTCCGCCACGCCCTTGACGCCATACGGATGCTTCGGGTTCGGCACCTCGACCAGGATCGACTCGATCATCGGCACATCGGAGGCAACCGGAATACGATAGTCGAGAAAACCCGGATTCTCCATATGCCCGTCGCGATCGTAGATGTACTCCTCGTTCAGCGCCCAGCCGATGCCCTGCACCACGCCACCTTCGATCTGTCCCTCGCAATACGCCGGATGGATCGCACGGCCCACGTCCTGGGCGGCGACGAAACGCAGGATCTTGACGTAGCCGGTATCGGGGTCGACCTCGACATCGCAGAATTGGGCGCTGAAACCTGGCGCCTGGCCTTCGGCGTTGATCGATGCCGAAGCGCTGATCGGGCCTCCGGTCGCAGTGCGCTTGGCGGCGATCGCCTTGAACGACAGCGGTTCGAACTCGCCCGCACGCTTGCCCGCGGGGCGCGCATGGCCATCTTCCCAGACGACGTCGGCGCGATCCACTTTCCAGAGCTTTGCCGCGCGCGCGCACATCTCGTCGATCACCTTGTTGCAGGCATTGATGACCGTCATGCCGGTGGCGAACGTAACGCGCGAGCCGCCCGTTGCCTGCGTATAGCCGACCGAATTGGTGTCGGCAATGACCGGACGCACGGATTCATACGCAATGCCGAGCGTCTCGGCGGCCATGAGGGCAATCGAGGCGCGCGATCCGCCGATGTCGGGGCTGCCTTCGGCCACGACCGCCGTGCCATCCTCGTTCACGTGCACCGTGGCGCTCGACTCACCGCCGCCGTTGAACCAGTAGCCCGCAGCCACACCCCTGCCCTGATTTTTGCCAAGCGGTGCAGTATAGCCGGGGTGCTTTTTCAGCGCCTGCAGGGTTTCGGCGAAGCCCGCGTGGTTGAGCGTGGTGCCGAACACGGTCTTGGCGCCGGGCCGGGCGATGTTCTTCAGACGGAACTCGATCGGGTCCATGCCGATCTTGCGCGCCGCGAGATCCATCGTGCTCTCGGCGGCAAACGCCGAGATCGGCGACCCGGGCGCGCGATACGCCACCGTCTTGGGTCGGTTCGAGACCACGTCGAATCCGAGCGTACGAACGTTCGGGATATCGTAGGGCGCGAAGCTGCACATGCAGCCGTTCATGACGGGCGACTGCGGGAAAGCGCCCGCCTGGTACTTGAAGACGCCTTCGGCGGCGACGATCCTGCCGTCGTTCATGACGCCGATCCTGATCGTCATCGAAGCCCCGGAGGTAGGGCCGGTCGCCTTGAACACCTCCTCCCGGCTCATCATGATCTTCACCGGATGGCCCGACTTCTTCGACAACACCACCGCCACCGGCTCGACGTACACCACGGTCTTGCCGCCGAACGCGCCGCCGATCTCTGCGGCATGGCAGCGCAGGTCGGCGACTTTCATGCCGACCAGGCGCGAGGTGAAGGTGCGCACGACGAAGTGCCCCTGACTCGATGACCAGACCTCGGCCTGGCCGTCGCTATCGTAGCGCGCGAGGCAGGCCTGCGGCTCGATGTAGCCCTGGTGCACGGGCTTGGTCTTGTAGCTCGCCTCGACGACCGCGTCGGCGGCCGCAAACCCTTTCGCGACATCGCCGAGCTTGTACTCGATGCGCTTGGATACGTTCGAAGGCTTGGCGGGCGGCGGTTCCACGCCGCGCGTGATCATGTCCTCGAACAGCAACGGCGCATCGGGCTGCATCGCTTCGTCCACATCGATGACGTGCGGCAGCACCTCGTAATCGACTTCGATCAGCTTCAGCGCTTCCTCGGCGATCGCCTTGCTGGTGGCGGCAACGGCGGCGATGGCGTGACCTTCGTAGAGCGCTTTTTCGCGCGCCAGGATGTTGCGCGTCATGTGCCAGTAGTTGACCGCGACGCGCTCCGGCCCGAGATATTCGAACTTCTGCTCCGGCAGATCGGCCGCCGTGATGACCGCCTTCACGCCGGGCAGCGCCTGTGCCTTGCTGGTGTCGATCGAGCCGATGCGGGCGTGTGCGTGCGGCGAGCGCAGTATCTTTCCCCACAGCATGCCGGGCAGATTGAAGTCCGCGCCGTACTGCGCGAGCCCTGTCACCTTGGGCACGCCGTCGGGGCGTACCGGGCGCGTGCCGATGACCTTCAGCTCTCGTTCGGGATAGACGATGGTTTCCGCCATGGTTCAACCCTTTCGCATTTCGCCGGCGGCAGCGAGCACCGCCTCGATGATCTTGTTGTACCCGGTGCAGCGACACAGGTTGCCCGCCAGCCAGTAGCGCACCTCGTCCTCGGTCGGGTCGGGATTGCGCTCGAGCAGGGCTTTGGCCGCGACCAGCATGCCGGGCGTGCAGATGCCGCACTGTAATGCCGCGAGTTCCAGGAACTTCGTCTGCAGCGGATGCAGCTCGGTGCCGGTCGCCATGCCCTCGATAGTCTGCACCGCCTTGCCGTCGATCTCGGCGCCGAGCGTGAGGCACGAGCACACCAGGCGCCCGTCGATGGTCACGCTGCAAGCGCCGCAGTCGCCGGTGGCGCAGCCTTCTTTCGTGCCGGTGAGATTGAGCTCGTCACGCAATACTTCGAGCAGGGTCTGCTGCGCATCGCATAGATACTCGACCGGATTGCCGTTGATGAGCGCGCTCACATGGTGCTTGGCCATCAGTTCTCCTTGCCTGTCCGATCGAGGGCGATCTGAGCGGCCCGCCGCGCCAGTACGCCGGCCACCTTGATGCGAAATTCGCGCGTTCCGCGCTTGTCGTCTATGGGCCGGCAGGCGGCGCTGGCCGCCGCACCCAGGCGCTCGAGCGCGGCGTTGTCCACCTTGGATCCGACCAGCGCGGCCCCCGCCTCGGCCACCAGCAGCGCTCGCTCGGCCACCGCGCCGAGGCTCACCCGCGCCTCGCGGCAGATGCCTGTGGCATCGAGCTTGAGATTCACGCCGGCCGAGACGACCGCGATATCCATCTCGGTGCGAGGCGTGAAGCGAAGATAGGCATCGCCGCAGTTACGCTGCTTGCGCGGCACGAGGAAGGACACGAGCAACTCGTCGCGTGCAAGACACGTCTTGCCCGGGCCGGTGGTGATCGTTTCAACGGCTACGTCGCGGCTGCCCCGCGGGCTTGCGATGCGGGCGGTTGCGCCCGCGGCAATGAGCGCCGGCACGCTGTCCGCGGCGGGGGAGGCGTTGCAGACGTTGCCGCCGACGCTTGCGCGTCCCTTGACCTGGATCGAGCCGATCAGCTTGATCGCGTCGGTCACGCCGGGGCACGCCGCGGAAAACTGCGCGTTCTCGACCAACGCCATGCAGGCGGTGGCGGCGCCGAAGCGAATGCCGCCGTCCTCGGCCGCGATCGAAGTCATGTCGGCGATCGCCTTGCAATCCACCATCAGATCGGGCAGCGCGCGGCGGCTTCGCATCTGCACGAGCAGATCGGTACCGCCGGCAAGCACGCGCGCCAGACCCTTCTCGGCCGCGAGCAAGGCCACTGCCTCGTCCACGCTTTTCGGTTTTGCGTATCGCATATCGGAATCTCCCTCCCGCCTGCCCGCCAATCGCATCATGGTGGTACCAGAGGCGCATTGTCCCCGAGACGGGCGCCATTGTCATGGTCTTGCCCGCCGTGCCCGCTGCGCTCGGGCGAGCGGGAGGCGCAGGCCTTGGCCGATGCGCCTCTGGTGCAACGAGCGGGCTCCGATCGCCTTCCTGGACGCGGTCCTGCTCGTCGCTCGTTCCGGCGCCGGCGCCGCATGACTCTTGGCTTACATCCCGGTCGAATCGGGCGCCGATTGATGCGTCGATCTTGCGGCGGCCTCGTCATCGGCTACACTTGCGCCCACGATGGACGACATCCAACACCCCGCTCGGGTCAGAAAGAGCACGTCCCAGGCCGAAAAGGCGCTTGCCTTCTTCCTGCGTTTTCTCAATCAGCCAAAGCAGGTCGGCTCGATCGTGCCAAGCTCCGTATTCCTGGAACGGCGCCTGGTACGCGTGGGCGCCGTCGCGCAGGCGCGCACCGTCGTCGAGCTCGGCCCCGGCACGGGCGGCACGACGCAGGCGCTGCTACGCGCACTGCCGCACGAGGGCCGCCTGCTCGCGATCGAAATCGATCAGCGCCTCGCCGAACTGGTGCGCACGGAGCTGCGCGACCCGCGCCTGATCGCGCACCGCGGCAGCGCCGAACAGATCAAGGCCGCGCTCGCGCAGTATGACCTGCCCGCCCCCGACGTGGTCCTTTCGGGGATCCCGTTCTCGACCATGCCGCGGCAGATCGGCAAGAAGATCCTGCGCGAGATCCGCTCCGTGCTCGCGCCGGGCGGTCGCTTCGTCGCCTACCAGGTGCGCGACCGGGTCGCGGTGCTGGGGCGGGACTTCTTCGGCGACGCCGAGGCCGACATCGAGCTGCTCAACGTACCGCCGGTCCGCGTCTGGTGCTGGCGCAAACCCGGCTGAGGCGTCGCCATCAGCGCCGCGTCCCCCGCGCCAGGCGCTCGGCATTGTCCTTGGTATCGAACATGTCGATGGCTTGTTTGCCCTCGGCGGCCTGTGTCATACGTGCGCGGATCTCCGCGGCCATCGTGTTGTTGCGCTGAACCGCAGGCCGAGCTTCGATCGCGTCGAACCAGCGCATGAATCCGGGATACCCCGCTCTGTCGATGCCGCGCTCCTTGTGGCCTTTGGTCCACGGGTAGACCGCCATGTCGGCGATGGTGTACTCATCGCTCCCAAGCCAGGCGCTGTCGCGCAGGCGATTGTCGAGCACGCGATAGAGGCGTACCGATTCGTTGTTGTAGCGATCGATGGCGTACTGGATCTTTTCCTTGGCGTAGTTGTTGAAATGGTTGGCCTGACCGAACATCGGGCCCACGTGCGCCATCTGGAAGATGAGCCATTGCAAGGTGTCGTAGCGCTTGCGCGCATCCTTGGGCAGGAACTTGCCAGTTTTCTCGGCAAGGTAGATGAGGATCGCGCCGGACTCCATCATGGTGTAGCGCCCGCCGCCCGGGCCGTCGCTATCGACGATGGCCGGGATCTTGTTGTTGGGGCTGAGTGCGAGGTATTCGGATGTGAATTGCTCGCCGAGGCGGATGTTGACATCGAAGTGCTTCCACGCAAGACCCGTCTCCTCGAGCATGATCATGACTTTCTGGCCGTTCGGCGTAGGCGACGAGTGCAGTTCGATCATGTGACCTCCTTCGATATCGTTGGGGAATGCCGCGCCGTCTCAAGACGCGCGGGTGAAGGCGCGCATTCGGCGGCTAGCATATGCCGATTCCGGGCCGGCGGGCGAGCGCGCCGCGATGCCTGCGACCCGATCCGCCGCTGCGCCCGGCGGGCAGCGGCATCGATGCAGTCGAACGATCAGCGCTCGCTGAGCTCGATCCACACCGGCGCGTGATCGCTCGGCTTCTGCCAGGCGCGCACGTACCGGTCGACATCCGCCGCGACCAGCCTGCCGGCCGCCGATGCGCTCAGCAGGAAGTGATCGATGCGCATGCCCGCGTTTCTCTGCCAGGCGTTGCGAAAGTAATCCCAGTAGGTGTAGATGCGCTCGTCGGGATGGAGCCTGCGCAGCGCATCGGTCCAGCCCTGATCGAGCAGGCGGCGAAACGCCGCGCGTGTTTCGGGACGAAAGAGGGCATCGTCGACCCAGCGCTCGGGCTTGTACACGTCGCGCTCGGTCGGGATGACGTTGAAGTCTCCCGCCAGCACCACCGGCGCGCCGCTTGCATGCAACGCCGAAGCGTGCGCGATCAGCCGCTCGAACCACGCGAGCTTGTAGGCGAACTTCGGCCCCGGCGCGGGATTGCCGTTCGGCAGGTAGAGGCAAGCGACGGTGGCGCCTTCGAGCGCCGCTTCGATGTAGCGGCTTTGGATGTCCTGCGCATCCCCCGGCAGGTCGCGGCGCGTCTCTAGCGGCTGCGCGCCGCGCGCGAGGATGGCCACCCCGTTCCAGCTTTTCTGCCCGTGCCAGATCGCGCCGTAGCCGGCCGCCTCGATCGCGGCGAGCGGGAACTTCTCTTGCGGCGCCTTCAGCTCCTGCAGACACGCCACGTCGGGGCGGGACTCGTCGAGCCAGCGCAACAGGTTGGGCAGGCGGCTCGCGATGCCGTTGATGTTGAAGGTGGCGATTTTCATCGAATGCGACTTTCTCCGGAGAGCGGTCGGGAACGGGCATCAGCATCGGCGCCATGCGAGCGGGGCTCGATTCCTCGCGCGCGGAAGCGGCCGGCTCGATGCCTTGCGAGCCTGGCGGCGCCTGTCCGTCGCGGCGAAATCGATCCTTTTTCCCGTTTCGGCGCGGGCAGGTACGCCATTTTGCCATTCTCGCTCACCGGACCTGCCCGCATCCGCCAGTGGCACGCCCCCGTTTCCCGCGCGACAGCATCGCGGCGGGCGGCAAATTCACCGTGCATCGCACTGCCGGTTTCCCGGGCGAGATGCTCGGCCGGGCGCGCCCGCGTACGGAGCCCGCACATTGCCCGATCTGCGCCGCAGGCGCTAGTCTCATCCTGGCGCTCGACGTACACACACGGGAAAATCGATTGCCTCGCCAGTCGCCCCCTTGCCCTGACCTTCACACACGCCCTCTCAAGCGCGCGCCCGACCCGCTAGTTTGACATTGACATACCGGGCGGCGCCGGATTAACGTGCATCGCTGAGCATCG
>WYBJ01000042.1 GCA_011525945.1 Burkholderiaceae bacterium | reverse complement strand
CGCAACGAGCCTGAATGGATCGATATCGATCCCTCCGGCTCGCGCTTCGCGCTGCAACACCTCTCGCGGTGACTACGGTCACAGCGACGGCGCGTTAGCGCCAAGTCAAATTGTTCTCAGGCTCTGAGGGGTCGACTTGGCTTGACGCAGATCAACGCGGCTGGCGCGTGGCCGGTGCACAGTTTTCGTATCGCGTCGATCGATCTTGCTCCATTTGCAGGGTGACCAAGCTCGATTCAGGGTACGCGAGGGACGTCAATCCGACCTGCAGGTGGTGCATAAGCTACCTACCGGCGCTTGGCTCTCGATACTGCAGGCGTAGCTCGCGCTCAAGTGCAGTGCTTGCGCACATCCAGAGGGGGTGACCCGCCATGGATCTGAATCTGCTGCAACGCCGCTCCGATTACGAGTGGGAAATCCCGCAGCATGGCGCGATGCGCGTACCCGCCGTCATCTACGCGAGCGAGCAGCTCATGCGCGATATGGACCATAAGGTGTACGAGCAAACGGTCAATGTCGCAACCCTGCCCGGCATCGTACGCGCGTCTTACGCCATGCCCGATGCGCACTGGGGCTACGGATTCCCGATCGGCGGGGTCGCGGCCTTCGATCCTGAGCAAGGGGGTGTCGTATCGGCAGGGGGCGTGGGATTCGATATCTCGTGCGGCGTGCGCTGCCTGCGCACGGGCTTGCGACGCGCCGACATCCTGCAGGTGCAGAAGGAGCTTGCCAGCGCGCTTTATGCGCGCATCCCCGCAGGCGTAGGCAGCACCGGCACCATTCGGCTCAATGAGCACGAAATGGACCAGATGCTGACCGGTGGGGCGCAGTGGGCCGTGAATCGGGGGTGGGGTACTGCGGACGACCTCGAGCGTGTGGAAGAACGCGGACAGATGAAGCACGCGAAGCCCGGCAACGTGTCGCCGCAAGCCAAGAAGCGCCAGCGCGACGAGATGGGAACGCTCGGCAGCGGCAACCATTATCTCGAGGTCCAGGAGGTGACCGCCGTCTTCGACCCGAAGGTCGCCGAGGTGTTTGGGCTCGCACTCGGCGATGTGGTCGTGATGATCCATTGCGGCTCGCGCGGCCTCGGACATCAGATCGGCACGGAATTCCTGCGGCGTATGGCGATTGCGGCAAGCCAGTTCGGCATCAGCCTGCCTGACCGCGAGCTCGCGTGCGCGCCCATCGCATCGGACGTCGGCGAGGATTACCTCGGAGCGATGCGGGCTGCGATCAACTGTGCGCTCGCGAACCGGCAGATCCTGACACATCTGGTGCGTAGAGTGTTCGCCGACCTTCTACCGCAGGCGCGGCTACCGCTGCTCTATGACGTGTCGCACAACACCTGCAAGGTCGAGGAGCACCGTATCGACGGCGGGACGCGGAAGCTCTACGTGCACCGCAAGGGCGCAACCCGCGCGTTCGGCCCCGGGCATCCCGATATCCCCGAGCCGCTGCGTGCGGTCGGCCAGCCGGTACTGATCGGCGGCTCGATGGGCACGGCATCGTACATTTTGGCAGGCACGCGGGAATCCGAAGCGCTCGCTTTCAGCTCGGCATGCCATGGGGCGGGCAGGGCAATGAGCCGCCACCAGGCGACGAAGACCTGGAGCGGGCGCCGGGTCGTGGATGAGCTCGCCGCTCGCGGCATCCTCATTCGCAGCCCTTCGATGCGCGGTGTGGCAGAAGAAGCGCCCGATGCCTACAAGGACGTATCTGCAGTGGTCGACGCGGCCGAAGCGGTGGGACTGGCGCGCAAGGTCGCGCGCGTCGATCCGCTCGTGTGCATCAAGGGTTAGCGTTCACAGGCGCTCGGCGTCGTCGAGCTGGGTCTACAGGCTGTGCCGACGATCAACCGGTTTGATCTTGCGCAAGCCTGGTTCCGAGAAAGCGGTGGATGATTTTGTTGCGGCGACAACCCGGGATGAAACGACTCGTCCAACAGCATCCGCGGCGTGACGAACCGAGGGCCGATAGCGTCGAGCGCAACGAAGTGCCGCCGCGATGAGCGGCCCGGAAAGCGGGTAGTTCTGGCACTCCGTTACGGCTGTCGCTACACCGCGGGTCGCGCGTGACATGGCATCGAGGAGGGAAGCATGATCGCAAGCAGGCTCAAGAACTTTCTCGAACAGGAAGGCACACAGTACCTGACCATCCAGCACTCGGTCGCGTATTACGCATCCGAGATCGCGAGAGTCGCGCACATCCATTCCAAGGAATTCGCCAAGACGTTGATCGTCAAGGCGGACGACAGGCGGGTGATGGTCGTACTCGCGGCCTCTCAGAAGTGGTCGGGAAAATCGAACGTGCTTGACTCGAGGAGCGACTGCAAGGAGCGATCACGATGACGCCAAAAGCCGAGCTTGGAAAGGAAGCAACGACCGGAAAGTCCGAACGCAGACGCAGCGATGCGTCAGGAACGAGTAACGGCCTAACGACGCTATCAGACGAGGAGGTGCGGTGCATGATCGCGGAGGCCGCATACATGCGGGCTGCACAACGGGGATTCTTGCCTGGGGGTGATATCGACGACTGGCTCGCGGCAGAGCAGGAGATCCTTTCGACATTCGAGGGTACGACAGCGCCGCGTGAAGTCGCGCTCGCCCGGTCGAAACTGCGGCAAGAAGACGCGCGACGCGAAACGACAAAGGTGGGTGCAGAAGTCCGAAACGAGCAGTAAGTCGGCTGCGTTCGATTCCGGCTTACAAGCGGCCGATAGACCTGGGCAATTGAGGCTGACACCGGCAGGACTTCGACGTTGACTACTCGTCCCCTATCGATATTTGCGCCGGGTAGCACGCGTGAGCTTGGCGCTCGTGTTGCCCAGCATATCGGTGTTGCGCTCGCTCCTCTGGAAGAGCGCGATTTCGAAGACGGCGAACACAAGGTGCGGCCGCTCGCATCCGTGCGGGATCACGATGCCTACGTGATCCAGTCCCTTTACGGGGAACCGGCAGCCAGCGCCAACGACAAGCTGGTTCGTCTCCTGTTCCTGATCGGAGCCCTGCGGGATACAGGCGCCGAACGAGTCACCGCGGTGGCGCCCTATCTCTGCTATGCGCGCAAGGATGCGCGAACGCAACCGCGCGATCCCATTTCGAGCCGCTACGTCGCGCAACTGATCGAAGCGGTGGGCGCCAACCGAGTCATGGCGCTGGAGGTTCACAACCCGGCGGCGTATGCCAATGCCTTTCGCATCCAAGCCGAGCATCTGTCGACCGCCACGGTGTTCGCGCAAGCGCTTTCGGCCCGTCTTGGGCGGGATGCACCGGTTGCAGTCGTTTCTCCGGATCCCGGCGGGTTCAAGCGCGCCGAGCGGCTGCGCGCGGCGCTCTCGCTCCAGATGAGCGGTGAAGTGAGTTTCGCACTCGTGGAGAAGAGGCGAGCGCACGGACGCATGACGCCGGGGGAACTCGTGGGCGATGTTGCCGGCCGCACGGCGCTCATCGTCGACGATATCATCGCCAGCGGCGGTACGCTCGCGGCCGCCGCACAGCAATGCCGTGTGCATGGCAGCAGTCAGGTGATCGCATTGGTCACGCACGGGCTATTCATGCCTCCGGCGGAGACGATCCTTACAGACAGTGCGATCGACCGCATTGTGGTGACGGACAGCGTACCGCCGTTTCGCTTGTCGCCCCAGATGGTTCGCGCCAGGTTGGACGTGGTGTCGATCGCGCCGCTACTTGGCGACGCGATTCGACGTTTGCACGCAGGTCAGTCACTATCGGATCTGCTGGAGATTCGTTAGGCCATGGGCGACGTCCCGTCCAATACCGGGCACTGGGAGCACTTCGCGCACGGCGCGGACATCGGCGTGCGCGGTTTCGGCGCGAGCAAGGCGGAAGCATTCGAGCAGGCAGCGCTGGCGCTGATGAATGTGATCGTGGATACGGCTCGCGTCGCCGCGCAGGAGCGGATTGCAATCGCGTGTGCGGCGCCCGACGACGAGCTGCTGCTCACCGATTGGCTGAACGCCCTCATCTACGAGATGGCCGAGCGCAACATGCTGTTCGCGCGCTTCGCCGTTCGGATCCATGGCACGAGCCTTACGGCCTTGGCGTACGGAGAGCCAGTTGACCGCGAACGCCACCATCCCGCGGTCGAAGTCAAGGGCGCGACTTACACCGAACTCTCGGTTCGCAGCGAAGGCGCCGGTTGGCTTGCCCAGACAGTGGTCGACGTGTGATGCGGCCGCACGGCGCGAAGGAGAACGGAGGCGCCGGATCCCTCAGCGGCGCGCCGTTATTTCCCGGGTTTGTTCGCGGCGGATGGACGCCGCAATATCGTTCAACTGCTCGGCCGCGATGTCGAGTAGATCGTCCAGGGTGACGATACCGACTAGCGCGCCGCCCCGGTCGACCACGGGAACGCGCCGCACCCCT
>WYBJ01000321.1 GCA_011525945.1 Burkholderiaceae bacterium | reverse complement strand
TGTAGGTCATGAGATTCGCCAGGCTGATGTTGTTCATCTCACCGGCGGGAAGATCGAGCGCGCGCTCGAGCTTGGCGAATACGACGCCGCGGGCCTGCAGCAGCTCTGCCAACGGCAGTTCGCCGCGATGGAAGCGCGCATACAGCGCCTCGACTTCGCGATAATGTGCGACCGTCGCGCGTGTCTCGCGCGATTGCATCACGGCGTAATTGCGCAGGACCCTGTTCTGGCGCGTGTACCAACCGAACTTCTGCGTGGCGAACTGCGCCATGGCGCGATACGTGATGACGTTGCAGAGCGGCTCCTCGATGCCGTAGGGCAGCTCGAACTGGTCGTGACAGTCCTCGTGGATCACCAGGTAGATGAAGCGATCGAGATCACCCGAGATCATCGCCGGCGTGACCGGGGTTCCGATTTCGCCCCAGACTTCCACCGAGCCGAAATACCAGTCGGTGTCGAAGCCCACATCGCGACACTGTTCGGCGTCGATCTCCTCCAGCCATCGAATCGCCGGATCCTCGTAGGAATACGGCAGAACCCGCCGCGACGCCTGCCCGCAATATGGATAGGCATCGCGCTCATCGCTCAGCCGGGCGAAATTGCGTGTCTCCTTGAAGCCGATCGTGCGCTCGAACGCGCGTAGCTCGTCGAGCAACGCCTTCCACTCGGCGGACAAGTCTGGTGCTGCGGGCGAGGCGAGATCGCGCAACGGGCCGCAGCCCGCGAGCAGCAGCGCAACGCCCGCCAGCAGCGTGCATATCCTGCGTACAGCTTCCCGCGCCGTTTTCATGATTACAACGCGCGCAAACGCCGCAGACCCCTCGGCCGATGACACGATGAGCACGCTGTTGCTCGCATCATGCGCCGGCTGCCGCCGGCAGGGGATGGAGGAATTGAAGTTCGGCCAGACGCGCATAGAGCCCGTCCTGGCGCAGCAGCTCGTCGTGGCGGCCGATTGCGTGAATGCGGCCCTGCTCGATCACCACGATACGGTCGGCTTCACGCACCGTCGAGAGTCGATGGGCAATGGCGATCGAGGTGCGAGCGCGCATGAGCGCCTGCAGCGCCTGCTGCACCAGGCGCTCGCTGGCCGCGTCGAGGGCGCTGGTCGCTTCGTCGAGCAGCAACACCTCACGGTCGGCGAGCAAGGCGCGCGCGATAGACAGCCGCTGGCGTTGCCCGCCCGACAGGCGCACGCCGCGCTCACCCAGTTCGGTCGCGAGTCCCTGCGGTAGTCGATCGACGAATTCGGCGGCATGCGCGGCCTCGAGTGCGGCGCGCGCCTCACGTTCGCTCGCTTGCGGCCGCCCGTAGCGGACATTTTCCAGCACGCTGGCGGCAAAGATCACGGGTTCTTGCGGCACCAGCGCGATGCGCCGGCGCACGTCCGCCGGATCGCACTGGCGAATGTCGATGCCATCGAGCAGGATGTGGCCTGCCTGCGGGTCGTAGAAACGCAGCAGCAGCGCCATCACGGTCGATTTGCCGGCGCCCGACGGGCCCACCAGCGCAATCCGCTCGCCCGGGGCGATCTCCAGGCTGAAATCCGCCAAAGCAGCGCTCTCCGGCCGGGTCGGGTAAGCGAAGCGCAACCGCTGCAGCGTGACGCGACCGCGCAGCCTGGCCGGCAGCGCCGTCGGATTCGCGGGCGCGGTGATGTCTGGAAGCGCGTCGAGCAACTCCAGCAAGCGCTCGCTCGCCCCGGCGGCACGCTGGATCTCTCCCCAGACCTCGGACACCGTGCCGGCGCCGCTTGCCACGATGCCCGCATAAAACACGAAAGCGGAAAGCTCGCCGGCGCTCAGCCGACCCGCCAGCACGTCGTGGCCGCCTATCCAGAGGATGATGCCGACGGCGCTGAACGCGATCAGCATGACGGCCGCGATCAACCAGGCCTTCTGCCGTACGCGGGCGACGCCGGCCCGGCGCGCCGCTTCGACGCGGCTCGCGAAGTGTTCGTTGTCCGCATGTTCATGCACATACGCCTGCACGGTGCGGATCTCGTGGATCGCTTCGTCGACGTGCGCCGAAACATCCGCGACCCGGTCCTGGCTGGCGCGGGAGAGCCGGCGCACCCGCCGGCCCAGCAGCAGGATTGGAACGAGTGTCGCGGGCACGCCCAGTACCACCAGCCCGGCCAGTTTCGGGCTGGTGACGAACAGCAGCGCCACCGCGCCGACCATCATCAGGAGGTTGCGCAGGAACATCGAGAAACCGAAACCGATCACCATTTGCAGTTGCGTGGTGTCGTTGGTGAGCCGGGAGACGATCTCGCCCGTACGAGTCGCGTCGTAAAACGCTGGGGACAGCGTCAGGATGCGCTCGAATACGGCCCGGCGTAGATCGGCGATAACGCGCTCGCCGGTAGACATCATCAGATAGAAGCGGGCGTAGGTCGCCACCGAGAGCACGGCCGCGATCGTGAGGATTCCGGCCAGTGCGGCGTTGAGCGAGGTCGGGTTGCCGCTCGTGATACCGGCATCGATGACGTGCTTGAGGCCCTGGCCGAGCGCGAGCACGGCTGACGCCGCGATCACAAGAGCCAGCGCTGCCACCGCGAGGCGTCCCTTGTACGGGGTCACGAAGCGCGCGAGCCGCAGCAGCGGCGAAAGCGTCGAAGTGGACTGGGTGGGACGGGAGGACACGCGCTTATCGTAGCCGAGGCGACTACTCGTGCAGTCATAGAAATTTTCCGGGCGCCCCTTGAAGCTTGGGCGCTACGCCCTCACGTTCGTTGCTCGGCGCCAGGAATCTCAGCAGGTCATAGGGTCTGGCGTAAGTAAGCAGGCACTTCTAATTCCATGTCGCAGCGAGGGCTTGAAGCAACGCATCCACATGGTTATTATTAGCACTCCACTCTGGTGAGTGCTAACAGTCCGAAGGAGATCGATAGATGGCACTGAAAATTCGCCCCCTGCACGATCGCGTGATCGTCAAGCGGCTCGAGGAAGAGCGCAAGACGGCATCGGGAATCGTGATTCCGGATACTGCCGCCGAAAAGCCCGATCAGGGCGAGATCATGGCGGTAGGCAAAGGTAAGGTTCTGGAAGACGGCAAAGTGCGGGCGCTCGAAGTCAAGGTCGGCGACCGCGTGCTGTTCGGCAAGTACTCCGGTCAGACCGTCAAGGTCGAAGGTGATGAGCTGCTCGTGATGCGTGAAGAAGACATCATGGGCGTGGTCGAAGGCAAGTAATCCCCATCCCAACGCGCGTACCTGGGAACAGCGCCGCCGGCGCATCACAGGACGCCCTCAGTATCAGGAGAAACCCACAATGGCAGCCAAAGAAGTACGCTTTCACGAGCATGCGCGCAGCCGCATTGTCTCCGGCGTGAATGTCCTGGCCGACGCGGTCAAGGTCACGCTGGGGCCCAAGGGACGCAACGTGGTGCTCGAGCGCTCGTTCGGAGCGCCCACGGTGACCAAGGACGGTGTCTCGGTCGCGAAGGAAATCGAGCTCAAGGACAAGTTCGAGAACATGGGCGCACAGATGGTGCGCGAAGTCGCCTCCAAGACCTCCGACGTCGCGGGCGACGGCACCACCACCGCCACCGTGCTGGCGCAGGCGATCGTGCAGGAAGGCATGAAGTTCGTCGCCGCCGGCATGAACCCGATGGATCTGAAGCGCGGCATCGACAAGGCGGTAGAAGCGGTCGTCGAGCAGTTGAAGAAGCAGTCCAAGCCCTGCACCACCAGCAAGGAGATCGCGCAAGTCGGCGCCATTTCCGCCAACGCCGACGATTCGATCGGCAAGATCATCGCCGATGCGATGGACAAGGTCGGCAAGGAAGGGGTGATCACCGTCGAGGACGGCAAGAGCCTCGACAACGAGCTGGAAGTCGTCGAGGGCATGCAGTTCGACCGCGGCTATCTCTCGCCCTACTTCATCAACAATCCCGAGAAGCAGATCGCCGTGCTGGAGGATCCCTACATCCTGCTGCACGACAAGAAGATCTCCAACATCCGCGACCTGTTGCCGCTGCTCGAGCAAGTGGCCAAGGCGGGTAAGCCGCTGCTCTTGATCTCCGAAGACATCGAGGGCGAAGCGCTCGCGACGCTGGTCGTGAACAACATCCGCGGCATTCTCAAGACCTGCGGGGTGAAGGCGCCGGGCTTCGGTGACCGCCGCAAGGCGATGCTCGAAGACATGGCGATTCTCACCGGCGGCACGGTCATCAGCGAAGAGCTGGGACTTAAGCTGGAAAACGCCACGCTGAAGGACCTGGGCCGCGCCAAGCGCGTCGAGGTGGAGAAGGAAAACACGATCATCATCGACGGGTCGGGTGAAAAGAAGGCGATCGAAGGCCGCATCAAGAACATCCGCGCCCAGATCGAAGAGACCACCAGCGACTACGACCGCGAAAAGCTCCAGGAGCGTGTGGCCAAGCTCGCCGGCGGTGTGGCGTTGATCCGTGTGGGTGCGGCGACCGAAGTTGAAATGAAGGAGAAGAAGGCGCGCGTGGAAGATGCCCTGCACGCAACCCGTGCGGCTGTCGAGGAAGGTATCGTCGCCGGCGGCGGTGTCGCCTACCTGCGTGCGCGTGAAGGTGTCAAGAGCCTGAAGGGCGCCAACCACGACCAGGAAGCCGGTATCAAGATCGTGCTGCGCGCGCTGGAAGAACCGATCCGCACCATCGTGGATAACGCCGGCGACGAGCCGTCGGTGGTCGTGAACAAGGTGGTCGAGGGCAAGGGCAATTTCGGCTACAACGCCCAAACCGGCGAGTACGGCGATCTGGTATCCATGGGCGTGCTCGACCCGACCAAGGTCTCGCGCGCTGCCCTGCAGAACGCAGCCTCGGTTGCCGGCCTCATCCTCACCACCGACTGCATGGTCGCCGAAGCGCCCAAGGAAGAAGCGGCCGGCGGTATGGGTCATGGGCATGGCGGCGGCATGGGCGGTATGGGCGGCATGGACATGTAAAGTAATTGCGCTGCGCGGTGCCGGCAAACGCCGGCACACGGCGGCGAAATTGCGGTCCGGATTGGAGCGTCTTGCGACGCTCGATCCGGGCGGTCCGAAGACGATGGAGAGCCTCGCCGTGCGCGAGGCTTTTCCATGTATGGGCGCGCGTCGGCTGCGAGCAGCACCGCGAGCGGCCGTGCTCGAGCCCCCTTTCCGTACAGGCGCGCGCGGGCGGTAGTCGTTCGCGCTTCGATTCGAGCGCGGGAGCCCGCACCAGCGCGGGCTCGCTACGCACGCGAAAGAAGAGGCACCGGCAGCGGGGCGCGGCTGGTTGGCCTACGGCCCACCATGCTAAAGTCCCATCGATTCCCGGTTGCGGCACCTGCCGCGCTGGCGCGAACAGCCGCCGCCGTCACCATCCATTACGGGACCACGTCATGCACTTCGAATACAGCGACAAAGTGAAGCACTGGCTGAAGGTGCTGGGCCACTTCATGGATCAGTACGTCTATCCGAACGAGGGCCGCTTCGACGAAGAAGCCGCGCGGTGCAGCGCATCGGATTATCCGCCGCTGCTGCTCGAGCTTCGCGCCAAGGCGAAATCGCAAGGGCTATGGAACCTGTTCCTGCCGCATTCGAAGTACGGCGCCGGCTTCACCAATCTCGAATACGCGCCGCTGTGCGAGCTCATGGGGCGCGTGTACTGGGCACCGTTCGTGTTCAACTGCAACGCGCCGGATACTGGCAACATGGAAACACTCGAGCGCTACGCCACCGAGTCGCAGAAGCAGCAGTGGCTTGAGCCGATGCTCGAGGGAGAGATCAGCTCGAACTTCGCCATGACCGAGCCCGATGTCGCCTCGTCGGATGCGACCAACATACAGGCGACGATCCGCGGCGACGGTGATCACTACGTCATCAACGGCCGCAAGTGGTGGTCCTCGGGCGTGCACAACACGCGCTGCAAGCTTGTCATCTTCATGGGCAAGACCGATCCGGACAACGCCGACAAGTACCGCCAGCAGTCGATGGTGCTGATTCCGCGCGATACGCCCGGGGTCAAGATCCTGCGCCACCTCACCGTGTTCGGGTATTCCGATATTCCGAACGCGCACGGCGACGTGCTGTACGAGAATGTGCGGGTGCCGAAGGAGAACATCCTGCTCGGCGAAGGGCGCGGCTTCGAGATCGCGCAAGGCCGTCTCGGCCCCGGACGCATCCATCACTGCATGCGGCTCATCGGTGCCTCCGAGCGGGCGCTGGAGATGATGTGCAAGCGTGCGCGGACCCGGGCACCGTTCGGCAAGACGCTGGCCGAGCAGGGGGTGACGCGCGAGCGCATCGCGCAAGCGCGCATCCTGATCGAGCAGGCGCGCCTGCTCGTGCTGAAGGCGGCGTACATGATGGACACGGTGGGCAACAAGGTGGCGCGGCGCGAGATCGCGATGATCAAGGTGGCTGCACCCAACATGGCGCTGCAAGTGCTCGACTGGGCAATCCAGGCGCATGGCGGCGGCGGCGTGTGCCAGGATTTTCCGCTGGCGCACCAGTGGGCGCGTGCCCGCATTCTGCGCTTTGCCGACGGGCCGGACGAGGTCCATCGCGACCAGATCGCGCGCATGGAGCTTGGCAAGTACCGCGAGCAGAGCACGCGCTAGTTCATTGTCGAATAGATCCGCGTCGCGCGAGGATCCGTTCGACCTGCTGCCAGCCCAGCTCCGCGAGGTAGGCAGGGCGGGCGACTGCGCGCGCCTCGGGGCTCGACACGCTACCGTCTTCGATCCGCTTGGCAATGCCCTGGTGGACTGCCGCGATGCGAAACAGGCCGAACGCCTGATAGTATTCGAAATGCTCGATTGACCGCCGGCCGCTGCGGCGGCAGTAGGCGTCGACATAAGCGTCCATTGACGGGATGCCGAGCGCTTGCACGTCGGTGCCGCCCAGACGCCCCAGCATGTCCGGCGGCAGCATCCAATCCAGACAGTGGTAGGCCAAGTCGACCAGCGGATGTCCAAGCGTGGAGAGCTCCCAATCGAGCACGGCCAGCACGCGCGGCTCGGCCGGGTGGAAGATCATGTTGTTCAAGTGATAGTCGCCGTGCACCAGCGTGGTCTCGTCCCCCGGCGGGATGTTCTCCGGTAGCCAGGCAATCAATCGATTCATCGCCTCGATGCGGTGCGTTGCGGAATCGCGGTATTGTTTGCTCCAGCGCGCGATCTGGCGCCCGAGATAGTTGCCAGGACGGCCGTAGTCGCCGAGCCCGGCGGCCGCGTAGTCGACCCGGTGCAGGGCGGCAAGCACGCGATTCATCTCGTCGAAGATCGATGCCCGCTCGGCGAGGGTGGCATCGGGCAGGCTGTGATCCCAGAAGACCCGCCCTTCGACGTACGCCATGACGAAGAATGCCGTGCCAATGATCGACTCGTCGTGGCATAGCGCGTAGGTGCGTGGAACCGGTATGTCCGTCGTCTGCAACGCGCGCATGATCCGAAACTCACGATCGACCGCGTGCGCCGAGGGCAATAGCGCACCCGGCGGCTTCTTGCGCAGCACGTAACGCTGCGCCCCCGTGGCCATGAGATAAGTCGGGTTGGATTGGCCGCCGCGAAACTGTTCAAGCCGCACGGGCGGTGTGCAGTTCGGAATGTGCGTTGCAAGCCACGCGGCGAGCCGTGCTTCGTCGACGCGATGTTGCGGTTGCACGGGCATCGTGCCCGCGAATCGGGAAGACGTCGTCACGTAACGATGATCGGCAGCCGGCTCGACGGTGGCCGCTATAATGCGGCGATCTTACTCGATCGGTCGCGACCAAGCGTGCTTCTGTTCGTCTCTATCGTCAAGGCGATCAGCGAGATCCTGGCGCTGAGCCTGCTCGGGCAAGGTGTCCTGTGGCTGGTCGCAGGCAGCTCGCGCGAATCCAATTTTGTCTACAAACTGTTCTCGGCGGTAACCCGGCCCGTGATGCGGCTCGCACGCATGATTATGCCGCGCTTCGTAATGGACCGGCACATCTGGATGGTCGCCGTACTGCTGGTGTTCGTCGTCTGGATCCTGGCCGGCACGCACAAGCTGCGGCTTTGTGTGACGGCGGCATCCGACAGCCCGCTGTGCGGACAGATGGTGCGCACACTCGAGCAGCGCAGCGGCGCGCGATAGCGCGGCCGAACCGCCCGCCCCGACAGCCAATCAGGCATCGCGTTGCTGCGACCCGCCCGCAGGGTGTGTGTTTTTCACCCCCTCTGCCACCTCGAGAAGAGCGCCCAGAAACGGCGCAACATCCTGTGCGAAAAAGTACGCAGTCGTACGCGATCGAGCAGCATGCAGCACTCGTGACCCCCAGTCTGAGCGGCGCCAGCGCCACACGAGACAATCCCGCCGGATCGGTGCCTCCGACCTCGCCACCGGGTCGCGCGAGTCATTCCTGGCGCATACGGCGATCATCGCCACGACCGGCGGTCCCTCGGGCCGGGACCGGCTGGCACGTCTAGGTCTCGCCGATGCCCACGATGTCATCCGCCTCGAACTCGTCGAGTGCGCTGCCATCACCCATTCCGCTGATCATTGCGGCATGCGCTTCGCTGCGCTTGACGAAGTACTCGGCGCTGATCGGGTCATAGAAAGACTGCCCGAGCGCCACATCGCAGAACCGCACTCGGTGAAGCTTGGAGTCGTTGGGCATGTGAGCTCACGAATCATAGCGAAGGTCCAGGGTGACCTTGGTTCGCGCGGTAAAGTTCCCGGCATCTGTTCATGATCATCGCCGAGCGGGCTGCCGCAATCGGGTACGGGTATCCTCGGCTCGCATCCACCGGCGATACCGGCTTGGCTGCCGTTGTTCACGTGGGTGGTCGTGAAGGCATCGCTTTCGAAGGCTGACCCGCAAGCCGTGCGGGAAGTGTTCAGCCTGCTCGCGCGCAGCAAAACGGCCGGCGCCGCTGCGGCGGGCGAGTTCGACCCCATTCCGTTTGGTGTGGCAGCGCTGCGGAGCAGTCTCGACATCGCCATCGCGTATTGCTTGCGGCAAGGGCTGATCGCGCGCCGTCTGTCGGTCGACGAGCTATTCGACGACGTGACTCGCGCCCTCGAACCATGAGCCGCTGCCGGCAGGGCCGTGCTCTCCCGCGTTGCACTGCCACTCTGACACAGGTGCCTGCTTGAAAGAGCGCGCGACGGGGCGCCTGCCCGCACGTCTCCTGACCCGTGCAACGGGGAAGACCTCGCGCCATTGCGTCAATCGTCGTCGACGAGCCTGCTGATCGCAGCGCTCATCCAGCCGAACCCGATCCGCTCCTGCTCGAGCCGCAAGCCCTTGCGGATGCGATTGTCGCGCAGCTCGTCGTAGAGCGCGCGCTCGGCTTGGGTCAATCGCGCAAGATCGTGTACGAACGGATCGGCCTCCTCGCCCCACGACGCCTCGTGCGCAAGCAGCGTGGCGCGGTCCATCAAAAGCGATACGACGCGCGGAAAGTGTTCGCGCAAGCGGTCGAGGATGGCGAAGCCGTGGGTATCGATATCGCCCCAATAGTACAGGGCGCAGCGGTCCAGCCACCGCGCCTTGCCGAGCGCTTCCCAGCCATAGCCCGCCCCGAAGACGACGATCGCGCGCTCGAGCGGCGGGAAGGCGAGAAAGTTGGTCTCGTTCTCGGTGATGAAGACGCATCGGATGGGGGCTTTAAGCCGGGCGAAGCTTGCGGCATCCAAGGTGACATCCGGGCACGTCGCCCCGGGAAGCAGCGCGAGATTCGGGTCGAGCAATCGGAAGCGGATGCGCGCCGGCTTGTCGAGGAAACCATAGCGTCGCGCGAACTGCGCGCTACCCGAGTGCTCGGCGCAGATCGCCTCGGCTGGCAGGACCAGGTCGAGCCACTCCGAAAGCACCGCGCGGTGCGCTTCGATGAGCTTGCTGTGCACGCCGGAGACATCGACCTGGCGCAAGTACACGCCGGGCCGCGGGTGGCGAACGATCCATGCGACCACGCCGAGCAGCCGCTCGAAGTTCTCGGTCAAGGCGAGCGCCTGCAACGGACGGCGGGCAAGCCACGGCAGCAGTTGCGGCTGCTGCTTGCGCGTCGCTGCAACCAGGGCATCGTAGCGCGCAGCTTCGCCGCGCTTGCCGATGAGCGCGAGCGCGCTCTGCCGGTCGTCGACCCAGACCGAGCGCGGCACGCGCTGCACGCCGAGCACGCGGTGGTTGATCTCGCGCCATTCGATGCGCAGCTGCGCGAGGCCGGAGATCTCGGCAATCCAGGCGCGCACGGACTCGAACCGTGCGACAAGCTCCGTGGAGCCGGGCGTCCTGAGCGCAAGGCGCAGTGGAAAGCGCGGCTGCGCCGGGTCATCGTCGCGCAGCAATTCGCCGCGCTCCCAGAGCCGGCGCAACTGCGTCTTCAACTCCGCCGGCGTGGTCCAGCTCATGCGGCGAACTCGGCGCGCCGTGCGCGGTACTCCTCGATGGTGAGATTGCGCAGCATCGAGGCTTGCCCGCCCTCGTTGTGGACGAAGCCCACGGCGGCGACGAAAGGCTCGATGATGTGAATCTTCTGCAGCGGGGTGACGATTAAAAGTTGCAGGTTGAGCTTCTGGAACAGCATCAACCCATATTGCGCCGAATCGTCCGACCCGCGGCCGAACGCTTCGTCGATCACGACGAAGCGAAACGATCGCGACCGCACCGCCCCCCATTCGAGCCCGAACTGATAGGCGAGGCTTGCGGCGAGAATCGTGTACGCGAGCTTCTCTTTCTGTCCGCCAGACTTGCCGCCCGAATCGGAGTAGTGCTCGTACTCGGCTCCGTCCTCGCGCCAGCGTTCGCTCGCCGCGAACAGGAAGCCGTTGCGCACGTCGGTCACCTTGGCGCTCCAGCGCCGGTCGAGCTCCGAGACCCCTTCGCGCCCGCGGAAGCGATCGATGATCGCCTTCACCTGCAGGAACTTCGCCTCCGAGTATTGCGCATCGTCCGAACCGCTCAGCGCACCTTCGGTGCACGCGCGCAGGTCGGCCTGGAAGGCACGGACTTCGCCATCGGGGCTCGGCTGTGCTTCCAGCACGATGTAGCGCCCGGGGTTGTAGTCGATCTGATGGAGCGACTGATTGATACGCGCGATCCGCTCCCGGATGGTTTCGCGTTCGCGCGCAAGCACCGCACTGAAGTTGGCGATCTCATTGATGGTGTTGACGTTGAGCAGCTCCTTGAAACGCGCCTCGAAGCGCGGCAAGTCGTCGCTATTCAGCCGCGCGAGAAGCTCGCGATACTCGAACGCCGCGTCGAGTGCGGCGTCGAACTCCGCCGTCTCCAACTTGTAAGCTTCCTTGAAGGCCGCCATCGCCTTGATGATGCGCTCGGCGAGCCGCTCCAGGCGCTTTGCTTCCGTGTCCATGCGGGTCTGCAATTCCTTGCGCACGTCGTGCTCGCGGTTGTCGCACGACTCGACCGAGAGCTGGTGCTCGCCAAGCACCTGCGCGCGCAGCGCTTCGAGCCGTATACGCGACGCATCACCGATCTCTGCCGCGAGCAGCGCGGTCTCCGAGCGCAGCATCCGCGCCGCCTCGGTCTTGGCTTCGACGCTGCCGAGTTCCTTGTCGTTCGCCGACAGTGCGTGTTCGGTCGCGGCGAGCGTCGCGCGGGCCGCCTCGAGCTGAGCGCCGAGCTCGCGCAGCGTATCGCTCGCCGCTTCCAGGCGCGCCTTTTCGTCTTCGAGCCGTGCAATCGCGCTGGCGCAGACTTGCCAGTCCATTTCCTGGAAGTCCTGGAACTGTGCCGCGGCCACCAGCGCTTCGAGCTGGCCGCGAACTTTCGACTGCTCAGCCTGCGCCTGCGCTATTTGTTGCGCGACGTCGGCAAGACGCCGCTCCAGGGTCCGGCGCTGCGCGTCCAGGGCGGCGATCTTGGCCGCGTTGCTCCAGCCCAGCACGTAGCGGCTGCGGTCATCGAGCCGGTGGCGGTCGTCCTTCTCGTGCCGCTCGCCCGGCGCCTTCACCTGGCCGGCGCGCGTGAGCGCGCGCACCTCGCGCCGGAACTGCTCCTGCGTCTGGCAGCAGGCGTAGTCGAAGCGCAGACCGAGCTCGCGTTCGAGCCAGGCGTAGAACGCCGAATCGGGTTTGATCGCGAGCCGGCGCAGGAGCGAATCAGGGTGCACGGCAGGCACATCGGAAGAACGCACCGCACGCACGCGGAAGTAGACGAGCCGCGCGGCCAGATGCGTGCGGTCCACCCAGCCCGCTACGTCGGCGTAGTGCGCTTCCGGTACGAGCAAGGACAGGCCGAAGTTATGCAGTACGCGCTCGATCGCGCCCTCCCAGTCGGTGGCATCCTCGCGCACCTGAATGTGCTCGCCGGCGAACGGCATTGCGTCCTCGGCCAGGCCCAGGGCAGCACACAGCGCCGTGCGCATCGCCACCTGCGCCGACGGAATGTTGTTGCGCCGTGCCTTCAGGCTCGCGATCTCGGCGCGCAGCGCATCGTTGTCGCGCTTGCCTTCGCGAAACGCCACACTCCATTCGGTGATCCGATTCTGCAGGTCGCTCTCCTGACCAGCCAGTTGCTCGCGCCGCTCGGCGATGCGATTGCGCTGTGCGCGGAAAGTGTTCTCGTCATCGGCGACAAGTTCGCCAAGCACCTGCATGAGCGCGGCATGGCGCTCGGCGCGCTGCCGGCGCCGGTCGCGCTCGCGCTCTTGGTTGCGGATTTCGGCCGCGAGCTGTTCCAGGCGGTCCCCGCCGTGCTCGGCCACCGCACGCTGCAATCGTTCCACAGCGGCGCGACCGCGATCACGCTCTTCCTCGCGTCGCGTCTTGTGCGCGTCCAGGCGTGCATGCTCGTCGCTGAGGAGCTGCAAGCGCCGATCGAGCAGGGCGAGCTTCAACTGCGCGAAATAGGGCTTCAATGCCTCGCGGCATACCCGCAGCTCGTCGAGCTCGGCCGCAAGCTCGCCATGCCGGTCGCAATCGGACACCAGGGGTGTGAGCAGCTCAACCTGGTTCTTGGCCTTCAGCACCGCCTCGTGCGCACGGTTGAGGTCGTTGAAGTGCACGATCAGCGCATCGATGCGCGGCGCGACATCGAACGCCTCCAGCATGTGCGCACGCACGAAGTCGGTGAGATTGCCCACCGATTTCATCGACACCGTCTGGTGGAAGAGGTCCAGAGCTTGCTCGTTCTCGATGCCGAGCCGGCGCCGAAACCAGGCTGCATACTTGGGGAAGGTCGTCTCGACCTCGATCTTGCGTGCACGCAGCCGGCGCCGTAGCTGCGTGATGTCGGTGCCGAACTGCGCGAGATCGCCTGCTATTGAGAGATCCCGCTCGGCGCACACGTACAGCCGGTCGGGCTGGCCCTGCGGTTCGCGCAGCCAGAACACCTGCGCGAGCGTGACTGTCTGGTCGTAGGCGACATTGCGGAACACACCCAGGATCGCCGAGTAGTTGTTCGGGTCGCGCAGCGACACCGGCTTGGCCGCACCGGTGACTTCGTTGCGCTCAGACTTGTAATGACCGAGTACGTAGGAACGCAGCGTGCGCTCGCGGCTCTCCGCCCCGGCAGCCTTGTTGTAAGCAACGCGATGCGCCGGAATCAGCAGTGTCGTGATGGCGTCGACCAGGGTCGATTTGCCGGAGCCGATATCACCGGTGAGCAGAGCGTTGCGGCCGCCCAACACGAGCGTCCACACGCGTTTGTCGAAAGTGCCCCAGTTGTACACTTCGAGGCGCTCGAGTCGAAAACCGACCAGGCTGTCGTCGGCGACGAAGTCGAGCCCGAGCACGCGCGGCTCATTCATCGTCCGTCCTCTCGCTGTCCGCTTCGCCGCCGGCGAGATGGCGCTGGTATTGCGCGAGCCGTGCGTCGAACTCGGCCAGCCACTGCGCGTCGACGAAGGCCTTGAGAATGCGGCGCACTTCGAAGCTCGGCGGGCCGCTCGTGGTCTTGAGCCGGCGCAGGAATCCCAGGTCAGCCACGCGGTTGATGTGCGTCTCGATCTGATCGATCAAGCGCGCCTCGTTGCTGCTCACCGGCAGGAACACGCGCACCAACTCGACGATGTCATCGCGCGCGAGCACCAGGCGCGTGCCGGTGCCGCTGGCATCGAACTCGGCGAGCTTCTTGCGCAGAAGCGCAAGCAGCAGGCTTACCGGAAACGACAGCGGGCGGCGTGCGATGAGCCGCGGAAGCTTCGGCGCGGATTCGTCATCACCCGCATCCAGGCGGCTGCGCAGGAACGAGTAACCCTCCGCGTCGTCGAGCACGAGCTCCAGTCCCAACACCGCGACATAGTCGCGCACGCGCGCCTGCAGGTCGATCAATGCGCCCCATAAGCGCTCGTCGCCCTCGCGGTACAACACCCCTTTGAGCAACGTGACCACGAGTGCCGTCAGATCGTCACTTGCCGCCGCCGGTGCGCCGCTCGTCGCAATCTCGTCCATCGTCTAGCGCATGAAGATGATGCGCGGTAGCCGCGCCTGCCGCGTGGTCTCAATACCGTCGCGGCCAGTCGATTGCCATGCGATCACGTCGGTCGTGCCCTCATCCACTGCCGTCTTGAACGTTTCGCTGCCCAGTTGCAGATACGCCACCAGCTCGGCCAGGCCGTGCGCGAGCGGCCGCGTTTGCACGATCTCGTGCAGCGTCACTTGCGCGCGCGCGTGCAGCGCGTGGCGGATATTGTGCGCGAGCTGCGCCCGATCGACCACGACCTGCGCATAGAGCGCCGCGGCATCGAGCTCGGCATCGCCCGATTCCAGGGCGATATCGGCGATCACCGGTTTCACACTGGGCGTGTACAGCGGCCGCTCCAGCGGCAGCTCGATGTCGGCAGACAGGCCGGCGATCGACATCGCCTCAGCGGACGGGGGCGCGTCGCGCAGCGCCAGCGCCCTTGCCTCGATCCCGCGCAGGATGTCCATGATACGGCGGTTCTCCAGCCATGCCTGATCGTCGAGAAAGCGCCGCAACTGCTGCGAGAGCTGGGCGACGGTACGTTGCGTGTGCTCGCCTGCCTCGAGCCAGTCGTAGTGTACGCGCCGCGTGCGCGGATCGGGATTCAGCTCGGCGATCGGCGTCAATGCCAGCACGCGCTCGAGCAGCTCGGAGAGCTCCTCCTGGCGCCGACTGGACATGAGGAAGTCCCAGAAGGCGCGAAAGCTCTTGCCTTGGTCGGAATCGGAGATGGCGTCGCGCTCGCCCATGATGAGCTCGAGCAGCGCGCCTTTGCCACCTTCCCAAAGCGCGATGCGCTCGCGCGCGCGCCGGTCGAGCTGGCGGAAGTTTTCCTCGACCTCGCGGAAATCGGTCAATAGCTCGCGTGCGAGCTGCATGAACTGCTGGAAGCGATCCCTGAGTGCGGCGTCGTCGAGCAGCACCACGTCGCCGGATTCGATGCGCGCGATCTGCGCGTCGATTTCATCGCGATGCCGGCGCAGCTCCGCGATGCGCTTGTCCGGATCGGCCTCGGCGCCCACGCTCATCTGGCGCAGCAGATCGAATAGCGTGAGCAGGCGCGATTCGGTGCCGACGAAGGCACGCTCGGTGAGTGTGCCGAGCCAAGCGATCGCCTTCTCGGCCGCGGGCGTAAGGTCGAACAGCGGCTCGTCCGAGCCTGGGCCGTAGTACTTGCGCAGCCACGCGCGCTCCGGGCTCGCCCATTCGTTCAGATACTCGAGCGCTGGGCGCGGGAACACGTCCTGCCCGAGCCGCTCGCGCAGCGCGAAGAGCGTGTCGTCGAGCGCCTCGGCGAGATCCGCAGCAGCCATCACGCGCACGTTCGGTGCAATGAACACCCGGTTGAGGAAACTCACCACCAGCGCGGCGTGATCCGAGCGCAGCAGGCGCCAAGCCGGGTGGTGGCTGCGCAGCGCTTCGAGGGTCGCGTAGTCGATGCTCACGCAGCGAAGAATACGGCAGGCAAGGCGCGGCGGGGAGAGGGCCGGATGCCGCCTGACGAGGGTTAAAGTCTTTCTTCGCGCCTGCTGCCGAGGAGTCCGATCTGATCCGAGGGGACTGAGGGCTGCAGTCCGGCTCCAAGAAATCGCAGTTATTGCTGCGCGATGCCAGCGTCCTTGACCACGCTCACCCAGCGCTTGATCTCGCGGTCGACCATCGCACGGAACGCGTCCGGTGTGTTCGGCGCGGCTTCCAGCGCTGCGTTGGCGAGGCGCTCGCGCATGTCGGGCGAGGCGATCGCCCGGTGGATCGCCGTAGTCAGGCGCTGGATCACCGGCTGCGGCGTCCCGCCCACCGACATCACGCTGTACCAGTTCGACACGTCGATGCCCGCGAGGCCGTTTTCCGCAAAAGTCGGCACGTCCGGCAGCAGCGGGCTGCGCTTCGGCGCCGCTGCCGCAAGGATACGCAGCCGTCCCGCCTTGGCGAGCGGGAGCGAGGTCGGGGGGGTCGAGAAAGTCGATTGGATCTGTCCCGCGACCACGTCAGCCATAGCCGGACCCACGCTCTTGTACGGCACGTGTGTCATGGAAATCCCGGTGCGCAGGCGGAAGAGCTCGCCGGTCATGTGCGTGCCGCTGCCGCTACCGGCCGATCCCAGCGCGAGCTTGCCGGGCTGTGCCCTCGCCGCGGCGATGAAGTCCTTCAGACTTTTCGCGTAGGGCAACTGCGGATTGACGACGAGGATGTAAGGCGTCTGAGCGATGACGGAGACAGGTTCGAAGTCCTTGTGCGCGTCGTACCTTGGGTCTTTGAAGAACGCGATGTTGATGGTGAAACCGGCGTCCGCGAGCAACAAGGTGTATCCGTCGGGCGCGCTGCGTGCGGCGATCTGAGTGCCGACCAGCGAGGCGGCGCCGGGCCGGTTGTCGACGACCACCTGCTGGCCGAGTTGCTCGGAGAGCTTCTGGCCGATGAGCCGGCCCACGAAGTCCGAGCCTCCGCCGGGTGCTAAGGGAACGATGAGGCGAATCTGCCGAGCCGGATACTCGTGCACTTGCGCTGCGGCGGCGACTGGGGATGCCGTGGCCACTACGGCGATGACAGGCAACATTCTGAACACCCGGCATGCGACGGATCGGATCGTCATCGCTTCATCCTTGCTTTGCAGGATACGACGTGGCTCCATGGACCTCGCGTCTCGGCCCACCTGGTGGCTGCGTGTCGACTCGCTTATCACGGTAGCACGCGATCGTCATGTCAGCAAATTGTAAGCAACGCATCCGCGTCCTCGCGCCCACGATAAACCGTCCGGCCGACTCCGTACGCCAGGCATCGGGCTTGCTATTCGAGGGCAAAAAATCGGAACCTCGCAAAACGCGAGAAATCCAATTCCCGTTGGTATCTTGAATGGAGGCAGGCAAGAAATGGACAGGATCAAGGTGGCATCGCTAGGCGGGTTGGTTGCAACTTTTGCAGTGGGGGCAATGCTGCTTATGAACAACGCGGTTCATGGACTACCCAGAGTGGGTATCGGTCGGATGTTCGCATCGCTCATGGGGGCGCCCAATCACGTTCTCTACGGCTGGCTCGCGTTTCTCGTTCTCGGCATTTTCATTTGCAGCAATCTGTATGCGTATCTCGCACCGAAAATTCCCGTCCGATCGTTTCTGGTCAACGCCCTGGTGTTCGCCCTCGCGTGCTGGCTGATCATGATGGTGGTGCTCTGGCCGTTGGCAGGCGCCAGGCCGTTCTTGCTCGATCGGGGTCACGTTGCAGCTGCTGTCATGCTCGTGCTGAGCATCGTGTACTGGCTCGTTCTCAGCCTGGTCTATCGCTGGCTCTGGTCAGCCGGAAAACACCTGGATGAGGTCACCGCCAAGGCATAGCGCGGGCCACCGTCGTTGCAAGGTCCGGCAGCGACTTGTATCGTACCGGATCGTTTGTACCTTGGAACCGGCGGCTGGTAGTTGAACGGATTGTTTGGCGGTCTCGCTCTGAGCGTGTTGGTATCGAGCGCGATTGCGCAAAGTTATCCCGTGCGGCCGATCCGGCTGGTGGTCGGCTTCGCGGCCGGCGGGCCCAACGATACTCAGGCCCGCCTGATCGGCAACCAGCTGAGCGAAACGCTCGGCCGGCAGGTCAAAGGCGGCGCACCCGCGACGATCGACTTGATCACCGGGCAGGTGCACGTGATGATGAACAACGTGGTCACGTCGCTGCCTGCGGCTCGCGCCGGTAAGCTGCGTGCGCTTGCCGTGACCAGTGCCTGGCGCTCGCCGATCGCGCCGGAGCTGCCAGCGGTCGCCGAGACCGTACCCGGATACGAGGTCGATGCGTGGTACGGGGTCGTCGCGCCGCACGCGACACCGGCTGCAATCGTCGCGAAGCTCAATGCCGAGCTCGTCAAGACGATTCGCGATCCTGAGATTCACCGGCGGCTCGCCACCTTGGGGTTGCAGCCTGTGGGTGGCACCGCACAGGCATTCGACCGGCATCTGCGCAGCGAGCTCGCGAAGTGGCGCAAGGTCGTCAAGGAAGCCGGCATCGGCCCGACGAACTGAGTCCCGCGCGCGGGCTCATCCGATGCACCACACGTTGCAATGCTAGCGCGAGCATGCGCCTGGCATCGAGTCGCGCCGGGGAATTCGTTCTCGCGCGCGCAAAAAGCAAGAGCTGAGCTTGGCGGTTTTCACGCCCCGGCATTACGGCTTCATGATGAGCTTGCCCATCACCTCGCCGGACTCGAACACCCGGTGCGCGCGTGCCGCTTCCGCCAATGGGATGCGGTCGTAGATCGGCACCGTGATCGTGCGTTCCTGCAGCATACGGATGAGCGCATGGGTTGCACGCGCGCGCAGCTCCGGCCAGTCATCGAGCGTGTGAATCGAGAAATAGCGGTAGGCGAGGCTACGCACCGGGGCCTTTTCAACGGCGGCTGCGATGTCGCCCTGCGGCGGGCCGTCCATGCGCCCGTACAACATCAGCATGCCGAAGCGATCGAGACAATCGAACAGCGAGATCATCGCGCTGCCGCCGGCAATGGTGAGAATCAGGTCTACACCGCGACCATCGGTCAGTTGCCGGACCTGAGCGACGATGTCGCCTCGGGTACGGTCCACGATCGCGTCGGCGCCTTGGCTGCGCGCGAAGTCTCCGCGCACCTTGGAGCTCACCACGCCGATGACGCGCTTGCCTGCGGCCTTGGCAAGCTGCACCAGTGCCGTGCCGACCCCGCCCGCGGCCGCCATCACCAGCACGGACTCGTACTGAAAACCTTTCAGCGCGCTATTCAGCAGATGCCATGCGACCTGGTAATTCGCGAGTCCCGCCACTTGGTCAAGATCGACGCCCTCGGCCACGGGATAGATCTTGTGCTCCGGCGCCTTCACATACTCGGCATAACAACCCGCGCGCTCCTCGAACTCGCGCGCGGAGACGAACACCTGTTGGCCGATGCGCAGCTTGCGCACGCCGGCGCCGATCTTCGCGACCGTGCCGCTCATCTCGATCCCGGGAATCGCCGGTAGCTTCGGCATCCAACGATAGGTGCCCTTGCGCACGTAGGTCTCCGGCATGCAGACGCCGATCGCGTGCGCTTTGACCAGAACCTCGCCCGCGTCGGGCTCGGGTGTGGGCAACTCGACGTACTCCAAGACTTCCGGCCCACCGGTTCGCGTGATGCGGATCGCTTTCATCGGTTTGCTCCCGTTTGCAGCGTTCGATTATAGATTCGGCGCCGCCCTTGCACCGGTGTTGCGCCGAATGCGGCCGCGACGGGCGAGACGTCCGCCAGCACAGAGCGCCCGGTGAGGACGGCGGACGGGCATCGCCGGGCATACGATGCGCGGCTTGCGCAGCGACTGCGGGCGGTATGAGAAAAGAGCCAGACTGCCGTCCGATCCTCCCTTCGGTTGGGAGCTGCCAGCGTCCGGGTTCAAGCGAACCGGTCTTGCCGGTGCAGCGTACAGAACGATATCGGGCGAACCGTCTATGCTGCGCGCATGATGCCGCTGGCGGCCCGGCTTGCGATTGACTGCCGCAGAGGGCGGGCGATAGAGTGCCGCTCGAGAGGGCGAGGCGCGTTGACGATCCTGTCCGCGACGACAACGGGAGTCGAACCATGCAGCTGATCGAATCGATTGCAGTGGCGCAGGACGAGATGACGCGCTGGCGCCGCGACATCCACGCGCACCCGGAGCTCGGATTCGAGGAGAACCGCACGGCCGCCACGGTCGCGCAGAAGCTGCGCGAGTTCGGCTGCGAGGTGCATACCGGCATCGGTCGCACGGGCGTGGTCGGTGTGCTGCGCGCGGGAGACGGATTGCGCGCGATCGGGTTACGCGCCGACATGGACGCGCTGCCGATCCACGAAGCGAATACCTTCGAGCACCGCTCGGGCTCGCCCGGCACGATGCACGCCTGCGGTCACGATGGCCACACGACCATGCTGCTCGCGGCCGCGAAGTACCTGAGCCAGACGCAGCGCTTTAACGGTACCGTGCATTTCATCTTCCAGCCCGCCGAGGAAGGTCTCGGCGGTGCGCAGGCGATGATCGCCGACGGCCTGTTCGAGCGCTTTCCCTGCGAGGCGGTGTTCGGGATGCACAACCGGCCCGGCCTCGCGCTCGGGCGCTTCGCGGTTCGCTCCGGGCCGATGATGGCCGGCGGCGCCTTCTTCGACATCGACATCATCGGCAAAGGCGCGCACGGCGCGCGGCCCGAGACCGGAGTCGATTCGATCGTCGTCGCAGCGCACCTGACGACTGCACTGCAAACGATCGTTGCCCGCAACGTCGCACCGGTCGACACGGCAGTGGTCTCGGTCACGATGATCCGCAGCGGCGATGCCTACAATGTCATCCCCCAGAGCGCGCGGCTTTCCGGTACGGTGCGCACCTTCTCGCGGGAGGTCATGGCGCGCATCGAGCAGGCGATGACGCGCATCGCAGACGGCGTCGCCCGAGCATTCGGCGCCGAGGCAAAGGTCGACTTCCGCGTGATCTTCTCGCCGACCGTGAACGACACCGGCGAAGCCGAGTTCGTCGCCAGCGTGTGCGCCGAGGTCGTGGGTAGCGAGAATGTCGTGCGCGATCCCGCGCTCATCATGGCTTCGGAGGACTTTTCCTTCATGCTGGAGAAGGTCCCCGGCTGCTACTTCAACATCGGCAATGGCGCGGGCGAGGGCCCATGCGAAGTGCACAATCCGGGCTACGACTTCAACGACGAAGCACTGCCGGTCGGCGCGACGGTATTCGCGCGTATCGTGGAAACGCGGCTCGCGATCCGGCGCGCGACCGGTTGAGGGCGCGCGCGGTCCGGGTATCCGCGGCAGCGCGCCGAGCGTGCGGCGAGCGTTCGGTATCCGCACACGCCGTCGACGCCCGCCGGCGGTCTGCGCGGGAGCGCGCATCCGCAATGATCGCTTCTGCACCGACATACGTGAAGAAACCGACGCTATCGTTATCGGTCTGACAGACTGACGTCAAGTGGATCCCCCTGACTTGCTGCCCCTTCCGCCCGAGTATTCGATCGATGCGGCAACGGCGGCCGTATCGGCGCGGCGCGATACGGTCGAAGTCCCCGCGTTCTGGATCGTGCTGCTGCTCTCGGCGCTGGTGCACGTCGCCGTGTTGTTCGTGCTGCCGCCGCTGCGACTTACACCCCATCTTTCGGCGGAGACCCGACTCGACGTGGCGCTCGAGCCCAGACGACCGGCACTGGAGGCGCCGACATCGATCCCCGCGCCCGCATTCGTTACTCCGATCGCGCCGTCCGCGCCGCCACCACGCCCTGCGATTACTGCGCCGCGGGTTGCGCCGCCACCGCGCCCGGAATCCATTCGGCCGCCCGGGCCGCCCAAGAGGCGCGCTCCGCCCCCGGTCGTCACCGCCCCGCCGGCGCCCGAAGAAACATCACCGATCATGCCGCCCGCGCCCGCCGTACCGGAACAAGCCGAACCGCCTCGGGCGCGCGATCTCGCCTCGTATATCGAAGCGCGGCGCCGTGCACGGGGTGAATCGGCCGTGCCGCCCAGCCCAGCGAGCGTGCAACCCGCGCAATCGGACGAGGAGGCACGGCGCAACCAGATCGTTGCGCGCAATCTCGGTCTGGGTCGAGCGCCGGAATTTGGCGGATCGCGCAAGCCGGGCGGTGGCATCTTCCAGGTCACGCGCCTGCACTACAGCGAGGCAGAGTTCATCTTCTACGGCTGGAACAAGGACATCCGGCGCAACACCAGCCAGCTGATCGAGGTGCGCAAGGGCAACCACAGCGACATCAAGCTCGCTGTCATCCGGCGCATGATCGCGATCATCCGGGAACACGAATCCGGCGATTTTCTCTGGGAATCGGATCGTCTCGGGCGCGATGTCACGCTGTCCGCGCGCCCGGCCGACAACGCCGGGTTGGAGGAATTCCTGATGCGGGAGTTCTTCGGCGAACCGGGCCGGCAGATCGGTGCACTCGGGGGCGATACTCGTTGACTTACCAGCGGGGCTGGTTCGTTCCCGGAGCGTGCGCCGCGTACCCGCAGGGAAACCTTGGCGCGCACGATTCCTCGATCACGATCGACCTTGACGCCGATCCGATGCGCGACACTCGAGGCGCGTTGACGGGCAGGTCGTCGCACGGGATGCTGTCTCTATGAACGAAATACCGACAGCCGTGGCGGGCGCACGCCGCGTTCAGGCGCGCCGCTGGGTGCTTGCCGCGCTGATGTGCACCATGATGCTCGCCGCGATGGACACCACCATCGTGTCGACGGCAATCCCGCAGATCGTGGGCGACCTCGGGGGCTTTCGCTTGTTCAGTTGGGTGTTCTCGATCTACCTGCTGGCGCAGACCGTCACGATCCCCGTATATGGCAAGCTCTCGGATCAGTTCGGCCGCAAGCCGGTACTGATCGCCGGCACCTTGATCTTCCTCGCCGGGTCGGCCGCGTCGTCGCTGGCATGGGGCATCCTGCCGTTGATCGTGTTTCGCGGCCTGCAAGGACTCGGTGCGGGCGCGATCATGGCCACGGTGGCGACGCTGGCGGGAGACTTGTATTCGGTGCGCGAACGCGCGCTGGTGCAGGGTTGGCTGTCGAGCGTGTGGGGGATCGCCGCGATCGCGGGGCCACTGCTCGGTGGCGCGTTCGCCGAGTACGCGAGCTGGCGTTGGATCTTCCTCGTCAACCTTCCTATCGGTGCGCTGGCGCTCGGGCTGATCGCGGTTTTCCTGCACGAGACGCACGAACGTCGCCGCCCGCGCATCGACTATGCAGGTTCTGCGCTGGTTCTGGCCGTGGTGGGAATTCTCATCTTCGGGCTTCTGCAAGGCGGTCAGGCATGGCCGTGGCTGTCGCTGCCGAGCCTGCTGACATTCGGCGCCTGCGCAGCGCTGCTGGCGCTGACGGTGTGGGTCGAGCGCCGCGCAGCCGAGCCGGTCATGCCCGGTTGGCTGTGGCGGCAGCGGGTGCTCCTCGGGTCGAACGTCGCGACGATCGGGATGGGCATCGTGATGATGGCGCCGAACGCCTATCTGCCGACCTTTTCGCAGTCCGTGCAGGGTCTCGGGCCGATCGCAGCGGGGCTGGTGCTGGCGAGCATGAGCCTTGGCTGGCCGACGGCTTCGGCATTGTCCGGTCGACTGTATCTGCGCGTTGGATTTCGCGACACAGCGCTGATCGGCGCCGCGTTGCTCCTGCTCGCATCGGTGGCATTCACGTCGATGCCCGTGCCGCAACCGGTATGGGCCGTGGTGCTCGATCAGATCGTGCTGGGCGCCGGGTTTGGGCTGCTGTCGACGTCGCTGCTGGTGGGCCTGCAATCGGTGGTGGGTTGGAGTCAACGCGGCGTCGTCACCGGCGCCAACCTGTTTTCCCGCTACCTCGGGCAGAGTCTCGGCGCGGCGCTGTTCGGCACGGTTTTCAACGCGGCGGTGGCGGCGAGGTTGGAGAGCGCGCCGCCGGCCATGCGCGCACACTTGCCGGGCAGCATCAACGACCTCATCAGCGTGTTGCACGCCGGCCATGACGGGGCGGCAGCAGCGTATCTGCGCGACTCGATCGCGTTCGCGACGCGCCATCTGTTCGCCGGCATGGCGGCAATCGCGCTGCTGATGGTGCTGATTCTGATTGTGGTGCCGCGGCGGTTTCCGGTGGCGCAGCAGGAGACGGGCTGACGACGGAGCATCGGCTTCCCGTCCGATGTGCTGTCAGGCCGGACTCATCTTCGCGCGGGCGGCGGCGACGTGCTGCAGCCCACGTCGGATCGCGCTGATCTCGCCCTGCAAGCGCGCGGCCCGCCACGCGGCTGCCGACCACGACCCATCGATGCTGGCCACACTGCTAAGATCTCACGTGATTCGCCGGTGATGACGCCCGACAGACGCGTCGAGGTGAGCCAACCGTGCGCAGATGAGGGCGACTATGAAGCTCAAGGAATATGCATGCTACGACGCCCTCGGCTTGGCCGAGCTCGTCGCCAGGCGAGAGGTTACGCCTCGGGAGCTTGCCGAAACGGCTGCGGCAGCGATCGCAGCGGTCAATCCGACGCTCAACGCGGTGGTCGAGACGTACCCGGATCGGATCGAAGCACTGGATGAGAAAACGCTCGCCGAAGGTCCTTTTCGCGGCGTGCCTTTCCTGATCAAGGACGTGTTCGGTCACGAGGCGGGACGTAAGGTCGAATTCGGTAGCCGCTTGTGCAAGGACATGCGTGCCACGGCCGACACCCACGTCTGCGAGCTTTTCAAGGCCTCGGGTGTCAATATTCTTGGCCGCTCCGCGACGCCGGAGTACTCGATGGCCGGCACCACGGAAAGCGCGCTCAACGGCAATACGTCGGCGCCATGGAAGCAAGGCTATTCGGCCGGCGGCTCCTCCGGCGGGGCCATGGCGGCGGTGATCGCGGGGATGGTGCCGATCGCTCACGGCTCCGATATCGCCGGATCGGTGCGCATCCCGGCGAGCTATTGTGGCGGCGTTGGCCTCAAACCCTCGCGCGGGCGTGTCTCCTACGGCCCGATGGGCGACGAGAACGGTTTCGGCCTCGGGCAGAACTTCGTGCAAGCGAAAACGGTGCGCGACGCCGCGACGATGCTCGACTGCCTCGCGCTACCGCAGCCCGGCGATCCGTTTTTCATCCCCAAGCCGACTGAACCCTACGCCGCGCTCGTACGCGAGAAGCCACCCCGCCTCAAGATCGGCTGGTCGACCCAGGGGCTGATGGGGCTTGAAACCGATCGCGAGGTCGCGCAGGCCGTGGCGCAGACCGCCCGGCTTCTCGCCGACATGGGCCACGAGGTGGCCGAGGAAAGTCCCGGGCCGATCGGGCTCGAGGCGATGTCGAGCATGGCGAACGTATGGTTCTTCGGCTTTCACCTGCGCCTGGAGGGCTACTCGCGGCGCAGCGGCCGAAGCATCGGCGCGCACACGCTGGAACCGGTGACGCTCGCCGTGTACGAGTATGCACGACGCATGACGCCGGCGCAGTTTTTCGATGCGCTGGCCTTGCTGAACACGGTGCGCCGCAGGCTGGGGCGCTATTTCCTCAAGTACGACGCGTGGCTGTCACCGACCACGACGCGCCCGGCGGAACCCTGGGGAAACTACAACCTCGGCAGAACCGACGTGACCATGGACGAAGTCGCGGAAAAGATCTTGCGGCCCACCTGCCAGTTCACGCTGCCGCACAACATCATGGGCACGCCAGCGATTTCGTTGCCGCTCGCGATGAGCGCCGCCGGGCTGCCGATCGGCATACAGATCGGAATGCGGCCGGCGCAGGAGCACGTGGTGTTGCAACTCGCCGCGGCGCTCGAAGCCGCGTGCCCCTGGGGCGCGCGTATTCCGCCGCTGCACGTTGCGCATTGCTGATGCGCACGCCAATCTGGCGATCGCGGGACCCTCGTTTCGGAGCTCACGATGTCGGCTGAACCTGGAGCGACGGCAGGCCGGATGCACACTGCAGCTGACCCGATCTGGACGCCGGTGGCCATTCCCCCGCAGCTTCCGGCGCGGGAGTCGATGGTTGCGGTGCCCGGCTCACGTCTCTATTACTGGGATACCGGCGGCTCGGGCCAACCGATCATCCTGCTGCACGCAGGTACGCAAAGCGCCGCCGGATGGCCCTATCAGCAGCCGGTGCTGGCGCACGCCGGCTATCGCGTGATCGCCTATTCGCGCCGCGGCTACTACCGTTCCGATCCGTGCGGTCCGGAAAATTCGGGTGTGGGCGCCGAAGATCTGCATCACCTCATCGTTCATCTCGATCTTGCCAAGGTGGATCTGGTGGGCGCCGCGCAAGGCGGCTTTTTTGCGCTCGACTATGTTCTCGCGTATCCCGAGCGAGTGCGCAGTATCGCGATCGTGTCCTCGCTGATGGGGGTGAGCGAACCCGACTATCAGGCGGTGAACGCACGCCTGCGGCCCGAGTTCTTCGCGAAGCTGCCACACGATTTCCAGGAGCTATCGCCGTCGTATCGCGCCGGCAATCCGCAGGGTCTGAGCGCATGGCATGAACTCGACAAGCAGGCGATCCCGGGTAAGCGCGTGACGGAGCGGCGCACACAGCCACTGACCTGGGCGCGGCTTGAGTCGATCAAGCACCCGACTCTGCTGCTGACCGGGGACTCGGACCTTTACACGCCGCCGTCGCTCCTGCGTATGCAGGCTCAACACATGCCGCATGCCGAGGTGGCGATCGTCGCCGAAGCAGGCCACAGCCCATACTGGGAGCAGCCGCAGGTGTTCAACGAGATCCTGCTCGCGTTTCTCGGCAAGCAGAAGTAGCCGTGCCCTTCGGCTCCGCCCGCTCGATGGTAACGGAAGCGGCGAAGCGGCAGTACGAGTTTCCGTGCATCTTCCGGTGGACGTTGGCTTGAGGCGCCAGCGCATCGCGTACGCGCCGCGCGAGCACCACCCGCCGTAGTCCTCACGTTCGGCCGCCGGTCAGCGTTCGGGACGCACAGAAACACTGACCGGACAGGCAGCACACACCAGCAGGAACGCAGCAACGGAATGAACGCGCAACGGAGCCGGAGGAGAACTGAGCGATAGACCGAAGCAACTCGAATCAGGCGCACTGACAGCCGGCGCATTGCGGCTGGCGTGGCGTCCGGCGCCGTTAGCGTGTGCTAACGGCACTGTCCGGCTGCGTGCGACATTCCTTGAAAATCGGACATTTATGTCCGAGATTGGGCCATGTGCGGTAACGAGTTCATCCGGCGGGTGCCGAAGTACGCAAAGCGCAACGGGATTTCGTTCGCCTGGCGCGCCGATCGTGGCAAGGGCTCGCACGGCATTCTGACCCTGGGCGATACGCGAACCGCCGTTCGCAACCCGAAGGACAAACTGAAGACGGGCACCTATCACGCCATGCTCAAGCAACTCGGGATCACCGAACGCGACCTTTCATAGCGAGAACACCATGCTGCGATTTACCTACCCCGTGAAGCTGACCCCCGACCGCAAGGACGGGGGGTATGTCGTCTCCTGCCGGGATATTCCGGAGGCGATCACTCAGGGCGAGAGCATTGCCGAGGCCCTCGCCGAAGCCGAAGGCGCGCTGCAGGCGGCGATCGAAGGCCGGATCGAGGACGAGCTCGACATTCCCGCGCCGTCGCAGCCAAAGCGCGGCGAGCGCCTTGCCCCCACGCCGATCACCACGGCGCTGAAGGCCGCCGTCTACATCGCTCTGCGCGACTCGGGGATCTCGAAATCGGAGTTCGCCCGGCGCATGCAAGTGAACGAGAAAGAGGCGCGGCGCATGCTCGACCCGAAACATCCGACCAAGGTCCCGACGCTCGAACGCGCCCTCGCCGCACTCGGCCGGCGCGCCGAGATTGAAGTGAGCTGACCCCGTACGGATTCGGGGAGCCCGCCTTTCTCAGGCGGCGCGATGCAGCTTGCGCACCTTGGCGCCGAGCGCGAGCTTTTCCAGATAATCCACCCATAGGTGAAGCGAGTTACCCCCAAAGTCACACCCGGCCATCCCGAGATGTCAACAAACCAAGCCGGAACGCCTTGGCGCGATTTCCCTATGAAAATCCTGAGCTTTCAACAGGCTTTGGGCTTTTTCGGACTTCTCTGGAAGGGGATTTGGTGGCAAGGGCGGAATCGAACCACCGACACAAGGATTTTCAGCTCGAGGCGTCGTTTCGTTTCTTCGAAAATCAGTCACTTCGCAAGGCTTGCCGAATCAAACCCTAGTCTCAGTCGTTGGAAATCCAAGGTCATTCCGAGCTTGCGTTGACACAATTTCAGCACACCGTAGCGAGCGCGTAGCGAGCGGACGGATAGCGCGGGAGAGCGCGATTTTTCTCCAGCGGTGTTGAGAAGAACGAAGTCCCAGTGTCATTTGCCTGGTGCCGAGCGTGAAGCAGTCACCAGGGGCGCCACCGCTTCGCCCAGCAGGCGCCGTCCGATCGCAGCCAGATTCGTTGACGTGACCGGTCGCCTCGCGAGAAGACCATCGTTGCAGATGCGAGTCGCCTGTTCGAGATCGGGTGGACTGGCGAGGAGCGCTCGCAAACCGTCCCCTGCGTGGGCCGCAAGGTCTTTCCAGTCCCGAGGAAAACGCTTCTGTAGCGCGGCCTGCCAACTTACAGACCACACGCTCATTGCGTTTTCGTCGCGCGCGCTCGTAAGCCACGCCAAGGCAAGTACTCGTCCGAGATCCTTGTTGCTTCGCTTGTCCGTTGTGCCATGAATCAGGTCCGGTCCGATGGTTGGGTGATGAAGTAGGTTGGCAAGCGCCATCATTTCCGGGCGTGCGATCGCGATGCCGTAGGGCGTCGGAATCGGGTCTTCTTCCACAAGCGCGAGAAATCGAAAGCTGAAAATCGCAAAGTCGCCATGCTTCGTCGCGACCCGTTCCAAGCGTTTGTCCTCCGTCTGATTCGCCGGCGGCGAGGCGTTGAGTTCAATGAACCATTCCGGATTCTTTGGCGGATTCAAGCGGACGAAGGGAAGATCGGTTGTGGGTGTTCCCGCGCTGCCTGGAAGTTCGAACCCTTCGTGTAATCGCAGCTGCCACCCTTCGCTGAGCAAGCGCTCCGTAACGGCTTTGCTGTTTTCCACCGCACGGACATTTGGCGACAGGAGACAGTCGACGTCCTTGGTCGTAACGGTCGCATCTGGATCGTTCGCGAAGAAGTGATATCCCGCGGCGAGGCTGCCGATGACGATGATGTCGCTTCGGATATTTTCTGGGATTGCGTCGGCGATCTGACGCATGATGGCGTCGGGCGGCAGCGGCGTCATCATCCGACCCTCGTGACGAGGTAATTTAGGAACTCCTTCGCCTGCGCTTCCAGCCGTGCGTCATGCAGAGAAAGAAGGCAGTCGACCTCGTCTGCCAATGGAAGCCCCTCAACCGCCGCCGTGAAAAAGGCGGTTTTCGTCCCGAGGATGTGTACTGCCAGCGCAGCAGGTTCATCCCGGCCTTCCGCGCGTTCCAGGGCCGGATCAATACGCTCGACGAAGGAGAGATCCACTTTCTCTTTCGGCGGACAGTGCAGCGTCAAATCGAGGCGTGGCGTACCGCGAAGATCGATCTCGGGGTAGTAATACCGAGATGCGATGATTCCGCCCACGGCTAGATTCTTGAGGCCGAGTTCAGACGCGCGATTGAGGAGTGCCTGCGGGGTGCGTCGCTGACCTGAGCGGTCGACGTAGTGGATCATCGGGTGCGCGCGCTCGCGTCCAGCTACGAGCCGCTGCCATTCGTCGACAGGGAAACTCCATAGTTGGATGCGCCGATCGGAAGACCGCTTGACGTGGCTGCCCAGTCGCTTCAATTCGGCAGCGACGGTCGGATAGCTGCAGCCAACCGCCCGCATAAGGTATTGCGTCGTCAACGGCCCGCTTCTGCGAAACCAATGCAGCAGCAGGACAAGAAAGAGAGCGTCGCGCGCCGACCATGTTGCGATTCTTCGAGTTGGCGGATTGTTCGCCACCATGCCGCGGATGCGCTCTCGAAGGTCAGCCTCCAGGCTACCGGCGATAACAGCAACCCCGTCAACTCGTGTGGCGACCACGGATAAGCGTTTTGTGACTTCGCCTCGAAGAGTGTGCTCGACGAGCTGCCACTCTTCCTTTAAGGCAGTATCGGTGATTCGCGGGTTGCTGAGTAGAAGCAGTCCCCGACGATCGGGGTGATCCGCCAAGTAGTACGCCAGTTCCAGGAGCGCTGCGCGTACATTGCGGAAGCTGTGGGAATCAGCCTTTACCTGGACGATCGTACTTCCGCCCCCGAGATCGGAGGCATACGGTGATTCTTCGCGCGTGCGCTTTTCTGGCCTAACCATTGAGATGCAACGTTAACATTAAAGTGGCAATTTACCAATAAAGGTGCATCTTAAGTTCTCGCGCGTGCGAACCGGGTAAACGAAAACCTGAGGAGAAGGAACGGTGGACGCTTTCAAGTGCGCTGGGACGAAGGCGAACAAGCCACGGCGTTGGGTCAGTTGGCGTTCTTTGCGGAGTTTCTGGAGGTATCGGGATTATTCAACCTCTGGGTTGACGGTTGTTGTCTTCGTCCGTGGGCCAATGACGTTGGAAGTCTTCGAGAAATGTCGGCCAATCGGGCGCCAAGTGGTGAACCTCGAAATAGCGCAGCGGAAACGAAAAGCCATGGTCGATACCGACCAGCGTCGGCACGTCTTCTGAGAGCCGCACCGCAAGCCATTCCGCGATCTCGCGCCGCGTCCAGTATTTGCGCGGACTCGGCGGCGCCAATACTTCCTCTGGCGGCGAGGTGCGGTCCGCCATATAGACACGCAGCCCCTTCAGGCTGGAGTTCGGCGTCTCGGCGCCCGAATAGTCGATGCCGAAATAGCGGGCGTATGCGAACTTTGATTCAATCCCCAAGATGAAACCACTCGTGCTCGCGGAGGCCGCGCAGAAATGCCGGCGCCGCTTCCAGTGCGCCGTGCGCGGCAGCCCATTCGATGTGTTCCGCCAGCCGCAGCATTCTCAGCATCCCGGGCGTGTCATGCCATGCCGCAAGAATCAGAGGTAGCGGCGGCTCCCAGCCACCGCCGACGCGCCTACGATCCGGCAACAGCTCCCAGAGGGCACTCCACCGCTTTAGCATGGGGCAGACGCGAGCATTCTCGCGGCAGTACGTGAGCAAGCTTTCGGCCGATTCGGTCAGAGTCCGCTCGGCGAGATGTGCGGACCAGCGGCCTTTGTCGTGCCTTGGCAGATCGCTTGAAAAGCGAGCGGGCATCCAGAGCGATCCACGACCACCGTCGTGCCACGTGTTCCGAATCAAATTCCCAGCCTTTGCTGAATCCGATGTACGACGTCGAACGGCGTCTCAAGTACCTCCCGCGCGAGGATCCGTTCAACGAAATACCCTTGCCCGATGAGGAACGCGTCGCGCGCCTTGTCTTGCTCGACTTTGGCCTGATGGAACTCCTGCCCGTCCACCTCGATCGCTACCCGCTCGCCTGTACGCGACTCGATGATGAAATCGACCTCGATGTCGCCGATGCGCGGGTGGATCCTGGGCTCCCAGCCCTTGACGACCATCCAGCTGAACAATTCCAGTTCCGCGGGGCTGGTGTCGCGCAGTAGCTGGATGTCTTTGCAGTAAAGCGCAAGCTTTCGAAGGATGCCCTCCTGCTGCAAGCAGTATTCGAAGTCGGCGACCACGAAGAGCGCCTCGCGGGCACGCGTGAGGGCGACATTGACCAGATTCGGCGGTGATTCGACCCATCGACTGGCCGAGGTCGTAATTCCTCGTGCGACGACGGGGCTGAAGACCATTACATCGCGCTCGTCGCCCTGAAATCCATTTGCTGTGTCCGCGAGAATCTCGGAAGCGAGGCGCATCTCGTCCAGCCGCTCTCGAAGGTGATCCTTTTGGGCCGCGAATGGCGTCACCACACCGATCCGCAATCCGCGCGCGTTGCCTTCGCGAAGTTGGGCAATGAGCTTGATGACCGCATCCGCCTCGGCCTTGTTCCACCAACTGCGATCTCTCGGCCCACGCACCGCAGTCCCTGTGACGGGCACCGAGTGGACCCCGCTGCCAATAGGCAGGCGCGCGCCCCAATTGGGGTCCTTCTTTAGCTCGAGGCGTTGCTGATAGATGTGGCGATTTGAGAAACCAATGATTTGCGGGTGGCTGCGGAAATGTTCGGTGAGCATCACCACGTCCGCACGGCGACGGGGGAGCGACTCGGATGCGGCCTTGTAAACGTCATTCGTCGCGTGCCCCACGAGTGCAAGGTGCTCCTCGATACCGTGCTTTCGTGCGAGCGCGAGCTCCTCGGTACTCTGTATTGTCGGAATCGCGGGCAACTGATTGTCGTCCCCGATCACAGCCAGAGTTCTGCCTCGATACATCAAGGGAAGCAGATTGGTGAGGGTGCACTGCGATGCTTCGTCAATGACCACGATGTCGAAGAGCTCCGGCTCAAGCGGTATCGCCTGCGCCGCCTGTGCGGTAGTGATCCAGATCGGCACAGCCCTGAGCGCAGTCCGAAACGTCTCGTACAGTTTCTCGGCCACTTCGTTACGGTACTGGCGGAGACCTTTCTCCAAGGCATCGACAGCACGCACGGCTTCCGTGTCCTCGGCCAAGCGCGTCAGCCACCGAGCCTTCGCATCGTCAAATGAACTTCTTTCAAGGTCCGCTTCTATCCGCTCGATTCGAGCGCGGATGCGCTCGGGACTAAATGCGGCAAAGCACGCGCTCAGATCAGCGGCGGGCCAATCTAGGCTGGGCTTCAATCGCACCGCATCGCATAGTGCGACCGCCTTGTCCCGGTCGGGTCCCGCGGGCAAGATGGCTACCGCCTGCTGAAGCCGGTCCAATGCCCACTTGATTTCCGTTGCAGCTTTGGTCTCCGCCGCAGGCCGCGTCTTCCCTACAAAATCGTTCCAACGGCCGAGCCATGCTGCTACATCGCCAACTGATCGATGTGCAGCCGCAAGGTCTGGCCACTCCGTACTTGTCCCATTCGTCAGGACGAACGCGGCGTCCGGCCGTTCAGCCCACCACGCGCGGGCACGATCCGCGAGGTCCGGGAGGTTCAGCAATGTTGCACGCAGAGCGGCCCCCGCACTTTCGTGTTCGAACGCAGTTTTCCAGGCTTCAATCAGCCGCGACAGTGATCCTGCATACAGCGCGGCGCGTGCGCGGCCGAGTGTATCCACATCCGGTAGGTTCGCAAGACCACGCAATGCCTCATCGAATGCCTTGCCCTGGCCACGTCGCCACGCTTCGCGCACCGGAATTCCGCTTGCAAGCGCAGACCATTCCTTCGCGATCACCCGCAGCGCACCCTCCGTCTCTTCCTTGGCCATCCGACGGCGCCAGGCTGCGGCTGCCCGGTCTGCAACACCGGCGAGCTGCTCGCACTGCAGAAACACTGGGCGCCAGTGCGCGGGGTCGTGCTCAGTAGGTATCGGATCGAGCTTCAATATGGCCGCGCGCGAACGAAAGGTTCGGAAGGTATTTTCGACGGCCTGCACGAGGTTAGCCGTCGCCTCCCATTGGATACGAAGGGCAAGCCAATCGCGACAAGCCTCTAAGATAGGCGCCAGTCGATGGCGGCCCTCAATGTTCAGGGTTCCGATGCGTTTCAGCACCGCCAGTGGCAACCCGGTCCGAACCCGTCGCTCGCAGCACTTCAATCGTGCTTGCAAACGTCCGGCCTGAGACCAGGGAAGGAAGTCCCAGCGCTCTGCCTCCCGCGTCGAAAGCTCCGCGTACGCCGAGAGCCAGTCATTCAAGGCATCGGCTGGAAGCATGCTCGTTTCCGGGATCTCCATCTCCGCTAGTCTTGCCCGGCCATTGCCGAGTGCCTTGGCGCGCTCGTTGATAAGTGCGATCTTGGGCGCCAACTCCGCTGCGGCCTGAACAATTGCATTTGCAAACGCCCTTGCTTCCCCGGCCCACTTCTCGGCTTCGGCTGCGCTTACCCATCGGGAGTAATCGTTTCTCCATTCCACGATCTCGAGGTCGTGCTCGAGCGGTTTGCCAATCAGTTCGCGGAGCCGGCGTTCCCAGTCGACCGCAAGATCGACACTTGGGCCAACTAGCAGCCAGCGCCAATCGCCAGCGTCTGCGGCCAAGAGCCCGACGCCTTCGACGGCACCATTGCGGCGACGTTCGTGGTCCAAAATCGAGGCCTGGACCTCTGCGCGGCGCTGACGATCTTCGTTGGCGAGCGCGCGGTAGTGCTCGATTCGCGTGAGCCAGGCGTTCGTATCCCGGACTGCGTCGCGAATTTGAATTGGGCTTTGACCGCCCAAGCCCAGTGACTCCTGCTCGGTCTTGAGCGCCTGCTCAGCCGCCGCCATTTCGGCGAGCGTCGTTCGATACTCGCCGTACGCACGGAGTGCCGTTCTCAGCGATTCGTCGATTCGCTGCGGTAGGCCGGAGTCAAGTGCCGAGGCGAGGTCCGCGCGGGAGTGCTGAAGCTGCTCGCGCTTGCGCTGAACGTCCGCGCCGCCACGGCCGCCGCGTTCCTTGCGAGCAGCGGCTCCCGCCATGTTGAGAGTCCGGCGAAGCACATCCTGAATGTTTTGCTTTTGCAGCGCACCGGCACGCACAGCGATCGGGAATTCGGACTCGAACCGTTCTACCCGTTCTCGAACGACATCCACCGCCTTGTTATTGTTGCTCGCGAAGAGGACAGTGCGGCCTTGTGCCCAAGCATTGAGGAGCAATGCCACAACCACCTGGCTCTTGCCAGTCCCCGGTGGGCCACTGATCACCGTCAACGGACGACCGTAGAGTATCGTCTCGACGGCAGTTCGCTGCGAGGGGTTCAGCGGTATGACCGGAAGTACCTCGGCCTGTCGATCGCTCTCGGTTGCGGGGTTGTCCTCAAGGAGACGGAGGCCGCCGATGTTTGCGCCGTCACCGCTGACGAGCGACTCCATGCGCACGTAGTCGCGCATCAGGTGCCGCGTCAGTGCCGAGAAACTACCCGTCGGGGCGAAGAGGACCCATGGCGTTGGCGCCACACGGAACGTGTCGTCACGCGCCTGCCTTGTAAACTCGCCTTCTACCCCCGGCACCTTGCTGAACAAAGCCTCGAGGACGCGCTCGCCAATCGGCCGTGCCGGGTTCCCGGTGGACGCGACCTCGACAAGGGTAGCGGGGAGGGTGTCGATAGGAGAATCCGCCAGCACTTCCATCCGGTCGAGGACACCATAGAGTAGCGGCGTGAGATTCCAGCTGCCCTGCTGTGGCACGATTTCGATCCGGTCGCCATCGCTCACCACTGCTACTTCCCTGTAGAGCAAGGGGCGCCAATTCGGAACCCAGTCCCCGCCCTGTCGTGGCCGGCTCCACCCGAGATAGCACGGGCCACCGAGGAAAAGCGTTTCGTGCTGGTTCTGCTCAAGCGCCAGTCGGAACGCCCGGCTGACGAGCGACTTCACGGGGATCGTCCATGGGCCGGCGAGGTCAGGCGGAGAGAATCCCGCCAGGCTCGTCCATCGGTCCGACTGATCGTCGCGGCCGTTCAGCGAAAAGAAGCCTTCCTCAGCGCGAGCGACCACTTCCTTATGGAAGCGGACGACAGGAAGCCAGGGAATCTCCCTGCCGCGATACCCGGCCAGCTGGTTCATCCCTGCTCCGCTTCGCGAAGGACGGTAATGAAATGGGCGAGTACCTTCACATCCGTGGCGTCCTCCTCGCCAAGTACGATCGGCCGATACTCTCGATTGACTGGCGAAAGAATGATCCGGCTGTTCTGCCAGTCTCCGTCCTTTGTGGAACGCTTCTCCGACGTGTAGCGCTTGACGGTGAACGACCCGCCGGTATCGGGATCTGCCTCACCGCGGTACTGCGCCAGCACAATGAGTCCGTTGCGCGAACCGCCCGGGTCGGCTCGAAACACGACGTAGTCCCCATCGCGAATGATTGGCTCCATGGATCGACCCACCGCGCGGCAGACGAACATCCGATCGTCGATGCGTACCCCATCCGCGCTGACCCATGCCTCCGGTTCCACTGTCTCCCCATTTCCGAAATAACCGGCTGCGGCCTTGAGGCTGTAGAGTGGCAGCAGCGTCTTGAAGGCTTCGCGCTTCGCTTTCGCGTCGTCGAGCGCGACGAGTCGGAGTTGGGGCTCCGGCCGTGCGCGCACCAGTGCATCCGCAAGCTCCGCCAGTGAGCTGGCCCCAGACGCCAGCGCCGCATCCAGCTTCCTCTGCTGGACGAACAGATAGCGCCACTGGCCGTACTTGGTGCCGCTCATCTTCTCGCACCACAGCCGCGCCGCCTCGCTCTTGAGCGCAGTATTGGGGCGGACCTCGCCCTTGGTCTCCGCCAGCCACATCACTTCTCGCCCGTCCTTGTCGAGGGCGGAAATGATGAAATCGGGGTAGTACTGCCGCGGACGGTTGCTCTCGTAGTACGTCACCGAGAAGCCGAGCCGCTCGTTCTTGAAGTAGCGCACCACGTCCTTCGCGCCGTCGAGGAAGTCCGCGAAGCGCTTCTCCAGGTCGGTGTGGCACGGCACCTTGTTCGTGTGGCAGCGCTTCCCGTCGGCGACCGCGCCGGTCCACTGAAAGCGCCGCAGATTGGTCGAATCCAGCCACTCCGGGTTACCGAGGATCGGCACCGCCTCGACGCCGGCCGCTCCCGCACCGCGAATCGCCGTGTCGAGCGCGTCGAGCGCCTGCCGCCGCCAGAAGTAGATACCCACGTCGCGCACGTCGCTCCGGAGGCCACCGGCTTCCAGCGCCACCACGCGCGATTCGAGGAAGCGGCGCGAGACATCGAGCAGTTCATCGAACGTCGGCCCGATGCCGAGGTCGCCGGCCGAACCCGGATTCGTCTCCTGATACAGCTCCTCGGCCATCAGGAAAGCGGTTCGGAGCACCGGCCACTCCTTGCGCACCTCCTCCAAGGTCATCACCGCCTCGGGCGCCCCGCCTACGACCGGGCGCACGTGCACGTCGGGCGGGGTCTCTTTCGGGTTGAGCCGGATCTGCGGCAGGTCCTCCACGCGAATCAGGTCCGCCAGCGACTCCGTCACGCCCACCGCCCACGAGCGCACGTTCGGCACGGTCACCCGGTACTTCGCCTTCTTCGGGTCCGCCTCGATCCAGATGGGCTTCTGCCCCCACTCGCCGGTCTTCGGCCGCTTGCGCTTCTCGACGGGGAAGCCGACGAAGGGGATGCCGAAGGCGTCCACCGTCTCCTCGCTCCCCTCGGGCCGCTCCGCGAGCGGCTGGTTCAGCACGTCGTAGTTCGTGCGCCTTAAGCCCCGCCCGATGATCTGCTCGGTGAGAAGTGGCGAGCCAAAGGCACGCAGCCCGAGGATGTGCGTCACGCTCTTCACGTCCCAGCCTTCGGAGAGCATGTTCACGCTGACGATGGCGCGCACGTGCTCTCCGGGCATCCCCTTGGAGCCGACGGTACTCACCATCTCGCGCAGCACGGCCTCGTTGCCCTTGTCGGCGTCGAAAACCTTGGAGTCGATCGGGATCGTCACCCAGCGCGATCGATCCTCGTCATCCGGGTTGCGCAGCAGCGCGTACTCGCGCGTCAGGTGCTCGAACACCCATCCGGCCCGCGTGGCGTCGCTGGTGACGCACAGGAGCACCGGCGCCGGCCCGCGCGCGAACTCGAATGAGCTGGACCACTCGTCGTGGTCCTTCTTCCATGAAGAATAGATGCTCGCGATGGCACCCTTGCACGAGCGCAGGTACTCCTCCCTGGTCCTTGCCCCCTTCACGAGATCCCACAGGTCGAGGTACACGCGCCCGTGCTCGTCGGGGTCGGGCAGCCGCACGACTTTCACCAGCCCCGACTCGAACGCGTCGTACACCGAGAAGTCCGAGACCAGCCACTCGAACAGCGTCCCCTCCGGCTTGGGCGACCCCGAGCCGTACCAGGGGGTCGCCGAGAGGTCGATCACCAGGCTCACGCGCGCGGCCTTGCCGATGCGTTCGAGGATCTTGCTCCATTTGATGTGCTCGGCCTCGTCGCCCTTCCGGCCGCGCTTCTCGCCGTAGACGTGGTGCGCCTCGTCGTTGATCACGACGACGTCGCGCCAGCCGCCGAGGAGCCGCCGGATCGGCGCGTTCGGGTCCTGCTTCGCGCGGCGCTGCATCGCTCGCAGAACAGCTTGCGGGATGAACCGCCCTTCCTCGAGCGGCACCTCGCCCTCGCCGATCCAGTCCTCGCGCTTCGCTTCGAGCGGGATGCCCTGCCAGTTGCGCACCAGCACGTTCGGGTGGAACTCCTCCCGGTACTCGGGCGGAACCATCTCGAAGGCGTCGTAGAGGTTGTGCTCCCCGGTGGGGTCGAGCCCGTCGCCGCGCGGCTGACCGCTGACGCGGTCGCGCACGGTCAAGTTCGGCACCAGCACGAGGAAGTTCGCCGCGAGCGACGAGCCGCTCACCTTGCGCTTGTGCAGCGTCGCCCAGGTGACGAAGAGCGCCATCACCACCGTCTTGCCGGTGCCGGTGGCGAGCTTGAGCGCGTAGCGTAAGAGGTCGCCGGTCTCGGGCATCTTGCGGCGGTTCTGCGCCTCGTAGAGGTAAATGACCGTCTCGACCGCCTCCTGCTGGCAGAAGAAGAAGCGCTTGGCCGTAGCGCGGCGCTCCTCGTCGCGCTCGAACCACCACTCGAGTAGCCTGCGCGTGACGACCGCCGTGCCCGGCCAGCCGGCCTCGCGCCACGCGCGCACCTCGTCGCGGAGCTGGTTGACGAACTCGTTTCTCTCTGCGGCGGAGGCCGAGAGGTCGTCGAAGAGTCCCGCCTCCCTGCCGACAACGCCGGCGATGCCACCCCTGACATCCGCAGCCGAGGCGAGGAAGCGCATGGACGGCCGACGTGTCGCGACACGCTTCGAGCGCCCGCCGGCGAGCAGCTCGTAGTGCGCGTCCGGCTCGCGGAAGGCGTCGCAGATGACGACGCGGTCGACGACGTAGGCCATTGCGGCTCCGGGAGCCTGGCTGCGTCAGAGCGCCACTTCGAGCGGCGTCTTCGTCAGCGCGCTGACCTTGATGACCGAGAATCCGAGCACGTTGCCCTGCTCGTCCACCTTCTCCATCACCTGGTCGCTCGCGGTCTCCCGAAAGTATCCGGGCCGCTGATCGAACATCACTTCCAGATAGTCCCCTTCGGGATCGAACCAGATCTTCACGCGCTTGTCGGCCATAGCCGCTCTCCTTGCTTCACCTTGTCGGTCAGATAGGCAGTCAGCACAAAGGCATCCGCGGGCAGGACCTTCACCACCACGCACAGGTACTTGTCTCCGACCATCGTTCCCACATAGTACCGGTAGTACAGATTCGCCTGTTCGTCGCTCGCGGACTGCACCACGATCTGCGGGTGGGCCAGGGTCTGCGCGATCGCCGCGTCCAGGTCCGCCATTTCCGGATGCGCGTGAATGTGCGCGAGGCGCTCGTCGGTCAGGCGGATCGCGAGCCCGCGCCAGTCCCGCAGCACTTTCACGCTGCGAGCTCCTTGACCACGACCGACTCGTTGCCGTACACGTCCACCACCTTCACCGCGACGCGCTTGTAGCCGCGCACGGGGAAGGGCTCCGAGACGAGCTTCAAGGTGTACTCCTCCGGGTCCACCTCGGACTTGAGCGCAGCCTTGATGTTCGGCGTCTTCTTGAAGTCGAAGAACATCTGGCAGTCGACGAAGCAGTCGCCGTCGTAGTCCTCGTCGAGGTACCAGGCCGAGACGTAGCCCGAGTCGGCCGCCTTGTACTCGGTGGTGCGGCGCTTGCGGTCGAAAAGCGCCACGCCGTTGAGCGTGACGCGAAGCTGCTTCTCCTTGCCGTTCTTCGCGACCGCGACCTCGATGTCCGGCAGCGCGAGCGGCGAGAAGAGCATCTCCGGCTGCGTCGCCTTGAGCCCCTCGGCGAGGGTGTCCGGGCGGATCATGATCAGCTCGACCTTGACCTTGCCGCGCTTCTCCAGCGCCGACTTCACCTCGCCGACGTTCGCCTCGAACGCCCAGCCGAGCACGTGCACCTCGAGGATGCCCGAGGCGAGCGCGTCCTGGACGGCGTCGTTGATCTGCTTGGCCGTGACGCGCCCCGAGAGCGGCCCGACCGAGATCGCGATTCTCTCTTTCTCGTTCTCCGCCACCGCGTGCACGAGCCCGGTCGCGCCCTGGATCGCCGCGTCCTTGCGGTAGAGGCGGCAGATCACCTCGATGTAGTTCTCGAGCTTCGCGGCCTCGCCGATGCCCGGTTCGCGCACGACGTAGCCCTTCCAGTCCTCGACGGAG
>WYBJ01000320.1 GCA_011525945.1 Burkholderiaceae bacterium | reverse complement strand
GACGCGACCAGGTGGTTGATCGACAGGTTGCCGACTTCCACGCCATCGGCGAGGCGATCGGCGTTGCGGGCGGAATTGGTGAAAGCGTAGCCCGCGAGCGCGTAGGGCAACGCGTTGGCCTTCTCGATCGCCTCGTCGAGGTTGCGCACGGGATTGATCAGCGCGAGCGGGCCGAACGGCTCCTGGCGCATCGCGATCGCGTCGTCCGGGACATCCGCGAGCACCGTCAGCGGGAAGAAGTAGCCGCGCTCGCCGATGCGCCGCCCGCCCGCGACGAGGCGCGCGCCTTTCGAGGTCGCGTCGAGCACCATCGATTCCATCGCATCGAGCCGGCGGTGGTTGGCGAGCGGACCCATCTGTGTGCCGGGCTCAAGACCGTTGCCGATCGTCAGCGCCTTCGCCTTCTCGGCGAACGACTCGGTGAAACGCTCATAGATAGCGTGATGCACATAGAACCGGGTCGGCGAGACGCACACCTGACCCGCGTTGCGCGATTTCGTTGCCGCCGACATCGCCGCAGATGCAGCCGGATCGACATCCTCGCACACGATCACCGGCGCGTGGCCGCCGAGCTCCATGATGCAGGGTTTCATGTACTGTCCCGCGATCGCAGCCAGGTGCTTGCCCACGGGGATCGCGCCGGTGAATGTCACCAGCCGCACCACGGGATGCGGGATGAGGTACTCGGAGATCTCCGCCGGCTTGCCGAACACGAGATTGAGGACGCCGGCAGGAAGGCCGGCTTCGACGAAAGCCTCGACCATCTGGAACGCGCCCGCCGGCGTTTCCTCCGACGCTTTCAAAATGATGGAACAGCCCGCGGAGAGTGCGCCGCCGATCTTGCGCGCCGGCGAACTCATCGGGAAATTCCAGGGGGAATAGGCCGAGACCACGCCGATCGGCTGGCGCAACACGGTATGACGCATCCCTGGCTCGCTCGGGATCACACGGCCGTACACGCGCCGGCCCTCGTTCGCATCCCACTCCAGGATTTCGCAGCCGCGCTGGATCTCCAGGCGTGACTCGCCGATTGGCTTGCCCTGCTCGAGCGTCATGGCGACCGCCAACTCCTCGATGCGGCTGCGCATGATGCTCGCCGCCTTCAATACGATCTGCGCGCGCTTGGCCGGAGCGGTGCCACGCCACACGCGGAAACCTTCTTGCGCCGCCGCCAGAGCCCGATCCAGATCCGAGCGGGTGGCGTGCGGCACCGTTCCCAGCACGCTTTCGTCTGCGGGGTTGAGGACCGGCTCGCCCGGTGCGCTCTTCCACTCGCCCGCGATGTACAGCTTGAGCTTTGGATACTGGGCCATGACATTTCTCCTGATAGACGCTACGGTGATGTGAAAGACACAAAGACGCCACGATGACGTGAAGAACACGAACTGCACTGCGACGGATCGGTCGCTGCGGGTGTCTGAAGCGCGCATACCGGCGGATCGATCAACATGGATATATAGCACGAACTATAACGACAGGTAATCTGGCGCGCCGGGTGTCAAGCCGCTTGCGGGTACTCCCCGATCGCGTCCAGGAAATGGCGCAGCGCCGCTACTCGCTCATTCCGACACAATCACTTCATCACCCTCGGTGGCGAAGCGATGAGGCATGTCTTCGGATGCCCACTCCATGTAGGCAAGCACTTGCGCGAAACGCGGATCGCCGCTTCGCAGCACTTCCGGCCGGTACCGCTTATCGAACGTCATCGGCAAAAATGATACCCGATGAACACCGGCTTTCGAGACACGCACCTTAGCGAGCAGGCTGAGCGTGCTCGCTCTGCCGTACGGCATGAATGGATAATCGGGATCGAGATCGATATGGTTGCGGACCGCGCCGTGCACCCACGCCGGTTCGCTCCACGCGGGAGCCGCGAACGGCTTCGTCATCGCGAAGACGCCGAGGCTGTAGAAGATCGCTTTGCCCTTGTAGGTCTCGATTCCCTTCGGAATGTGAGGCGCGTGGCAGACGACCAGGTCGGCGCCGGCATCGATTGCCGCGTGCGCCACGGCGACCTGGTAGTCGGCGATCACCCGCGGAAGCCGGATGACGCCCGAGTGAAACGCGACGATCGCCACATCCGCGCTTTGCCGCAGCGCCTCGACGTCCGCGAGCAGCAACGCGAGATCTTCCGGATGTGGCTGCGTGCGGATGCGAACGGGTTGATGCGGGCCGCGGGTCTCGTAGGATGCGTTCACGCGCACGTTCATAACGCCTGGTATTCCGGGACCAGCGCTACCGTCAGGGTGTCCGACGGAGGTGTATCCGAGGTACCCAACCTTGATTCCGTTACGCGCGACGATCGTGCTGCCCCGGGACGGCCATCCGTTCATCTACGACATCGGTACGGCCGCCGTCATGTCGGGAGAGGTGCGGATGAAGGCGTTTCTCGGGGAAGCGTTTGCCGACATCGTGGGCATCGACAGGAATGGCGTGCCGACGCGCGTTGCGCGTGACATCACCGATGGCGGTGTATTTCCTTCTGGCGGACACAAGGGCTTCGGGCTTTCGCTCACCATTCAGGCGCTCGGTTTGATCGCTGGATCGAAGATGCGCAACGGCGATGTCCGCGATTTCGGTTATCTCCTCATCGCGTTCGATCCGGAGCTGTTCATGCCGGGCGAGCAGTTCAGGTCCGAGTTGGAGGAATTGCTACTTGGGATCAAGAGTCTGCCGCGCCAACCGGGTGTGCCGGAGATCCGTATTCCTTCGGAGCGCGGATTTCATGAACGCGAGATCCGGCGCGTGCAGGGCATTCTCGTCAACAGACGGGTCGTCGAGCGTTTGAAGGCCATGTCGTGAAACGCCCGGGCCTGCAAACGGCGATCCGGGTGAAAGTCCGCGAAGGCTCAGGGATCGAACCCGAACGAATCTGCAACCATACCGACATCGGCCATCAAGTCGTACGCCGGGGGCAGCGGTGGTGGCATGGTCAAGCGCATGCATGCGGGTCACGCGGCAGAGGCCGGCGTGCGCATGAGTCGCCTGGCGCAACGCGGCTTCACCGGCCCTCTCGCGGCCATCGATGGAAGCGCAATACAGCATCCCCTACTGCTGCGCGGTTGCCCTTGACGGCGACCCAGCGGATCCCAACGAGTTTTGTGCGCCTGCAATCAGCGATCCTGCGCGGCGCGCCTTCGCGAGCCGCGTCGAGCTGCGGATCGACGAGGAGAGCGAGGCCGCGTTGGCGCAAGTCAACCGCGCGCATGTACGCTCGCCATCGTGTGCGCGAGCGGATTGCTCTGCGCACCACGCTGCGTGACGATCCGACCGTCCTCGATGCGGATCAATTGTCGGCCGAAGGCAGCGACGTCGGCGTCGTCGTGCGTGATCAGCAGGATCGGCACGCGGAAACGCTCCCACACCTGCAGCACTTCGCGCCGCATGCGTGCCCGCAGCCCGGTATCGAGCGCGTTGAATGGCTCGTCGAGCAGCAGCAGCTTGGGCTCGGCGGCGAGCGCACGGGCGAGCGCCGTGCGCTGGCGCTGGCCGCCGGAGATCTGGCTGGGGTAGCTGCGCGCGATCGGCGTGAGCTCGAACGCGTCCAGCAGCGCGTCTACACGCTCTCGCTGCTCGGCGCGCAAGCGATGCCCCAGTAGCGGCGTGAGCGCTGCGGCAACATTTTGCGACACGGTCTGGTGCGGAAACAGCGCGTAGTCCTGAAACACGTAGCCGATACCGCGGCGGCGCGCGGGCACGTCGACACCGCTGTCCGAGTCGAACAGAGTCGTGCCGCCGAAGCGGACCGAACCTGCGTCGGGATGGAGCAGGCCGGCGATCGCCTGCAGGGTCACCGATTTTCCGGCGCCGGACGGGCCGAACAGGACGGCAAGGTCCTCCCGCACCGAGAAGCGCGCGTGCAGGCGAAAAATGCGCTGCGCCGAGCGCAGCACGCGACGAATGTCGACGTCGAGATCCATCAGACAGTGCGCAGGCGCATATGACCGGTGCGCAGCAGTTTGCTGGAAGCCACGAGCACGATGATGCAGATGAGCGAGCTCACCAGTACGAGGAAGTGCGCGGTCTCGTCCTCTCCCGCCGCGACCGCTTCGTAGATGGCGATGGAGAGCGTCTGCGTGCGCCCGGGCAGGCTGCCCGCGACCATCAAGGTCGCGCCGAACTCGCCCATCGCCCGGGCGAAAGCGAGCATGGCGCCGGCGAGAACGCCGGGCCACGCCAGTGGCATCGTGACGCGCAGGAACACTTTCAGCTCGCTGTAGCCGAGCGATCGCGCTGCCTTCTCCAGGTTGCCGTCCACGGCCTCGAACGCTGCGCGCGCGGCCTTGAACACGAGCGGAAACGCGACGATCGCCGCCGCGATTGCAGCGCCCTGCCAGGTGAAGATGAGCGTGATGCCGAAGGTCTCGTCGAGCCATCGGCCGAGCACGCCTTTGCGCCCGACCAGCACCAGCAGATAGTAGCCGAGCACGGTCGGCGGCAGCACCATGGGCAGCGTCAGTACGGCGTCCAGCGTCTCGCGTCCCGCCAAGCGACCGCGGGCAAGCGCGTAACCCGCGGCCACGCCCGTGACGAGCGCAAGCAGCGTCGCCCAGCCCGCGATCTTCAAGGTGAGCAGCAGCGGTATGAGAACGCCGTCGCTCATGTGGGCTAGGGTTGACTGAAGCCGTAACGCTTGAATGTCGCCTGAGCGGCGCCCGACCCGAGGAACTCGACGAACGCTTCGGCGAGCGGGCGGTTGCGGCTGTCCTTGACGACGGCCACGGGATAGACGATCGGCGTAGTGGTAGCAATCTCGCCAGCCACGCGCACCTTGTCGCGCATGATGGCGGCATCGGTGGCATAGACGATTCCCGCGTCCACCTCGCCGCGGGCGACGTAATCCAGTGCCTGCCGTACGTTCTGTGCGAGGATGTACTTGGGCTCGAGCTTCAACCACAAGCCGGCAACCTCTAACGCCTCGCGGGCGTAGCGTCCGGCCGGGACGCTTGCCGGATTGCCGAGGGCGATCCGACGCACCGCTGCGTTGTCGAGGCTCGCCAGATCGCTCGGCACGACGGGGGATACCGCGGGCACGATGAGCACGAGCTTGTTGTGCAGCAGGATGCGCCGGGTGCCGGCGGCAAGCAGCCCTTGCTCCTCGGCGCGATCCATCGTCGCCGTGTCGGCGCTTGCAAAAACGTCCGCCGGCGCGCCCTTCGCGATCTGCGCCAGCAGCGCGCCGGATGAGGCGAAGTTGAACGTGACCTTGTTGCCGCGACGGGCGTCCTCGAATGATCGTCCGACTTCGCGCAAGGCATTGGTAAGACTGGCGGCGGCGGACACGATCAGCTCAGCGGCATGCGCGCACGAGAAACAGCTGGACGAGATCAGAATGTATAGGAGTGTGCGCAGCACGAAACGCCTTTGACGTATCCTGGTAAATATATCGACCCGACCGAAGTATATATCGGGATATCTCGACCGTCGATAACTTAACCCGGTCGGCGCGAGGCGATGCCAGGGGCGCTCGCTCGGTGGACGCACGCGGTCACGGTGTGCCGGTCGGGTAAGGGTCGAGGCGGATCGTCTGGCGATCCGCGCAAAGTGCTGCCGCTTGGATGCCTAAGCGCGCAGGAGCTTCAGCAGCGAGGCGATCTCGGCGCGCGCGGCGGAGCCGGCGATGGCTTCGATGGTGCGATAGCGGCGGATCACTTCCTCTCCGAGGGGCGTAATGACCGTGCGCCCGCCCAGGGGTCCGCCCTTCGCCGTTTCGGCCACGGGGGACGCGAACGCGTGGTTCATCGCATCTACCAGCAGCCAGGCGCGGCGATAGGACATGCCAAGGTGCTTGGCCGCAGCCGTGATCGAGCCGGTATCGATGATTGCTTCCAGCAACGCGATCTTGCCTGGCCCCACGGCGATGTCGTCGCCCTTGCTGATGCGGATACGGAACTTGAGCGCAGGCGTCGCGGGCATGAGGTCGTCTCATGGACGAGTGATCGAGCCTGGATTTTGGCACTTTCGCGCCGCCGTGAGCTATGGGCGCGCACCGCGGTGCGGTTTTCAACGACCGGCAGATCCGCCGCCGACCTATCGTACAACCCGAGACTCGGTTCGCCGGAGGATCGCGAGGGTGCAGGCGATCAGGTCAATGCGCCGCGTGCCGCCACCGGCCACAGACACTCGACGCGGTTACGGCGGATGCCGACGTACCAGTCGTACAGGTTGACGGTCGGGTCGCAGTGACCCGGGATGAGGCGCAGCTTGTCGCCAACGTCCAGACCATCGACCGCCTCGGAGATATCGAGGCGGCCGTGCTCGTCGGAGGCGCGCGCAAAAGTCGCCTGCGGGAAGTCCGGGACGGCCGGCATGCCCGAATCGACGCTCAGCGCTTTCAGCCCCGCATCGACGATGGCGCGATCGGGTGTGGGACGGCTCATGACCGTGGTCCAGACGTACAGGCTTTGCTCGAACTGCGGTCGCGCTTTTCCGTCGGCATCGAGATTCTTGTTGTAGTCGGCGTCCATGAAGACGTAGGAGCCGCACTGTAGTTCGGTGTAGAGATCGCTCGCGGCTTCGAAAGCGAACGATCCGGTCCCCGCACCGGTCACGCGCGGACACGCGATTCCGGCTTGCTCGATCAGGCGCTTGGTTTCGCGCGCGGACGCAATCGCACGCTCGATCGCGCCGCGGCGCTCGTCGTGGTTGCGGATGTGCTGCGCCGAGCCGTGATACGCCTGCAGTCCATCGAAGCGCAGATGCTTCGATGCCGTCACGACCCGCGCCAGATCCAGCGCCGCCTGGCCGGGTGCGACACCGCAGCGATTGGAGCCGACATTGATCTCGACCAGCACCGTCACGCGCGCGTCCAGTTCCGACGCGGCGTCTTCGAGCTCGGTAATGTTGCCGGCATCGTCCACGCACACGGCGATGCGGGCCTGGCGAGCAAGGGCGGCGAGGCGGCGCAGCTTCGAGGCGCCGACGATTTCGTTCGCAATCAGCACATCATCGACACCGCCCGCGACCAGCGCCTCGGCTTCTCCTACCTTCTGGCAACAAACGCCCACGGCGCCGAGCGCGATCTGCTTGCGCGCGATGATCGGCGACTTGTGCGTCTTGGAATGCGGCCGCAGCCGTGCCGGTCGGCCTTGCAGCAGGCGCGGCAAGGCCGTGAGATTGCGCTCGAACGCATCGAGATCGATCACCAGCGCGGGTGTGTCGACTTCGGCGAGCGGGGCGCCGATATCTGCGGGCGGACGATTCGCCATGGATCTACTCCTATTGAGCACCCGCGACCCCCGGCCTGCCGAAGGGCGCGTGGGAATGCGGGAAGCGAGCCGCAGAGCATTTGCCGGCAACGCGCCAGGCCGTTGTGCCTGCGGAACGAAAACAGAATATCATGCGACCGCAACGGACAAGGAGCAACGCGGTGAGATTGACGCGCTACAGCCGCAGACACGAGCCGGCGGCGCTTGCGCGCATGGGTGCGCTGGTCGCGGATCAATTGGTGGCCGATCTGCGCGCAGGCCATGCGCTGTTCCTGCTGGAGGAACGCGGTAACGCCAAGAGCGAGGCGCTGGCCGAGATCTTCGTTCCGCCCTATATCACGCAGTTCCTGTATCTGGGCGAGCCGGGCTGGGAAGCGCTTGCCGAGACCTATGCCTGGATGGCCGAGCTCGTGCATCGGGATGCGGGGGCGCGCGGATTGCGCGGCGAGGATCTGTTCATTCCGCTCGCCGAGTGCCGCCTGTACGCGCCGGTGCGGCCCGCGAAGCTCGTTGCCGTCACGGGTAACTACCGGCCGGCCCCGCCCGGTGCGATCGAAGGCGGTGTACCGGGCGCATTCGCCAAGCTCACCTCGGCCGTGGTCGGGCCGGGCCACGACATCGTCAAGCCGGCGCTGTGCGAGCGACTCGATTGCGAGGCCGAGCTTGCGCTCGTGATCGGGCGCAAGTGCAAGCACGTGTCGCCGGCGCAGGCGATGGAGTACGTCGCCGGCTACACGATACTCAACGATGTCAGCGCGCGTGACGTGATCGAGCGCGAGCGCGCTGGCGGCAACATCCTGATCGGCAAGAGCTACGACACGTTCGCGCCACTCGGTCCTTGGCTGGTGACGCGCGACGAAGTGCCCGATCCGATGCGCCTGCAGGTGCGCACGCGCGTGAACGGGGCGCTGCGCCAGGAGGGCAATACCAGCGCCATGGTGCACCCGGTGACCACGCTCGTTTCGTACTTCTCGCAGCTCACCCTGATGCCAGGCGACATCATCGCGACCGGCTCGCCTGCCGCCGCCACCGCTGTGCAGCGCAGCCTGGTCGCGGGCGATCGCATCGAGTGCGAGATCGAATCGATCGGCGTGCTGCGCAACGCCGTGGTCGACGAACCCGAGTGACGCGAGGACGTGCGGCTTTGCTCCTGCGTGTCGTTTTTCTAGGTGCGCTGGCGCTTGCGGCGTCGCGCGCGGGCGCCTTCGAAGGCGACGGCGCGCTGCGGCCCGAAGTCGAGGCGTTCGTGCAGGACATGAGCGTGCGCCACGGCCTGGGCGGCGCAGAGCTGCGCCTGATCCTGCGTCAGGCGCGTAAGCAGCCGGACATCTTGCGCGCGATGTCGGCGCAGGCATCCAGTCCGCGGCCGTGGTACCGCTACCGGCCCTCATTCGTCAATCCCGAGCGCATCGCCGGCGGCGTTCGTTTCTGGAACCGGTACGCCGAGTTGCTCGCGCGCGCCGAGCGCGAGTACGGCGTCCCGGCCGAGATCATCGTGGCCACGATCGGCGTCGAGACGGTGTACGGCAGCTACACCGGCTCGCATCGCGTGCTGGATGCGCTCACGACGCTCGCATTCGATTCGCCGCGCCGGGCGGATTTCTTCCGCGGCGAGTTGGAGCAGTTCCTGCTGCTGGTGCACGAGGGCGTGCTCGATCCGCTGCGCATGCGCGGCTCGTATGCCGGGGCCATGGGCGTGCCGCAATTCCTGCCCTCGAGCTTTCGCAACTACGCGGTCGATTTCGACGGCGACGGCATGCGCAAGCTGTGGGACGGTGCGGCCGATTCGATCGGCAGCGTGGCGAACTACTATCGCAGCTTCGGTTGGCAGGCCGGGCGCCCGATCGCCGTGCCGGCCAGGGTCGAAGGCGAGGGTTACGCCGCGCTCGCCGAACAGGGCATCGAGCCACGCTTCGACGCCAACGCCCTGGCGCAGGCGGGCGTGACACCCACGGCGGACATCGGCGCCGATACTGCGGCGATGCTGGTGCTCGCAGGCGAAGGCGGCAACGAATACTGGCTCGGCCTCAACAACTTCTACATGATCACGCGCTACAACCGCAGCGTGAATTACGCGATGGCGGTGTTTCAGCTCGCGCGCGAGATTCGGGCCTCCCGGGAATCGACTCGCGCCGGACGCGAGAGCGGGCGTTAGTCGACAGCGTCAACGCTCGTTTGCGCGCGGGCGTGAATCGACCGATGCGGGTTCGATCGCACTTGCCATTCGCGGCTGGAGCGCATCGTCGGGCTTCGCGAATGCGACCAGATGGTCGATCTCGACCCGGATGCCGATGCGCTCGCCGATCGCATGATTGTGATGGCTCGGCACCAACGACAGCACCCGGCTTCCACCCGCCAGGCGCAAGGTGTAAAGGAACTGCGCGCCGCGGAATGCCTTATGCAGCACCTCGGCGCGGGCGGTGCTGGCATCGTCGTGCAGCACGTCGTCGGGCCGGATCAGCACTTCCACGGCTTCGCCGTTCGCGAAGCCGTGTGCTTGCGGCGAGGCCAGCACACCCAATTCGCAGGCGATGTGATGCGCATCCCGCACGACGCCGGGCAGCAGGACGCCCTGGCCGATGAAGTCCGCGACCAGACGCGAACCGGGACGGTGGTACAGCTCGTAGGCGCTGTCCCATTGCTGGATGCTGCCAGCATGCATGATGCCGATCTCGTCGGCGAAGCTGAACGCCTCGTGCTGGTCGTGCGTAACCAGCAGCGCGGTGGCGTTCTGCTGTTTGAGGATGGCGCGCACGTCGGTGGAGAGTCGTTCGCGCAATTCCACGTCCAAATTCGAGAACGGTTCGTCTAGCAGGAGCAATCGCGGGCGGGGGGCGAGCGCGCGCGCCAGCGCGACGCGTTGCTGCTGGCCGCCGGAGAGCTCGTGCGGATATTTGTGCGCGGCGGCGGCGAGGCCGACCACTTCGAGCAGCTCGGCGACTCGCTCTGCGCGTTCGTGTCGCGCCAGCGCGTTGAGACCGAAGCCGACGTTGGCGGCAACCGTGCGATGAGGAAACAAGGCGTAGTCCTGAAACACCATGCCGATGCGACGCCGCTCCGGCGCGAGCAGGAAGCCAGGCCGGCTCACGACCTCGCCGTCAAGGCGGATCTCGCCGCGGCTCAACGGTTCGAAGCCGGCGATGCAGCGAAGCACCGTGGTCTTGCCGCAGCCGGAGGTGCCGAGCAGGCAGGCGATGGTGCCGCGCCGGATGGCGAACGACACCGCGTGCAGCACTTCGATCTCGCCGTAGCGCTGCGCCACCGAATCGAGCACGAGCAGCGCGGGCGAGGCGGGAGCGGTCATGCGAGGATTATATCGGCCGTTGTCGAGCGGCCGGTGCGCGCGCGACCGACCGGAACATATCCGGATTCGATGCGGGCTTACATTTACGGTTGCGCACATGGCAAGGGCGGAGCGAGAGGATAGAATCGCTCTGGCCGCGCCCTCTGTGCAGCCCGCCTCGATGACAACGATCACCGCATCCTCGTCCCCCGCATCGCGCCCGCACGCGTATCGCTCTCCCGGCGCGCTCGGTGTGAGCGCGATCGTGCTGGCGGTGCTCATTTCCGTGCCGATCGCCGCGGTGCTTTCGAACGTGTTCTCGCACGGCGGCGAGACCTGGCGACATCTGGTCGACACGGTGTTGCCCGGGTATCTCGTCAATACCGGCGCGCTGGTGCTCGGGGTCGCATACGGCGTCGTCTCGATCGGGGTGCTGTCGGCATGGCTGGTGACCGCGTATCGATTCCCCGGCCGGCGCATGTTGCAATGGGCGTTGATCCTGCCGCTCGCGATGCCGGCCTACGTCATGGCCTATGCCTACACCGATTGGCTGCAGTTCACCGGTCCGGTGCAGACGTGGTTGCGCGAGTTGACGGGCTGGCGGGCGCACGAATACTGGTTTCCCGAGATTCGTTCGCTGGGCGGCGCGATGGCCGTGTTGTCGTTCGCGTTGTATCCGTATGTCTACCTGCTCGCGCGTGCCTCGTTTCTCGATCAGTCGCGCGCCGCGACCGAATCGGCGCGTTTGCTCGGCTACGGCCCGTGGGGCGCGTTCTTTCGGGTTGCGTTGCCGCTGGCACGGCCGGGGATCGTCGCCGGAACTGCGCTCGCACTGATGGAGGCGCTGGCGGATTTCGGCACGGTTTCGTACTTTGCCGTGCAGACCTTCACGACCGGCATCTATCGCGCCTGGCTCTCGCTCGGCGACACGGTGGCCGCCGGCCAACTTGCAAGCTGCCTGCTCGCATTCGTCGCGTTGGTCCTGGTTGGCGAGCGCGTGACGCGCGGCAAGGCGCGCTACCACAACGTGACCGCTCGTGCGCGCGCGCTGCCACAGCGCCTGCATGGATTCGCGGCGGCAGCCGCGTTTGCCGCCTGCTTCGCGCCGCTGTTGTTCGGGTTCCTGCTGCCGGTGGGCATCCTGGCAAGCCTCGCCTGGGAAGAGGGTGCGGGCGTGAGCACGCGCCTTCTTTCGCTGATCGGCAATACGTTCACGCTGGCCGGGGTCACCGCGCTGCTGGCGATCGTGGCGGCGACGTTGATGGCCTACGCCGGGCGCGTCGTACGCAGCCCCGTCGTCGCGGCGGCCAATCGGATCGCGGCGCTGGGCTACGCGATACCGGGTGCGGTGATCGCGGTAGGTATTCTGGTGCCACTGGGCAGGCTCGACAACGCCCTGGCGGATTGGCTGCGGGAGCAGTTCGGCTTGCACACCGGGCTGCTCCTCACCGGCACCATCGTCGCGCTGGTGTATGCGTACCTGGTGCGCTTTCTCGCCATCGCGTTCCAGTCGGTGGAGGCGGGGCTCGCGCGCATTACGCCCTCGATGGACGATGCGGCCCGCAGTCTCGGCGCGGGGCCGGGGGCAACGCTCGCCCGCGTGCATGCGCCGATGCTTTGGGCGAGTCTGCTCGGCGCAGGCCTGCTGGTGTTCGTCGATGTGATGAAGGAGCTGCCGGCCACGTTCGCCATGCGTCCGTTCAATTTCGATACGCTGGCGGTGGAGGTTTTCAATCTCACCAAGGACGAGCGCCTGGGCGAGGCGGCCGCGCCATCGCTCGTCATCGTGGCGATCGGACTCATTCCGCTGATCGTTCTTTCGCGGCAGATGAGCCGCGCAGGCCGATCGCGCTGAAGCGCGACCGGCCGGGAGCGCCAGCGCGGTTACTTGTAACCTGCCCGGTCCGAAATCCGTTGCGCGGTTGCCTGCGCCTGGCCAATGCGCGCAATGTTGATCGAGTCGTGCTTGAACTCGCCCAGCGATGCCAGCTCGGGGTTGTCGAGCTTCACGCTGCGCACCACCGGCCATTCGTTGTTACCGTTGGCAAAGTAGGTCTGCGCTTCGTCGCTGGCGAGATACTCGAGGAACTGCCGCGCGGCGTCCTTGTGCGGTGCGTGCTTGAGCATGCCGCCGCCCGATATGTTCATGTGCGTGCCGCGGTTGCCCTGGTTGGGGAACACGATGGCCAGGCGTTCGGCAACCTTCTTGTCGTCGGGCTTGGACGATCGCATCAGACGCACGTAGTAGTACTGGTTGGAAACCGCGATGGCGCACTCGCCGGCGGCTGCCGCGCGTAGTTGATCGGTGTCGCCGCCCTTCGGATCGCGCGCCAGGTTGTCCTTCAGTCCCTTGACCCAGGCTGCGGCCTTCTCCTCGCCCAGATGCGCCACCATGCTTGCCGTGAGCGAGAGCATGTACGGATGCGCGCTCGAGCGCGTGCAGATTTTGCCCTTCCATTTCGGATCGGCCAGATCCTCGTAATCCTTGATCTCGCCGCTTTTCACCTCCGCCTTGTTGTAGGCGATGATGCGCGCGCGCGCCGAGAATCCGAACCAGTGGTTGTTGGGGTCGCGAAACGCCGCCGGAATGCGTGCTTCGAGCAACGGCGACTTCACGGCTTCAAATATGCCCGCCTGATCGGCGCGCCAAATGCGCCCGATATCCACGGTGATGAAAACGTCCGCAGGGCTGTTCGCGCCTTCGCTCTTGATGCGCTCAAACAGGGCATCTTCACCGCCCTCGATGCGATTGACCTTTATTCCGGTCTTCTTGGTGAAGCCGGAATAAAGCGCTTCATCGGTCTTGTAGTGTCGCGCGGTATAGAGATTCAGGACCTTCTCCTGTGCGACGGCGACCGAGCAGACGCCGACCAATGCGCCGGCGACAAGCGTTGCGCCGGCAATGAAACGAGTACGGGCGAGAAACATCCAGGGGCTCCTTGAGCGCAGATATGCGGAGCAGAGCATAGTACGAATGAGAACGATTCGCAATCGTTTGATGAGGATCGGCTTTCGTGACGTGACGTGACGCGGCGCGATGCGATGCGATGCGTCAACCGGAACCGGGAGGAATGGCGCCTCTTAGAGCCCGATGCGGCGTGCGCCGTTATAGCGCTTGGCCCAGTAGGCGTCGGTCATGTCGACCACGTTGACCGACTTGCCGCGCGACGGCGCATGGACGAAGTGCTTGTCGCCGAGGTAGATGCCGACGTGCGAAAAGGGTCGTCGCATGGTGTTGAAGAACACCAGATCGCCCGGTCGTAAATCCTCTAGCGATATCGGCGTTCCGAGGCGTGCCATGGCATACGAGTCGCGCGGCAGCACCAAACCCGCGATCTGCCGATAGACGTGGCTCACCAGACCGCTGCAGTCAAACCCGGTCTGCGGGGAGTTTCCGCCCCAGTGGTAGCGAATGCCCACGAGCGAAAGCGCGTAAAACATGATGTCTCGCGCCTGCTCCACGTACGTCGCCGCAATCTGATAGTGAGCCGAAGCCTGCGGTTCGGCCAACTCGGGCGCGACGTCGGCCGCAGCCACCGGCAGGCTGGTTGCGATTCCGAGGGAAAGCGCCAATGCGATTGTGATTTTTCTCATGGCGGCGGCTATGTTAAGCGAATTTTTTCGCATTTGTAAATGCGAAAAAGCGCCCGAAATGCCTCTTGTTGGGAGATCGAAGGCATCGCCAGCGCCAACCGATTCCCCCGGCCGGCGCCTTCGGGTACGCTCGGCGGTCATGGACCACGTCTTTCATCGCAGCTCGACTGCCGCCTATCCGACCGCCGTTCGCGGCGAAGGCGCCTACCTGATCGATTCGACCGGCATGCGTTATTTGGATGCTTCCGGCGGAGCGGCCGTGTCCTGTCTTGGCCACGACGACGCCGGCATCATCGCTGCCGTCAAAGCTCAGCTCGACCGGCTGTCGTATGCGCACACCTCGTTCTTCACCACCGAGCCGATGGAAGCGCTGGCGGACGAGTTGATCGCGCGCGCGCCGGCGGGTATGGAGCGCGTTTACTTCGTCTCGGGCGGCTCCGAGGCGATCGAGGCGGCGCTCAAGCTCGCGCGCCAGTATTTCGTCGAGATCGGGCAGGAGAGCCGCCGCTACGTCATCGGGCGACGGCAAAGCTATCACGGCAACACCCTGGGCGCGCTCGCGGTCGGCGGGAACATGTGGCGGCGGCGGCAGTTCGCGCCGTTGCTGATGGACGCGCGCCACGTATCGCCCTGCTACGAATACCGCGAGCGAGCGCACGGCGAGACGCTGGAAGGGTATGCGCGCCGCCTCGCCGACGAGCTTGCGCAGGAGATCGAGCAGCTCGGTCCCGAGAACGTGATCGCCTTCGTCGCCGAAACGGTGGTCGGCGCCACACTCGGCGCCGTGCCGCCGGTGCCGGATTACTTTCGGCTGATACGCGAAGTGTGCGACCGCCATGGCGTGTTGCTCATCCTCGACGAGGTCATGTGCGGCATGGGCCGCACCGGCACGCTGTACGCCTGCGAGCAGGAAGGCATCGCGCCCGACCTCGTCTGTATCGCCAAGGGCCTGGGTGCGGGCTACCAGCCGATCGGTGCGACGCTGGTGCAAGGCCGCATCCACGATGCGATCAAGCGCGGCTCGGGCTTCTTCCAGCACGGGCACACCTACATCGGTCACGCGCTCGCGTGCTCGGCGGCGCTCGCGGTGCAGCGCGCCTTCGTCGAGCGCGGATTGGTCGAGCGCGTGCGCTCGGCCGCGGCCGGGCTGGAGGCACGCTTGCGCAGCCGGCTCGGCGCGCATCCCCACGTGGGCGATATCCGCGGCCGCGGTTTTTTCTGGGGCATCGAATTCGTTCAGGACCGCGCCACCAAGCAGCCATTCGACCCGGCGCTCAAGATCAACGCGCGCATCAAGGCCGAGGCGATGAAGCTGGGCTTACTCTGCTATCCCATGGGCGGCACGCTCGACGGCATGCGCGGCGATCACGTGCTGATCGCGCCGCCCTACATCGTCTCGGACGGCCAGCTCGACGAGCTCGCCGATAAGCTCGGGCAGGCGGTGGACGTGGCGTTCCGGTAGTCCTGATCGGCCGCACACCCCGGCCGCCTGCGGAACCCCTGCGCGTTGCGTCCGATGCAGCCGGTGCCGGCTGATCTGGACGATAGTGGGGCCGTTGTAACCGGCCGTGTCGAGACACTTTACATCCCTGGCCGGCCCGGACTCGAGCGCGATGGCCAAGCCCTTGGCAATGCGGCCGAACTCCGAATAGGCGTCGATCGATGAGCGAGGATTTTCTTTCCTATCGGTAGCGATCGTGCAGACGGGCGAGGGTCCGCTCATGCGGAGCGTCATGCCGGGTGATCTGCCCCGACCCGTTCGCTCAACGCCCGCGCCAGATCCGACGGATGCCGTAGATACCGGTACTCCCAGCGCCCGTAGCGCCCGTCGCGATTCACCGCCCGCACCCAGCGCTCGGCCGCTGCCTGCTTCTTCAGATCCTCGGGCCGTTCCTCGCCCTTGATCTCCACGATCCAGCGCGCGGGCAGCGTGCCCGCCAGCTCGACGATGAAATCCGGCAGGTACTTGCGGGCAATGCCGTCGACGCGATACGGAATCACGAAGCCGAGGTGATCGTTCCTGGCCCACGCGCGCACGCCGGGATGGGTATCGAGACAGAAGGCCGCGGCCTTTTCCCAGCGCGAATCCACCACCAGCGCGTTGACATGCGATCGGGCTGCCGGCTCCAGCGCGCGGCCGGTATGGAAATCCACATCGGCGGTGGAGCGCTGCCCTTCGCGTCCGGGTGCGATCACGGGCAGCTCGGTTTCCTCGCCCTGTTGGTTGACCGGCTTGATGTGATCGGCGAGCGCAGACACCGCTTCCTGGAAATAGGGATTGATCGCGACATCCTGCGGCGCGCTGTTGCCGCGGCGCTGGATCTTTTCGCGCAGGTAGCGCTCGGCGTAGCCGACGAACAGCGGGAACAGCCGATGCGTCGGGATGACCTCGCCGTTGCGCGCCGTCCAGTCGCGGGTGAGACCGGCGGCGATGGCGAATACCACCTGCTGCACGCGCATGCGCTTGCGCCAATCCTCGAGCGTGATTAAGGCGCTCTGCCCCGGGCCGAACGCGAGCAGCTTGGAATCGATGCCGGCGAGGTTCTGCAAGAGCGTCTGGTCGGGCACGCGCAGTGGATCGAGCGTGAGCAGCGGCACGCGTTCCCAATCGATCGTCAGGGACACCCAGCCCGGGTCGTGATAACCCTCGACCACCGGAAAGCTGATTTCGAGCTCGGACTTCGCAGGATCGGCGTAGACGTGGTACGCGGGCGGCGTCGGCGGCGGCGTGCCGCCGCCTTCGACCTTGAACGGGATCAGCTCGAACGGCACGCCGAACACCTTGGCGGTCTCCTCGCGAAAGCGCCCGCCGGCATCCAGCGCGTAGGAGGTGCGCCGCAGCGAGCGGCCCACGACCTGCTCGCACAGCAATTGCGAGCCGAACGGCCGCAAGCCCACCACATGCGTCACCGTGGTTGCGTCCCAGCCTTCCGATAGCATCGCCACCGAGATGATGCAGCGCACGTCGCGCCCGGGCGGGATGGCTTCGTCGATGAACGCCAGCTCGGAGTCCTCCTCCAGCGCTTTGTGATTGTGCTTGTGCACGATCGCCGCGTATTCCTCGGGCGCGTTGCCGCCCGGCCATTCGGTCTTCCCGACCGTCTCCAAGACGAAGCGCAGGCGCCGGCTTTCGTCCGCGCCGCTACCCGATTCGATCTCGTCGGCGACCTTGGAATCGACCCGCACGGTCAGCTCCTGGCCCGGTGCGTTGCGGAACCACGCGGGTGCTGTGCCGTAGTCGGGCCGCTTGCCGGCGATCCATTCGAAGATCTCACGCGCGAGCGCCGTGTCGCGGCAGACGATGATGAACACCGGCGGCACGCGCCGGCGCAACCCTCCTGCGGCTTGCGCTTCCCAGAGCGCGTGCGTCTTGCGCCATTCCTCGGCGAGTTGGACGATGGGTTGCGTTGCGTACTTCATGACCAGCAGCGGGGTCATCCGCTCCCCGGTCTCGCGCACGTTGGCGCGCTCGGCGATCCAGCGCCAGATGTTGAAGTAGGGCGGGGTGTCGGCGCCGGTGGTGTCCTGCGCCGGCAGTTGCGGGATCTTCACCAGCCCCGACTCGATCGCTTCCAGCAGGCTGAAATCCGAGACCACCCACGGGAACGGCCGCCCGACCTCGTTGCCGCTGCCCTGGATGTAGAACGGCGTGGCGGAGAGATCGACGCACAGGCGGATGCCGTTGCCGCGCCCGCCGAGCGTCTTGTTGAGCCGGTCCAGCCCCTCGATCCAGACGGTCGCTTCGCGCGCGTTGCGCTCCGCGCTCTCCTCGTCCAGCGCGTATTCGTCGCTCACGTCGCCGCGCCGGTAGGCGTGATGCGCTTCGTCGTTCATGACGAAGATCGCTTGAGCGCGGCCCTTGCGCTTGCCGAGCACGCGCTTGAGATAGGCGGCATCGGATTCGTAATAGCGCGTCTCTTCGAATTCGGTGTCCTGTCCGTCGAGCCTACGTTTGAACTTGCGCGTGACCGGCACGCCGCGCTTCACCACCTTGGCCGAGATGCCGTTCACGTCCGTAGCCTCGCGCCGCTCCAGGTGGTGCCAGTTGGTGATGAAGACTTCCCCCCGGCGCAGATCGCTCATGCGATGCACCGGCACCAGCTCGCGCATGCGGTAGAGCGAGAGCGTGTCGAGATTCGGGTCCAGCTCGCGCAGCCGGTCGCGGATGGTGACGTTGGGGCAGATCACGAGCACCGTGTCGGAGTAGTGCGGGCTCTGCGGATGCGCGACCTTGTTCAGGATCTGCCACGCCGCGAGCATGCCCATGACGGTGGTCTTGCCGCTGCCGGTCGCCATCTTCAGCGCATAGCGCAGGAACGCCTTGTAGCCCTTGACCTGCGCCTCCGGCCCGGGCTCGTCCGGCGGGACGCTGATGCCGTGCAGGAGATCGGGTGTAGCTTCGGTCAAGAAGATCACGGCCAGCGCGGCTTCCAGCTGGGCGAAGAACAGACGCTCGCGCCGGTCGTCCGACTGCCACAGGTCCAGCAACTCGCGCGTGACCCGGGTCGCACCCTCGTAGCCGCGCGCGCGCCAATCCTGCAGGCGCTGGCGGATCAGGTTGGCGTTGTCCAGCAGATACTCTTCGCCGAGCAGGTCTTCGGTGAAAAGATCGTTCTGCTCGCGCGCTTTCCTGCCGCGCGCGGCGCGCTCGGGCACGCGGAAGAAATAGCTCGCGGGCCTGCGCCCGTCGCGCTTTTGCGGCTGCCGCCCGCGCTCCAGGTGCCAGTAGCATTGCGGCGCCTCGAACGGAGAGTTGATGATCGGGTTTTCGACGTGGTTGATCTGGCTCATGCTTACCTCATCATGAGCAGCGAGGAGAGCGGCAGGCTGACGATGCGCGGATCGTCGCTCGCTCGCGCATCGAGCTGTGTGACCAGGACGCCGAACGGCGCGTTGTACACCGCTTTCTCGATGAAGGCTCGGAGCCCGCGCGTATCCGCGTGATCGATGCGGCCCTTGTACTTGATCTCGACCGGGATGCGCTGCTCGCCGATCGACAACACGTAGTCCACCTCGGGCTCGGCGCCGCGCTCGGGAAAATGCGCGACATCCAGCCCGATGATGGCGCGGAAGAAGTAGCCCGCGGCGCTTTCGGCGATCCGTCCGGCGAGATCGGAAAGATGCGGCGCGCGTGCGAGCGCCGCGGGATCGAGGGGCACCTGCTCCTGCAACCATGCTGCCCGCAGCGCATGATCGCAGAGGACGAGCTTGGATGCGCCGCGCTTCTTCTTCAGCCGCAGCTCCAGCGGCTCGATCAGCCGCACCAGCAAGGCCCCATCGAGAAAGCGCAGGTAGTGCAGGATGCGCTGCCAGCCGATATTCGCGTTGAGTGCACGGCGGATCTCGTCCAGGTACAGGGCTTGCGTCGGCGACTGGCCGATATAGCGGCATGCAAGCCGGAAGACTTCTTCCAGCAGATGCTCGTCGCGCTTCTTGCCGCGTTCGCCTATTCTCAAGTCGTGTTGAATGGCGCGCCGGACCACCGTCTCGTTCAACAGGTCGGCGATGCGCTCCCAGGGCTCGTCGGGATGCGCGTGTACGACCGGATACGCGCCGCGCTCGGAGAAGTGGGCGAACGCCTGCTGGCGGAACGCGCCATGCTGCACGCCGTGCGCTCGCAGTCCGAGCCAGAACGCCTTGTCCTTGAGAGGGGCCAGGCCGTTGTGCGGCAGGAACGCATCAGGTTGGCCACCACCGCGAAACTCGCCGATCTCGCGCAGCGAGAGCGGCCCCATCTCCAGCGTGGTGATGCGACCGGCGAGACTGTCGCGGCCGGCTTCGATGCGCAGCGCCGAGCTGCCGGTGACGACCACCCGCACCGGATGCTGATCGACCAGGAGCTTCAACTGCGGCGCCCAGTCGCGCAGGTTCTGCACTTCGTCGAGGAACAGCAGCGCCTGCCCGCCGTCGGCCGCGGCACGCTGAAACGACTTGCCCAGAATCTGATCGCTGAACCACCATGCCAGATCGAGCAGCGGCTCGTCCAGCCGGCGCAGCGCGGGGATGTCGTCGAACTGGATGCGGAAGATTCGTTGCGGCGCGACGCCCTCGGTGAGTAGCGCGGCGATCACCTGATTGACCAGTGTCGTCTTGCCGATCTGGCGCGGGCCGCGTACCACCGTGACCGGCGCGATGCCCTTGCGCACGCCGTGCAGCACGTGCGGAAACGCCCAGCGGCGAATCGGCGGCAGGCCGTAGATCTGCTCGCCCTTCCACCACGGATTGCCCTCGCGCAGCGTGCGCTCGAGCCCGGTGGTGAGCAGTGTGGCGAGTGGTAGCTGCTTTCTCAATTCGTTTCGATCGCTCTTCCGATCTATCGCTATTGAAAATCCGGAAAGAGGTCGACAAGCCTCTTTCCGCAAGACGCTCCCCTCTCCCTCCGGGAGAGACTCCACGCCACATATATCGCGGCTTGCGCCCTGGAACCTTGTCGTGGCGTCTCTTCCCTCACCCCCAACCCCTCTCCCGAAGGGAGAGGGGAGCCTCGCGTGCCCGCTGATGCGGGCACGTTCCTGGGTAGGGGGTGGGGGTGAGGGAATTGAGCGTCAAGCACTTCCCGAAAGCTCAATAAATGCGAGCGCGATGCACCGCGATCTCGGCCTCGATGTCGTCATCGCTGATCCGGTCGATGCCCGGCGTGGCGCGCAGCTTGCGCACAGCGTCGTCCCAGAGCGCGAGGCGCTGCGTCGTGGTGAGACGGTTGTCGGAGACGACTACCTCGACCTCCTCGCCGGGCGGAAAGGGCGCGCCCGATACCTCGATCCTGCCGTCCTGGCCGACCTTGACGATCGCTCTGAAAGTTTGCATGGTCTTACTCCTTGCCTAGGGTCTTTACGACCATCAGCTCGTTGCCGCGTTCGTCGATCACCTTGACCGCGATGCGCTGGTGCGTGCCGGCGAGAAACGGCTCGCTGACGGTGCCGGCGAGATGATCCCACACCGATTCATCCAGGCTCGCACCGAGCGCGCGCTTCAGGTTGTCCCAGGCGGCGGTCTTGGGGAAGAACACTTGGGTTCCGTAGAAGGCGAGCCCGTTGTAGTCGGTGTCGAGCATCCAGCAGGGCAGGTTGTCGGCCTCGACCGATTCGGTCTTCATCTCGGCCGGGTTGAAGGTGTCGAGGCCGCGCACTTCGACTTCCCAGAACGCCTCGCTGTCCGCGGCTTTCTTCCTGGCCGGCCGCACGGCGACATCGGGCAGCCCGGTGATGGAGAAGATTTCGCTTGCGCGCGTGGTCTTGAGCAGATCGCCCATGAGCACGTCGGGCGTGACCGCGACGTAGGTCGAGGGGATGCGGCTCTGGCGCGGGTCGTTCAGGAACTCCAGCGCCTTCGGATCGATGGCGAAGCCGAACACGTACAGATGTGCATAGCGGGCGTGCCGCGCCTCGCTGGTGGCGTTGAAGACGAGGTTGCCGCTGACCGCACCCGACTCGGGACCGAAGACGACGGCGACGCGCTTGTCGGCGCCGTTCTTCTCGACCGCTTCGGCGTGCAGGTGCTCGCAATCGTCGAGGCGGCGGATGGCATCGAACGTCAGCTCGCGATTGCCCGGCAGGCGCAGCGTTTTCGATTGCCGCAGGGTGTGCAGCATGCGCTCGATGTGGGTGCTCGGGTCGGCGCTGGTGAGTACGGTGGCGGACGCGCGCACGCCGGCTGCTTCGCCGGCTTCGAGCTTGTTGGCTGCGGGCGCCGAGGCTGCGCCGGCGAAGCCCAGGTCGTTGGCTTCGAGGTCCATCGCCGCCGGCAGCGTCGCTTCGACCACGAACGGACCCGAGACGCGCGTCACGCCGCGCATGATCTCGGGGCGATCGACCAGCACCTCGGTCTTGGGCGGTTCGTTATTCGCGATCGACTTCAAGGTGACATGCGGCACCAGGCCGCCGACTTCCTCGCCCTTCTGGTTCCGGCGGCGCTGGTAGACGAAGCCGCCCGCCGGGCCGCGCTTGGGTTCTTTCAGATCGTAGTAGGGAAAGGTCGCGGTCAGCAGCCGCTGGCGCGCAAGCGCGAGCGGCACGCGCGAGGTGTCGCAGGTGATCCAGCGCCGGCCCCATTGCTCGGCGACGTAGGCCGTGGTGCCCGAGCCGCAGGTCGGGTCGAGGACGAGATCGCCGGGGTCGGTGGTGGCCAGTACGCAATTCTCTAGAACCCTGGGGGCCGTTTGCACAACATACAGCTTGCCTTCCGCGAATCCACTTTGCCGCGTGTCATCCCAAATGTCGTTCCGGGGCTTATAAGGGAAGTCGTCGAGATATCGGACAAATGTCAGAGTGCTGCCAACCGGCATCAGGCGTTTAGCGGTGGCGAGACGCGACAATCCAGAAAAGTCTGTGCTGAACGTTCGCTGACCAGGTGAGTACTTCTTCCCTTCATACTCGAAATCGGCGAGGTCATTTTGCCCTCGAGGACGTGCCGACGTTAGCGGATTTGGCCGGAACACTCGTGCACCATCTGGCAGACTCGCCAAACCGAGCACTTCCTCTGATGTCATTCGTCGCTTTGATCCATCGCGAAGTTCGACAAAGCGAAGATTTTGATCGTCCTGGATCGTGCGGGGCTCAAAGAGGTCGCGATACTTTGCGAGGTCCTTTCGTCGTGCATACCAAAGGAGAGCGTCGTAAGTGTTGTCTATCAGCTGACTTGCCTTTCCCGTCGTTTTTCGAAACACGATCTGTGCGCAAAAATTTGTGGGTCCGAACACTTCGTCCAAGATCTCTCGTAGATGATGCAGATTCTCATCCGAGATCTGCACGAAGATGCTGCCCGACTCGGTGAGCAGTTCGCGCGCGAGCAGCAGCCGGTCGCGCATGTAGGTGAGATACGAGTGCAGTCCCAGCTCCCAGGTGTCGCGATAGGCCTTGACCATCTCCGGCTCGCGCGTCATCTGCTCATCCGCCCCGTGCTTCACGTCGCGTTTCCTCACGAACGGCTGGAAGTTGGAGCCGAAGCGCACGCCGTAGGGCGGGTCCATGTAGATCATCTGCACCTGGCCGCCCAGGCCCTCGTACTCGGAAAGCGAGCTCATCACCTGCAGGCTGTCGCCCAGGATCATGCGGTTTGCCCACGGCCCCTGGTGCTCGTAGGCCGAGAGCTGCTCGGTCACGTCGAGATTGGCATCGCCGAAGAGGTCGAGTGTCGTGCCGCGCGCGACGCGGTGCTTGACGCCGTCCAGGATCGCCTTGGTCGAGTGCCGCTCGTGCACGAACAGCGGCAGCGTCGGCACCTCGATCTGATGGCGCTCGGCCTTGCCCGCCCAGTTGAGATACGGCGCGGAGAGCCGGCGCAGCATGCGCGCCGCCGCCTGCAGATTCTCCACCGTGACGCTGCCGTCCGCCCAGGTCTGCGGCGTGGCGAATACTTTGGCCTCGCCCTCGGCTGCCGCACGCTCGACCAGACCGATCAGCCACTCGGCCAACTCACGCCCGCCGTTCTCGTCCCAGGCGAGTGCCGGGTCGAGGCTCGAGTCGTAGCGATAGGTCTTCGGCGGCCGCTTCGCGAAGAAGCTGTGCTGCACGCCGATCTCGGGGCGCTGCACCGCTTGCTCGTCGTGGCGGTAGGTCTGCGCCGCGCCGGCCGCGACCGTGGCGCTGCGCGTGCCGGTCGCTTTGCGTGCGGGAACGGTGCGCGCTCGTTTGCCGGGCGCTGTCGCACGCGAAGCGGCGTGCTTGCCGCGGCCGGATGACCCGGCTTTGCGTGCGGCCGATTCCTTCGGCATGCGCTTCTTCTTTGCCACCGGCATGTGCACTCCCCGAGCGCGGTTGGATCCTCGCCGCTCGATTATCTGGTGCAGGGGAGGGGGGCGCAATGCGCGCGGCGGACTGGGCCGGCACCGCCGAGGTCATCGTGCGGATGCGTCACTCCCGCTGTGCGCCGGGCCTTCCGTCCTCGACCACGAAGCTCGCCTGCGTTGCGATGCCGGTTGAACGCAGCTTCTCGTTTTCGATACCACGCAGCTGCACCTGACAGTTCCGCGCGCTCAGATTCATGACAACGTAGCCGCGTCGTTCGCTG
>WYBJ01000319.1 GCA_011525945.1 Burkholderiaceae bacterium | reverse complement strand
CTGAAGATGCTGGGCGAGAAACTTACCCAGGTGCCGACCAACATCAAGCTGCACCCGCGCGTCGAGCGCATCATGGCCGAGCGCAAGCAGATGGCGCAGGGCAAGCTCCCGCTCGACTGGGGCATGGCGGAGAACCTCGCCTATGCCACGCTGCTGCACGAGGGCTACTCGATTCGCCTATCGGGTCAGGACTCTGGCCGAGGCACGTTCTTTCATCGCCACGCCGTGCTACACGACCAGAACCGCGAGCGCTGGGACTCGGGCGCATTCCTGCCACTGCAGCACATCAATCCCGGAAAGGGCGACTTCGTCGCGATCGACTCGGTGCTGTCGGAAGAGGCGGTGGTGGCGTTCGAATACGGTTATGCGACCTCGAGCCCGGAGGAGCTGGTCGTGTGGGAGGCGCAGTACGGCGATTTCGCCAATGGCGCCCAGGTCGTCATCGACCAGTTCATCGCCTCGGGCGAGGTCAAATGGGGGCGACTTTGCGGCTTGACGCTCATGCTGCCGCACGGCTACGAGGGCGCGGGCCCGGAGCACTCGTCGGCGCGGCTCGAGCGTTTCCTGCAACTGTGCGCGGACTACAACATGCAGGTGTGCGTGCCTGCCACGCCGGTGCAGATGTTCTTCCTCCTGCGCCGGCAGGTGATACGACCGTATCGCAAGCCGCTCGTGCTGTTTTCGCCCAAGAGCCTGTTGCGGCACAAGGAGTCGGTGTCGCCGCTGGAGGAATTCGCGCACAGCAAGTTCAATCCCGTGAACGACGACTGGGACGAGGACATCGATCCGGGCAAGGTGAAGCGGGTCGTGTTCTGCAGCGGCAAGGTGTTCTTCGACTTGCGTGCGGGGCGGCGCGAGCGCTCGATCAAGGATGTCGCGCTGGTGCGTATCGCCCAGCTCTATCCTTTCCCGCACGAGCACTTCAAGCTGATGGTCGACAAGTACGCCAACGCGACCGATGTGGTCTGGTGCCAGGAAGAGCCGCGCAACCAGGGTGCGTGGCGTTGGGTCCAGCACTACGTCGAGCGTCATATGCGTCCGGGCCAGAAACTCGGTTACGCCGGTCGTGCCTCGTCGGCGAGCCCAGCGGTGGGTTACAAGAGCCTGCACGACAAACAGCAGAAGGAATTGATCAGCGCCGCCTTGACCGAGGATGCGGTCGCCGAGGTGGCGGAGTGATTGTCTTTCCCTCGAGCGCGCCATCCGGGCGACCTGCCCGCCCTCACCATGCAGAGGAAGGAAGGGGCGAGCGCAGCGTGAAACCGATGTGCGGTTCGGCGAAGCGTACGATCTTGGCAGAATCCACCCAACGGAGCTTCCATGCTGGTTGAAGTGAAGGTCCCGCAATTGTCGGAGTCGGTGCCTGAGGCGACGTTGCTTGCCTGGCACAAGAAGGCGGGGGAGTACGTCGAGCGCGATCAGAATCTGATCGATATCGAGACCGACAAGGTCGTGCTCGAGTTGCCCGCCCCGGTGTCCGGAGTGCTCGTGAAAGTGCTCAAGGACGACGGCGGCACGGTGGTGAGCAACGAGGTGATTGCGACCATCGACACCGAAGCCAAGGCCGAGGCGGGTACGGCGCCGGTCGCGCCCAAGACAGACGGCGGGGCTGAACCGGCCGCGCAGGCGAGCGCGGCGGCGCAGGTCATGCCGGCAGCGAAGAAGATCGCGCAGGAGCAAGGCGTGGACACCACGCAGATCGCGGGCAGCGGGCGCGGCGGCCGCGTCACCAAGACCGATGTTCTCGCGGCCGTGCAGTCGAGCAAAGCAGCGCAGCGCGCATCAGCGGCGAATGCGGCGGCGACGCCCGCCGCGCCGCCGGCGCGTCAAGAGCCCGGCGTGGTCGATCTCAACGCCATCGTCGGCGAACGCCCCGAGCAGCGCGTTCCCATGTCGCGACTGCGCGCACGGATCGCCGAGCGCCTGGTGCAGTCGCAGGCAACCGCGGCGATCCTCACGACCTTCAACGAAGTCAATATGCAGCCCGTCATCGAGTTGCGTAACCGCTACCGCGAGCGCTTCGAGAAAGAGCACGGCGTACGCCTGGGCTTCATGTCATTCTTCGTCAAGGCATCGGTCGCGGCGCTTAAGCGCTACCCCCTGGTGAACGCTTCGATCGACGGCAGCGACATCATCTATCACGGCTATTTCGATATCGGTATCGCGGTGGCGAGCCCGCGCGGGCTGGTGGTGCCGATCGTGCGCAATGCCGATCAGCTCTCGATCGCCGAGATCGAGCAGGTCATCGCCGATTTCGGCAAGCGTGCGCAGGAGGGAAAGCTTTCGATCGACGAACTCACTGGGGGCACATTCTCGATCTCCAACGGCGGCGTATTCGGCTCAATGCTCTCCACGCCGATCATCAACCCGCCGCAGAGCGCCATCCTGGGGGTGCATGCGACCAAGGAGCGCCCCATGGTCGAGAACGGACAGGTCGTGATCCGGCCGATGAACTATCTTGCACTCTCGTACGATCATCGCATCGTCGACGGGCGCGAGGCGGTGCTGAGCCTGGTCGCAATCAAGGAAGCGTTGGAAGATCCGGCGCGGATCCTTCTTGATGTGTGACACTCGCCAATGACAACACAATTCGACGTCATCGTCCTCGGCGCGGGCCCTGCTGGCTATGTCGCCGCCATACGTGCCGCCCAGCTCGGGCTGCGCACTGCCTGTGTCGACAACTTCAAGACCGCGGCAGGTAAAGCTTCGCTCGGTGGGACGTGTTTGAACGTAGGCTGCATTCCTTCCAAGGCGCTGCTCGAGTCGTCGGAGAACTTCGAGCGCGTACGCCACAAATTCGGCGCCCACGGCATCACGGTGAAAGAGGCGAGTGTCGACGTTGCAGCCATGCAGGCGCGCAAGCAGAAGATCGTGGATCAGTTTACCGGCGGGATCGCCGGACTGTTCCGCAAGAACAAGGTCGCGAGCTACCACGGCACGGGCGCGTTCAAATCGGCCGCTGGCGGCGTCTACGATATCGACGTCACGGCCGCCGCCACGAGCGAGTCACTGCAGGCCAAGCACGTCATTGTGGCCACGGGCTCGATCCCGCGTGCACTTCCCTTCGCGCCCTTCGACAACGACGTGATTCTCGATAATGCCGGCGCACTGGCGCTGACCGAAGTGCCCAAGCGGCTGGGCGTGATCGGAGCCGGCGTGATCGGCCTCGAGATGGGTAGCGTGTGGCGCCGCCTCGGGGCCGAGGTAACGATCCTGGAAGCGTTGCCCGGCTTTCTTCTGGCCGCAGACGAGGCTGTAGCGAAGGAGGCGTTGAAGGCGTTCACGCGCGACGCTGGGTTCGTGATCCGCACAGGCGTGACCGTAACGGCCGTGCGCAAGGGCAACGGCGATGTGGCGGTCGAGTACGCCATCGAAGGCAAGACGCAGCAAGCCGAGTTCGACAAGCTGATCGTGGCAGTGGGACGCAGCCCGAACACGGCTGGCCTCAACGCCGGGGCGGTCGGACTCAAGCTCGCTGCAAACGGCGCCGTCGAGGCGGACGACAACTGCCGCACGAACCTGCCGAACGTATACGCCGTCGGCGATGTCGTGCGCGGCCCCATGCTCGCGCACAAGGCGATGGAAGAGGGCGTAGCGGCGGCCGAACGCATTGTCGGCCAGGCAGCGCACGTGAATCTGGATCACGTACCGTGGGTGATTTACACCTCGCCCGAAATCGCCTGGGTGGGCCGCACCGAGCAGAGCCTGCGCGAGGCCGGTATCGCCTACCGCAGCGGACAATTCCCGTTCATGGCGAATGGCCGCGCGCGCGCGCTCGGCGAGACAGTCGGATTCGTAAAGATGTTGGCCGATGCAAAGACCGATCGTATTCTCGGTGTGCACATCGTCGGACCATTCGCCTCGGAGCTCATCTCGGAGGCGGTGGTCGCCATGGAGTTCGATGCCTCTTCCGAGGACATCGCGCGCATCGTGCACGCGCATCCGTCGCTTGCTGAAGTGATGCACGAGGCCGCGCTCGCCGTCGACAAGCGCACGCTGCACATCTAGATAGCTCCGTGAACGAGTCTAGTGCCGGTGCCGGCGGCCGTGCGATCGCCGGCGATGACGGTGCCGCTACGTGCTGGCTGCGCCAGTACGCGCATCGCCGCGGCATCGTCCTGGATGCCGCCCAGACGCAGGCGCTCGCGCGCTTCGAGCGCCTGTACGAAGACCTGCTCGGGCTCGAGCGCATGGACTCCTGGCTGGTGCGCCTGCTCGCGCGCCGGCGCGTAGTGCGCGGACTGTACCTCTGGGGTGGGGTCGGCCGCGGCAAGAGCTTTCTCATGGATGCGTTCTTCGACTGTGCGCCGCTAACGGGCAAGCGCCGCCAGCACTTCCACCGTTTCATGCAGGACGTACACCACCGCATGCGTGACCTGCAGGGGCAGGAGGATCCGCTGATCCAGGTGGCGCGCGATCTCGCCCAGCAGGCGCGCCTGCTGTGCCTGGACGAGTTCCAGGTGAGCGACATCACCGACGCGATGCTGATGCGCCGCCTGCTGGAGGGGCTGTTCGAGCAAGGCGTGGTGCTGGTGACGACCTCCAATCTGCAACCCGACGAGTTGTACAAACACGGGCTGCAACGCGAACAGTTCCTGCCTGCGATCGCGCTCATCAAGCAGAATCTCGACGTGGTGCATATCGATGCGGGCATCGACTATCGCCTGCGGTTGCTGCAGCAGGCGGGGGTATACCACTATCCGCTGGGAGCGCAGGCGGACGAGAAGCTCGCGCGCGAATTCGCCTCGATTGTCTCGGGCGAAGTCGAGACCGATGTGGTGCTCGAAATCGAGCAGCGGCCTATCCGCGCGCGTCGCGTCGGCCCGGAGATCGCCTGGTTCGAATTCGCCGAATTGTGCGAGGGCCCACGCGGTCAGGCCGATTACATCGAACTGGCGCGACGCTTCCACACGGTGCTGCTGTCGGGCGTGCCGCAGTTGCGTCCCTCGAAGCTCGATGCCGCACGCCGCTTCACCTGGTTGGTGGACGAGTTCTACGACCGGCGGGTGAAGCTGATCGTCTCGGCCGCCGTGGCCGTGAACAAGTTGTTCGCGGTCGCTGGGTCTGGCGACGCGTTCCTACGCAACCTTAATGCCTCGTTCGTCGACCGCACGGTGAGCCGGTTGATCGAGATGCAGACCCGGGACTACCTCGCGTTGCCGCACCTGGCTTGAATCTGATTATCATCTCGTCGTGGACACCGATAACGGGAGCGACACGATGAGCGAAACGTTCCAGGCCTTACGCGTGTTCGACGAGGGCGGCAAGTCCGTCGCCCGCGTCGTCGAACTGCGCCTTTCCGACCTCGCCGCCGGTGAAGTCGTCATCAAGACCGCCTGCAGCAGCGTCAACTACAAGGATGCGCTTGCGCTCACAGGCGCCGGCAAGGTCATTCGCCGCTTTCCCTGTGTGGCCGGGATCGACTCCGCCGGTACCGTCGTGGATTCGAAGGATTCCCGCTTCAAAGCGGGAGATGCCGTGATCGCGACCAGCTACGATCTCGGCGTCGCCCACGACGGCGGTTTCGCGCAGTACGTGCGCACCAGGGCCGATTGGGTCGTACCGCTTCCGCGCGGACTCAGCCTGTACGAATCGATGGCGCTCGGAACCGCCGGCTTAACCGCGGGGCTTGCCGTCGAACTGGCGCAACAAAACGACCTTGCGCCTGCCGCGGGCAAGGTGCTCGTAAACGGGGCCACCGGTGGTGTCGCGAGCCTTTGCATCGACATGCTGTCCAGGCTAGGCTACTCAGTCAGCGCGTTGACCGGCAAGGCGACCGAGGCCGCTTATCTGCGCTCGCTCGGCGCCGCCGAGGTGCACGATCGCAGTACGATGGAATTCGGCGCCCGGCCGCTGGAGAAGGCGCTGTGGGCCGGCGCCTTCGACTCGGTCGGCGGCGAGCAGCTCGGATGGCTCACGCGCACCATGCAGCAAAACGGCGTGATCGCGGCCTTCGGCAATGCAGGCGGCATCGAATTCAAAACCACCGTGCTGCCGTTCATCCTGCGCGGCGTGCGGCTGCTCGGCATCGATAGCGGTTACACGCCGATGCCGCTGCGGCGCAAGGTGTGGGAGCGGCTGGCGACCGATCTGAAGCCCAGGCACCTGGATACGATCGCACACCGGATTGCGCTCGCTGACGTGCCGGGGTACTGTGGCGAGATGTTGCAGGGGCGCATTCGCGGGCGCGCGGTGGTCGCGTTCGAGTAATGGCGGCGCCGGCGGAGCCGAAGGTGCGCCAAACGAGGAGCAAACCATGACAGAGAGCTACCGGGAGTTCTATCGTCGCTCGCTCGAGGATCGCGACGGTTTCTGGCGTGAGCAGGCGGCGTTGATCGATTGGCAGCGCCCATTCGATCGCGTGCTCGATTACGGCCGGCCGCCGTTCGCGCGCTGGTACCCGGGCGGCACGACCAACCTCTGTCACAACGCCGTCGATCGCCACCTCGCTGCACGCGCGAACCAGCCCGCCATCGCCTACATCTCGACCGAGACCGGCGTCGAACGCACCTATAGCTATGCGCAGCTGTACGACGAGGTGAACGTCTGCGCCGCCATGCTGCAAGCGCTCGGTGTGGGGCGTGGCGACCGCGTGCTCATCTACATGCCAATGGTGCCGGAGGCGCTGTTCGCCATGCTCGCCACGGTGCGCATCGGTGCGATCCATTCGGTGGTGTTCGGCGGTTTTGCTTCGCACAGCCTTGCCGCACGCATCGACGACGCCCGTCCCACGGTAATGATCACGGCCGACGCCGGCATGCGCATGGGCAAGATCATCGCGTACCGACCACTGGTCGAAGAAGCCTTGCGCCTTGCGCAGCACCCGCCTGCCAAGGTGGTAACGCTGGATCGCGGGCTGGATCGAAGCGGCGGCCGCAGCGCGGAGCGCGATCTCGACTATGCGGTGCTGCACCGCGAGCACTCCGGGGCGCGCGTGCCGGTCGCCTGGATCGAATCGAACGAACCTTCCTACATTCTCTATACCTCCGGCACCACCGGCACGCCCAAAGGCGTGCAACACGACACAGGCGGCTACGCCGTTGCACTCGCCGCGTCGATGAAGCACATCTATTGCGGCGGCCCGGGCGAGACCTATTTCGCGACCTCCGACATCGGCTGGGTCGTGGGCCACTCCTACATCGTGTACGGGCCGCTCATCGCCGGTATGACCACGGTCGTCTACGAAGGCGTGCCGATTCGCCCGGACGCGGGCATCTGGTGGCGTATCGTCGAGCAGTACAAGGTCGCGGTCATGTTCTCCGCACCGACCGCGATTCGGGTGTTGAAGAAACACGATCCGGCGTACTTGCGCAAGTACGACCTGAGCTCGCTCAAGAACCTGTTCCTCGCCGGCGAGCCGCTCGACGAACCGACTGCACGCTGGATATCGGATGGGCTCGGCCGATCGGTGATCGACCACTACTGGCAGACCGAAACCGGCTGGTCGATTCTCGCCGCCTACCCTGGTGTGGAGGTGACGCCGCTCAAGCACGGCAGCCCGAGCTTCCCGGCGTACGGCTACGATCTGCGCCTGTTGCATGAGACAACCGGCGCCGAGGTCGGCGACAACGAAAAGGGCGTGGTTGCCCTGGCGCCGCCGCTGCCGCCGGGTTGCCTCACCACCATTTGGGGCCAGGACGAGCGCTTCGTGAAAACCTATTTTGGTAGCTTTCCGGGCAAGCTGATGTACTCCACGTTCGACTGGGGTATACGCGACACCGACGGCTATTACTTCATCCTCGGGCGCACCGATGATGTGATCAACGTCGCCGGGCATCGGCTCGGCACACGCGAGATCGAAGAGGCGGTGTGCGGTCACGCGGACATCGCGGAAGCGGCGGTGGTCGGTATACAAGATCCGGTGAAGGGCCAGGTACCCGTGGCGTTCGCGGTCGCCAAGGATGCGGCGCGATTTTCGGATCCGCGCGAGCGCGCGGCACTCGAACACGAGTTGCTGGCGCTCGTCGACCAGCAGATCGGCGCGATCGGGCGCCCGGCGCGCGTGCACTTCGTGACGATGCTGCCGAAGACGCGCTCGGGCAAGGTCCTGCGCCGCAGTATCCAGGCCCTGGCCGAGGGTCGCGAGCCTGGCGACCTGACGACTTTGGACGACCCCAGCGGTATCGAGCAGATTCGTACCGCCGTGGCGGAAGCGACGTCACGCTAACGCCGGGCAGCGCATTGTGCGCTGCAGCGACGAAAGTTTCCTGATACGGTAGCCGCCGTGCGGTTTCTTCCGGTATCGTTTCCGCTCGCCGGAACGATACACTGCGCCATCATGAACGCAGCATGGCCATGAACCCGACACCGACCCGATTTCCCTAACCCATGGCGACACTGCTCTCGGTCTCCTCGCTGGCGACCCAGTTTTCCACCCGCTCCGGAGTCGTCAAGGCGGTCGATGGCGTGAGCTGGAATGTGGAGGAAGGCGAGACCGTTGCCTTGGTCGGCGAGTCGGGCTGCGGCAAGAGCGCGAGTGCCCTGTCGATCATGCGCCTGATCGCCGAGCCGGCCGGGCGCATCGTTGCGGGCAGCGTGATGTTCAAGGGCCGCGATCTGCTCGCCTTGACCGAGGAGGAGATGCGCAAGGTGCGCGGGCGCGAGATCGGCATGATCTTCCAGGAGCCGATGACTTCGCTCAATCCCGTGCTCACCGTCGGGCGGCAGCTCACCGAAGGCCTTGAGATCCACTTGGGCATGACGCCTACGGCGGCCCGGGCGCGCGCATTGGAATTGCTCGGCATGGTCGGCATTCCCGACGCGCAGCGCCGCCTCGCGCAGTATCCGCACCAGTTCAGCGGCGGCATGCGCCAGCGCATGATGATCGCCATGGCGCTTGCATGCGAACCGCCGCTGATCCTTGCCGACGAACCCACTACGGCGCTCGACGTGACCATCCAGGCGCAGATCCTGGAGTTGATGAAGTCGCTCTCGCGTAAGCTCGGTGTGGCGATGCTGATCATCACCCACAATCTCGGCGTGGTTGCTCGCTATGCCGATCGGGTAAACGTAATGTATGCCGGCAAGATCATCGAGCAAGCGAGCGCGCGCGAGCTGTACGCCAATCCGCGCCACCCGTATACCGAGGGGCTGCTGCGTTCGGTGCCGCGACTCGACGAACCGCGCCGCTCGAAACTGGCGCCGATCGAAGGTCAGCCGCCGGATCTCACGCACCTGCCGCAGGGGTGCTCGTTCGCGCCGCGCTGCCGCTGGCGCGAGGCGCGCTGCCTGGAGTCCGCCCCCGAGCTCGCGGCTGTGGCGGGCGAGTGGCACACGAGCGCGTGCTGGCAGGCCGAGCACCTCGGCGCGGTGGCGGCGGCATGAGCGCAGTAGTCGCGAAAGCAGCCGAAGCGCCCGAGACGAATCCGGCGCAGAAGCTGCTCGAGGTGCGTGATCTCGTCATGCACTTTCGCGTCGGACACGGTTTGTTCGGCCCGCCCGGGCTGGTGCGCGCGGTCGACGGTGTCAGTTTCTCGCTCGCACGTGGAGAGACGCTCGGGCTGGTCGGCGAATCGGGCTGCGGCAAGACCACCACCGGGCGCTGCGTGCTGCAACTCGAAAATCCCACTGCCGGGGAGGTGATCTTCGAGGGACGCAACCTCGTCGGCATGGAGCAGGCGCAGTTGCGCAAGCTGCGCAACCGCATCCAGGTCATCTTCCAGGATCCGTACAGCTCGCTCAATCCGCGCATGACGGTGGGGCAGATCATCGCCGAGCCGATCGCGGTACACGGGCTCGAACGCGATCCGAGCGCACGCGAGGAACGCGTGCGCGGCCTTCTCGTTCGCGTCGGCCTGCTGCCGCAGCACGCGCATCGCTATCCGCACGAGCTCTCCGGCGGCCAGCGCCAGCGGGTGGGTGTGGCACGCGCCCTGGCGATGCAACCGAGTCTCATCATCTGCGACGAACCGGTGTCCGCGCTGGATGTCTCGATCCAGGCGCAGATCATCAATCTGCTCGACGAGCTGCAGGCGGATTTCGGCTTGTCGTATCTTTTCGTCGCGCACGATCTGGCGGTCGTGCGACATATCTCGGACCGGATCGCGGTGATGTATCTGGGCAAGATCGTCGAGCTCGCCAGCCGGCGAGATCTGTACGAAGCGCCGGCGCATCCCTACACGCGCGCGCTGCTCTCGGCCGTGCCGATCCCCGATCCCGCCATGGAGGCGACGCGCGAGCGCCAGGTTTTGACGGGCGAGGTGCCGAGCCCGCTCAATCCGCCCTCGGGCTGCGTGTTCCATCCCCGCTGCCCGCTCGCGATCGAGCGCTGCAAGCGCGAGGCGCCGCAACTCAGGGCGGTCGGATCGGCGCACCAGGCGGCGTGTCACCTGGTTTGAGACGCGCACGCAACGGACAAAGGGGGAGGGGAAATCTTGGCAGCGAGCGGAGGGAGACGATGACACCGTAGTGCGCAATGGCTCGGCGACGTGCGGAGTCGACGGCAGCAATTCCACCTGGAGGAGGCATCATGCTTAACCGCATCAACGCGCTGTTCATGCTGGCAGTGGGGATCGTCATGGCGCTCGTCTGGCCTGCCATGGCGCAAGACAAACCGCGCTCCGGCGGCGAGCTCATCTTTGCCGTACCGTCCGAGCCGCCGTCCTACGACGCCCATCAGGAAGAGACCTTCGGCGTGATCCATCCGGTGGCGCCGCACTACAACACGCTCTTGCGCACCGACCCGACCGACAAGACCGGCACCAAGCCGGTCGGCGATCTGGCGGAATCGTGGACGATATCGAGCGACCAGAAGACCTACACATTCAAACTGCGCAGCGGGGTCAAGTTTCACGACGGCTCGGACATGACATCGAAAGATGTCAAGGCGTCCTACGACAAGATCATGAAACCCCCGGCCGGGGTGAAGTCGTTGCGCGCCGCCTCGTATGGCGCGGTCGAGTCGGTGGAGACGCCGGATGCGCACACCATCGTGTTCAAACTGAAGTGGCCGGAGTCGTCGTTCCTGCTGAATCTCGCCTCGCCCTGGAACTTCATCTACAAAGCCGACATCCTTGCGAAGGATCCGCACTGGTACGAAAAGAACATCATGGGCACGGGGCCGTTCCTGTTCGTCGAGCACGTCAGGGGCTCGCATTGGGTCGGCAAGAAGAACCCGAACTACTGGGACAAGGGCAAACCGTACCTCGATAGCTACCGGGCGCTGTTCATCAAGTCATCTTCGGCTCAGGTCGCAGCCGTGCGCGGCGAGCGCGCGCACATCCAGTTCCGTGGCTTCACTCCGGCCGACCGCGACAGCCTCGTGAAGGCGCTCGGCAACAAGATCACGGTGCAGGAAAGCCCGTGGGACTGCGTCTTGATGGTCAACATGCACCACGACAAGAAGCCGTTCGACGACAAGCGCGTGCGCCGCGCGCTCACGCTCGCGCTGGATCGTTACACCGCATCGAAGAATTTGTCGCGGATTGCGATCGTGCAGGATGTCGCTGGCATCCAAGTGCCGGGAACGCCGTGGGCGACACCGCCCGAGGACCTGGAGAAGCTCGCCGGGTACGGGCGCGATATCAACGCATCGCGCGCCGAAGCACGCAAGCTCCTCAAGGAGGCCGGCGTACCGGAAGGGTTCTCCTTCACGTTCAAGAATCGCGGTGTTCCGCAGCCCTACGAGCCGGTCGGCATCTGGTTGATCGATCAGTGGAAGCAGATCGGCCTGAATGTGAAGCAGGAGATCGTGGAAGCGTCGGCTTTCCACTCGATGCTCAAGCGCGGGGACTTCGAAGTGTCGATGGATTTCCAGTGCGGCTTCATCGTCGAACCGGACCTCGACATCGCGCGTTTCCTCGCCGTGTCGGACGCCAACTATGGCAAGCACAAGGACAAGGTGATGGACGAGCTCTATCTCAAGCAGGCACGTGCGACCAGCCCTGAGGAGCGCAAGAAGTATCTGCGCCAGTTCGAGAAGCGCCTGCTCGACGAGGAGGTGCACGTGTTCTACACCCTGCAGTGGCACCGCATCATTCCGCACAACGCCAAGGTGAGAGGCTGGATGGTGACGCCGAGCCACTACCTCAATCAGCAGCTCGATACCGTCTGGCTCGCGCAATAGCAGACACTCGGGGTCGACGCCATGGGCGCATACCTGATCAAGCGCTTCTTCCTCATGTTTCCGACGCTGCTCGGCGTAGCGCTGGTCACCTTTCTGCTCATTCGCGTGATCCCCGGGGACGTGGTGGAACTACGCTACTCGGGGGATCGCGGTTCGGTCTCGCAGGAAGTGATCGACAAGGAGCGTGCCCGGGTGGGACTCGATCAGCCGGTGTGGAAGCAACTCGCCACCTGGCTGGTCGGGTTGGCTAAGCTCGACTTCGGCACCTCGATGTGGACCGGCGCGCCGATCTGGGAAGAGATCGAGTTGCGCTTCGCACTCTCGTTGCAGGTGGCGGTCATGGCCACCGTCATCGCCGTCCTGCTCGCGCTGCCGCTTGGTGTGCTGGCGGCGCTCAAACAGGACACGTGGGTCGACTATGTCATCCGGATCTTCTCGATTGCGGGCCTGGCGGTGCCGTCGTTCTGGCTCGGCATCGTATTCATCCTGGTCCTGCTGGTGTTCTTCCAGTGGTTGCCGCCGATGGTGTACACGCCGTTCTGGCAGAATCCGTGGGAGAACATGGCGCAACTCATCTGGCCCGCGCTCGCGGTGGGATACCGCTATTCCGCGGTGTCGACGCGGATGACCCGCTCCGCGATGCTCGAGGTATTGCGCGAGGACTATATCCGCACGGCCAAGGCCAAGGGTTTGTGGCAGAGCCTGGTGCTGCGCCGTCACGCCCTCAAGAATGCGATGCTGCCGGTGATGACGGTGGTCGGTGTCGAGTTTGCCTTTCTCATCGGCGGGCTCGTGGTCACCGAGCAGGTGTTCAATCTCAATGGGCTGGGCCTGTTGTTCGTGCAAGCCGTAGCGCATCGCGACTACACCCTGCTGCAGGCGCTGGTGATGCTGGTGGCGGGGATCTTCATTTTCATGAATTTCTTGCTCGACGTCGCCTTCGCCTGGCTCGATCCGCGCGTGCGTTATGCCTGAGCACGGAACGGTCATGCGCGGGAACACCGCTGTTCACCCCGCAAGGTATCGGGCGAGCAGAAGAACGTTTTGCGCCGGGAGTGAATGACCGATGAGCGAACTCGTCGTGGGGCTGGAAGTTCCGTCGCGCGGCAGCCGACTGCGCGCGGCATGCGGCGATTTCATTCGCCGCCGGCCGCTCGGCGCAATCGGCGCCGCGGTCATTCTGCTGATGTTCGCCGCCGCGTTGACCGCACCCCTGATCTCGCCCTACGATCCGGTGCAGGTGCACTTCGCGGCCATGCTGGCGCCGCCGTCCGCCGAGCACTGGCTCGGCACCGACTCCTTCGGGCGCGACGTGCTGTCTCGGTTGATCTACGGGTCGCAGACAGCGCTCATCGTGGGTTTCGGCGCCTCGCTCCTGGGCGCGACCATCGGCGCCCTGATCGGCGTGGCCAGCGCTTATTTTGGCGGCCGGATCGACCTGCTGCTGCAAAGATTCATGGATGTACTGCTCTCCTTCCCGCTGATCATCCTGGCGCTCGCACTGGTGGCGATCCTGGGCAATTCGATCCCGAACCTGATCGTTGCAATCATGATTCCGATGGTGCCGCGCTGCGCCCTGGTGATCCGTTCCTCGGCGCTGTCGATCCGCGAGATGCCGTATGTCGATGCGGCGAGAGCGGCAGGCTTCACGCACTCGCGCATCATCCTGCGCCATATGCTGCCGAATGTCATGGCCACTTATCTCGTCATGCTGACCGCATTCCTGGGACAGGCGATCCTGCTGGAGGCCTCGCTCTCATTCCTGGGGCTCGGGGTGCAAGAGCCGTTGCCGGCATGGGGCCTGATGTTGCGCGGGGCAGCGGTGGAGTTCGCCGAGACAGCGCCGTGGATGGCGATCTTTCCGGGCGTGGCGATCAGCCTGGCGGTGTTCGCGTTCAATCTCTTCGGCGATTCACTGCGCGATGCGCTCGATCCTCGTCTGCGCACGCAATAGCGTGCGATGCGCCGGCCGACCCCAATCCCCGTGAGCTCGCCGCGATGAATATGGTGGCATGGTGGCATTTCCAGCGTGCGCGCTGGCTCACGACGTTCAATCGTCTCGAGCAGGCGGCGAGCGCACTGAGGCAGGTGCTGGCCATCGATCCAGCATATCCGCGGGCGCTGCCGAGCCTTGCCTACATCCATGCCACGCTCGGACGCCACGCGCTTGCCGCCGAGCAGTTCCGGGCGGCTTTGCGCACCCGGCCCGACGATGCCACGACCCTGTTCGATCTGGCCTTCGTATACCAGCAGATGCAGCAACACGACGCGGCACTGGAGGCGTTCCGGCACGCGGTGCAGGTGAGCCCGAAGCTCGATCGCGCGTGGTACGGCATGGGCCTGAGCCTGCGCACACTGGGCCGCAATGAAGAGGCACTGAATGCCTTCGAACGCGCCGCCGCGCTGCAACCGATGAACGGCATTGCCTTTTACGAAGTCGGCATGATGCAGCACGCGCTCGGTCGCAAGGAGAGGGTCGACCAGATTCTCGGTCACCTGGCGTCGTTCGACCCCAAGCTCGCGAACAAGCTTGCGCACGATACCGGACTGGCGCACCCGCTGCCGCGGACGACGAGTTAGCGCACTGGAGCCTGGCGCGGACTCGCCGCAGCGGGAACCCGCACGAAACTCCGGCGTACCGCGCGTCGCGAATCACCTGACCGTAAAGCCGCCGCATGCCGCGTTTTCCACGAACATCGGAGGGATCCGACGCAGCAATGCGACGATGGATCGCTCGGTCGGCTTTACCCGAGCGCCGACATCGCCTGCGCGAGATCAACGATCAAGTCCTGCGGCGATTCCAGGCCGATGTGCAGGCGGATCATCGGCCCCTCCGGGCGCCAGCCGGTCGCGGTGCGCAGGTTCTCGGTATGTGCGACGTTCACCAGGCTCTCGTAGCCGCCCCAGCTCGAGCCGATGCCGAACAGCTCGAGCCGGTCCACGAAAGTGCTCACCGCATCCGCGCTGACGCCCTTCAGCACGACGGAGAAGAGCGACGCTGCGCCGCGAAAGTCCCGCTTCCAGAGCGCATGCCCCGGATGACTTTCCAATGCCGGGTAGAGTACGCGCGCGACCTCCGGACGGCGCTCCAGCCAGCGTGCGACCTCGATCGCGTTCGCCATCTGCTGCTTCAGACGCACACCCATGGTGCGCAGACCGCGCAGCGCAAGCCAGCATTCCTCGGGGCTTACGCCGAAACCGAAGTCACTCACGGTCTGGCGTACATCCTGCCAGTAGCGTTCGTTGCAAACGATGACGCCCATCATGACGTCGGAGTGGCCGTTGATGTACTTGGTGGCGGCGTGTATGGAGACGTCCACACCGCGCTCGAACGCCGGGAAGAAATACGGCGTGCCCCAGGTGTTGTCGGTGACGACCGGGATCTGACGAGCGTGCGCGGCAGCGGCGATCGCCGGAATGTCCTGGATCTCGAAGGTCAGCGAGCTCGGCGATTCGGTATACACGCCAACCGTGTTGGCGCGCAGCTTGTGCGCGACGCCGGCGCCGAGCAGCGGATCGTAATACTCGACGTCGACCCCGCGCGGGCGCAACTGGCGCTCGCAGAAATGGCGTGCCGGTGCGTAGACGCCGTCGGTCACGAGCAAGTGGCCGCCGCCGCGGGTGAGCGCGAGCAGCACGCCGGCAATCGCGGCCATGCCATTCGGAACTGCGACCGCCTGGTGGCCGCCTTCCAGAGTGGCGACCGCCTCCTCGAAGGCGAATGTGGTCGGCGTACCGTGGCGGCCGTAGCGTACCGACTTGAAGCTCGTGTTCTTGCGATCCTCGTAGGCGGCGAGATTCGGGAATACGACCGTGGACGTGCGGAAAACCGGCGTATTCACCATGCCGGAATAGCGGTTCGGGTCACGGCCCAGGTGGGCGAGCTCGGTGTCGATGGTTTTCATGGTCGGTGCCTCAGTGGTTACTGGGTTCGGAAAACAGCCGCCAGCGGTGAATGATCGCAGCCCCGATTCTGACGATTCGGGGTGGCAATGTAAAACTGCGCCCCGTAGAATCGCCCCGTCCGGAGGGGCGGGCAGGCCGCCATGGATTGAACGAGGTACGCATGACTAGATCGAGCTTGCTGCTGTCCGTGTCGCTGGTTGCATTACTCATCGCCGGCGGACAATCGCTCGCGCAGGATTTTCCGCTGCGCACGGTCAGAATCATCGTCGGCTTCGCGCCAGGCGGTTCGATGGATGTGACCGCTCGTCTGTTGGCCGAGAAGCTGAGAGACGGTCTTGGCCGGCAGGTGATCGTCGAGAACAGGACTGGCGCAAGCGGCAGTATTGCCGCGCAGGCGCTGGCGAAGTCTGCGCCCGATGGCCACACCCTGATGCTGGCCGGCGGTGGAACGCTTGCCATCCGCCAGAAGCTCGACATGAAGCTGCCGTACAATGCCGAACGCGATTTCGCGCCGGTGATCTACGTTGCCAATTTTCCGCTGCTGCTGGTGGTGCCGACATCGCTGCCGGCGAAATCGGTGCGGGAATTGTTGGCGCTCGCCCGAGCGCGACGCGGGGAGTTGACGTTCGCGTCGTCGGGCGTCGGCACAACGGGACATCTCAGTGCGGCGATGTTTGCAGTCATGGCCGGCGTGGAACTGACCCACGTTCCGTACAAGGGCAGCGCGCAGATGATCCCGGAACTCATCGGCGGACAAGTCGGGCTTGCGTTCGATCAGATCACGACGACCAAGGCGCACATCGCCAGCGGAAAGTTGCGCGCGCTTGCCGTGTCGACCGCACGGCGCAGCGCGCTCGTGCCGGATCTACCCACAGTGGCAGAGTCGGGCGTTCCCGGCTACGAGTCGACATCGTGGAACGGATTCGTGGTTCCAGCCGGCACGCCAACCGCGATCATCGAGCGTTTGCAGCGGGAGATCGAAAAAAGCCTGAAATCACCAGACATGACGGAGAAGCTCGCTGCGATGGGTGGTGAACCCGTAGGCGGCACTCCTGGCCAATTCGCCGCACACATCCGCAACGAGAGCGCGCGTTGGGGGAAGCTGATCGATCGGCTGGGCCTCAAACCACAGTGATCGCGCGCTCGCAGGGACGATTGAACGCATCCGTCCAGGGCGGGTGAGGCGCGGTAGAACGGAGCGGGTATCACCCGCCCGCTCAGGTTCCGGAGTAGTGGCGCCATTTACGGAGCACGCGGATGACGTTGCGGACCGCGAGGCAGGGCGACGGCTCGTTGTCGAGCTCGCGCAGGGCTGCGTGCAGGTAGTAGCTGGGCTGCCAACCACGAAGCTTGCGCAAGGCTTCGGTCGCTTCCCTGCAGCGAATGTCGCTCGTACCCTCCCCGATATGACTTTCCAGAAGATCGGCCACATCGGCGAGCGAGCGCCGCGCGCCAGTGAGCTTTTGCAGAACCGGGTTCATGTGCCGAATCGACGCTGTGCCGCCGGCTACTTCTTCGGCTCGACGCGTGCCACGGGGCCTCCGGCTTTTTTCCACGCGCTCAATCCGCCTTCGAGATGCGCAACCGGCGTAAGCCCCATATCTTGCGCCGTCTTGGTTGCCAGGGCCGAGCGCCACGCGCTGGCACAGAAGAAGATGAACTTGTTGCCGCTCTGGAAGTAATCCTTGGCATAGGGACTCTGCGGGTCGATCCACATTTCCAGCATACCGCGCGTGACGTTGATCGCGCCCGGTATGCTGCCGTCGCGCCACAGTTCGCGTGGGTCGCGGACATCGATGAAGGTCACGCCCGGCGTGCCGACGAGTTTGACCGCATCGGCCACCGGCACGGTCTCGATGACGGCATTGGCTTCCGCAATCATCTGTTGCACGGGTTTCGTGATATTGAGTGCCATCCGCGTTCTCCGAATTAAGATAAGAATGCCTGTCGATCCGACAGCGCTGGAACCGAGTATTTTCGCACGATGCGTGGTCTTCGTCGGGTGAGTGGCAGCGCTCGGGCGCACCGCCATCATCAGACTTCCTGCAAGGGCGCGATCAAATCCGGGCCTTGGTTGCGTGAGTTACCGACGCGGCGGCTCACCTTGTATGCGGCAATCGCCGAATCGGGCACGGGTTGTAGCAGACTCTTGATCTGTGCCAAGTTCGTCAAATGGCGATCGAGCCAGGCCGCGTGCGCCTCGGTCGGAAGCATGATCGGCATGCGGTCGTGCAGCTTGGCAAGCTGTCGGCTCGGGCTGCCGACGATGATCGAGCACGACTCGATCGTCTCCCCGTTCGCGTGCCAGCGATCCCAGATGCCGGCGAAGTGCAGCAACCCGCCATCGGCGGCGTGCATGTACCAGGGCTGCTTGCCCGATCCGAGCGTCTGCCATTCGTACCAACCCAGCGCGGGGATGAGGCAGCGGCGACGCTGAAATGGTGCGCGGAACGCGGCGGCCGTGGCAACCGTCTCGACGCGGGCATTGAAGGTCGAGTACGCCACCTTCGGCAGCTTCGACCAGTGGGGTAGCAGCCACCACTGCATCGTAACGAGCTCCGGCTGACCTTGCGGGTCGTGACGGATCACCGGCACATAGTTGGCCGGATTGCCCTGCTGCGGGGCGACGTTGTAGCGCTCCGGGAAAGGGTTGCTGTTGTGCCGCCCGATGTGCCAGTAGCGCTCGATCGCGGCCTGGTTCGGGGAGACGTAGCGTCCGCACATGGATCTGTCGAACGGGGAGGACTTGGCGAGGGCTCATAGGCTAGCACGCGCCGGCGGCGATAGGCACAATGCCGCAGACTGACCTGGGTTCCCGCTACGATGCGTCGTGACACCACTCGATCGAGGCGATCCCGCGGCATCAAGCTGCTCTTGGCTTGGTTGCTAGCCCTCACACCGCTTGGTGCATCGGCTGCGACCATCGACGTGTTGTGGTACACGTATGCGCATCCGGAGTCGGTCTACGTTCAGACAATCCGGAAGCTGGCCGAGACCGTCCACACTTTTCCCAAGAGCGGCGGCGTACGGTGGCGGCTCACGTTCTTCCGGCCGGGTTCGGCAACCCCGGCGTTCGAAACCTACGATGTCCTGGTCATCCACAGCGGCGAGCCTGGGTTTACCGGTCAATACCTTCCTGCTCTCGGGGGGCCGGATCCCAAGCGGCCGTATGTCGTGCCGGATTACAGCGGCATACTGGACAACAAACGTGCGATCGAGGCGGCGCGCGGAGAACGCACTTTCATCACGGGATCCGACGCCGACGTGCATACGATATGGGGCGACACGGGGCATGCTCCATCCGATCCCTCCGGCAAGAATCGGCGGGTGACGTGCAATCCGCCGATCAGCGAGCCGTGTTGGGATGGTGCGTTGGGTCACCTGGTCAATGCGGTCAACTGGGCGGCGCGCGGGCGCGGACTCGGCATCGTCTCGCTGGTGGCTGGACCGGAATTCGTTCCTGCGCGACGAGCTCGAGGGCTTTGTCGTCATCTGGGGCGCTGGAACCACACGGGAGAATAAACCCATCATTGCGCCGCCTGCGCGGGACCATCCGCTCAACTCGGGACTCAGCACGAAGGGGCTCGGCAACTGGCGAAACTCCTTTCATGGAGGAGTTTATCGCGCCATCCCGAATTACGTTTCGATCATCTGGTCGACCACGTACCCCGATGTTGCGGTCGCCGTGGCGAGAACGAGGCCCGTGAAAACGGCTAAGCCGGGTTCGTGACCGTCGCCGGTCAGTCGGTGGTGGCGAACGCGGACGTCAGTGTCGTGTCCGCTCTGATGCGGTTAGGAGCGGATTGCCTGCTGTCAGCGCTCGAAGGCGGCCTTGATCGTGTACCAGACACGACCCACCAGTTCGTGTGCAATGGATGCACTCGTGCTCATCCCGAGCGGACTCGGGAGGAATGCACCCACGCCCAGCGGATCGCGGGTGAAGATGTTGATCGGTGCGGGGATCACCTCGATCCCGGTGGGCGCGAACGCCTGGAGCGCGCGACGCATGTGATTCGAGTCCGTGACGAGGTAGATCTTGCGCACGCCGGCGCCATGCAGGATGCGCGCGCTTTTGCGGGCATTTTCGAATGTGTTCCGGGAATCCGGCTCGATCCATCGCACGGGCGTGCCGAACTCGTTCTCCAGCGCGCCTTTCATGAGCTCCGCTTCCGACTCGGCGACGCCATCGTGGCGCCCGCCGGACGCGAGTATCGGCAGCTCTGTCTGCCGGTGCAGCCAGGCCGCATAGCGCAAGCGGTCGAGCGTTCTAGCGTTGACCGTGGTCGCGCCAAAGTACTCCGGGGGCGTCTTGGATATTCCGCCGCCCAGCACAACGATCGCCCGGGCGCCGTTCGCTTCCTGCAAGCTTGCCGGCGCGGGCCACGCGAGGGCCGCGAGCAGGGGAACATTGAACGCGGTGGTCGACAGGATCCACAAGAGCGCGAATGACGCGGCGCAAAGATAGCGCGCGAGCCGCGGGCGACGGCGCCACAGAGCAAGCCCCACGCAGCCTGTAAGGATGAAAATAGACGGGGGCATGAGCAGCGTAATCAGAGGGGCGAGAGTTGTGCTCATGTTGTGATCGTGTTGCCTCGGCAACTTGCGCATGGGTTGAGGAAACTGTAGGAATATATCGCCATGCCACGACCACGGGCGATATCGGCGACCAAAGCAGTGTGCCTGACAGGCCGCGTTGCGGCGCTACGCGGGATGCTCGGCGCCATAATGTGGCTCGGATGCAGCGCGCCCCTTCTCGCCGCGAGCGCGAATGACTCGTTTCGCGATTGCACCGCGTGCCCGGAGATGGTGATCGTGCCGGCGGGCAGTTTCGTCATGGGCTCGCCTGCGGGTGAGCGCGAGCGCGCACCGGGCGAGGGCCCGCAACGAACCGTGCGAGTCGACGCAGCGTTCGCCGCCGGAAAGTACGAGGTCACGCGGGCGCAGTTTGCCGCGTTCGCGGGTGCCGTCCCGCCTTGGTCGCGGAGTGCAGGCTGTATCGTCTTCGACGCGGCGAAAGCCAATTTCCGCCGCGACGACAGCGCGCACGACTGGAATAGGCCCGGTTATCCCCAGGCGGGCGATCATCCCGTCGTGTGCGTACAGTGGGATGAAGCGAAAGCCTACACCGCCTGGCTGTCGAGGAGAACCGGCAAGAGGTATCGCCTGCTGTCGGAAGCCGAGTGGGAATACGCAGCGCGTGCCGGGAGCGACTCCCCCTGGCCCTGGGGTGAGGACCGCGATCGATCTTGCGCGTACGCAAACCTTGCCGACGAGACTTTCGTCCGTAGCGTTGCGCGTGGACCCGGTAGAAGCTGGTACCCCGGCTGGCATGCGTGTCGTGACGGGTTCGCGTTCACGGCTCCGGTAGGCCGCTTCAAGGCCAATCGGTTCGGGCTGCACGACATGATCGGGAATGCTTTCGAATGGGTCGAGGATTGCTGGAACGACTCGTACGCCGATGCGCCGGCGCGCGCCGAGCCGAGACTCACGGGCGACTGCGCACTGCGGGCGTATCGCGGCGGGGCATGGCGTACTTATTCGGGACGATCCGCACAGCGAGGCAACGGCCGACAGCCGCACGCGTTGATCGGCTTTCGCGTCGCGCGCACGTTGGACAATGGTAAGTAGAGGCTTATGGTTACCGATCGGTTTGGGCCGCCGTTTCGATGAGCGCACGCCATCCTGGGTAGCGCTCGACGGTCAAGGCGACCTTGCTTGCATGCGCACCCGACGGCTCCCCAGCCAGCAGCGCAGCCTTGAAGGCCTCGCGATCGCGCACCCAGATGCCGCCGACGAGCGTCACACCTCGAGCGAACAACGAATCGGGTAGACACCCCGCACTCGGCCCGATCAGCGCGAAGCTGCGGGCTCCTTTACAGTACGGCACGACCCGATCGAGCGTGTCGTTGAGCAGCAGCGTGCTGGTCGAGATCACTTTCGTGCAGCCCGCGAGTTCCGCAGGGTCGAGCGTCACCCGGTAACCCAGGCGCTCGCCCGCGAGCTCCGCCTTGAGCTCGACCACGGTGAGGCGCGCACCGGTGGCGAGGATCCTGTCGATCAGCGGCGTGAACAGCCCGATCATCCCGACGTGATCGCCGGGCCCGGGATTCATCTGCCCGATCGAATCGGCACTGTCGTCCGGGCGGAAGCCGGCGCGATCGAACAGGCAGCGCGTGATCGCGTTGGCCGCGGCGAATCCGACGGTCTTCCAGTGACCTGAATCGCGTTCGTATCGGCGCGCGACCTGCAGCGCATCGGCTCCCGCTAGCCCGAGGCTGTCGATCTCGTGGGTGAGACGCGCGAGCGAGTCGTCGAGCAGCACGAACGACAGGCCGAGCGACCCATCGTCGAGCTCCAGCGCGCAGAACTCCCCGCGATTGCCGCGGACCCGATGCTCGGGTGGCAGGTGGAGCGCACGCACCCGCGGCACGCCGAACGTCGCCGCGAACGCTTCAAGTTGCGCAAGATACTCGGTCGCGAAGCTCACACTTCAGCTTCCCGCGAGCGTGTTGCGGCGGCGACTGCGCATCCGTTCCCGGCGGCGCGCGAACCCGTGGCGTCCCGGCGAGGCGCCTCGCGTTCGCGCCTGGCACCGGGAGATGTCGCGCAGATTCGCCGGCGGCGCGTGTCTCGTCGATTGCGGATCACCCATGGGGGTCGGACCTTATGCCGCTCAACCCGCAGAGAATACTGCGGCGCGAGCGCAAGTGTAAGACGAGACGTTCGCAGCACATCGCGTCCGTGGAGATTCAGGAGTTCTGCCCCGTAGTATACGGAGGTGGCGTGTAGCGTTTCCGCTCCCTGGGCGCGAGTGACGGAACGCACAGCAGGAGAGCGGCGCGAGGTCCGGCGAGGATCTGCGCTACCATCCGATCGAACCAGCGGGAGCGAGCATGGCGGTGGATCCGGTCGAATTCTTTTTCGGGAAGGAGTGGTCCGACGGGTTGCCGGTCGTGCCGCCCACGGAAGAGCGCCTCGCCGCGATGCTCGACGGCGCCCGCCGAGATCCGGACGAAGTGATCGGGCACGTCCCGCCGCTCATGGCTCCCGCCACGGTTCGCGCCATCGCGCTGCACGCGGTGATGGCGGGCTGCCGGCCCGACTACCTCCCCGTCGTCATCGGCGCCATGGCGTGCGTGCTCGAAGAGCGCTTCAATCTCGTGCTGCTCCAGGCCACGACAAGCGCGGGCGCGCCGTTCGTGCTGGTCAACGGTCCCTACGCGCGCACAATCGGGCTCTGCGGCGGCATGGGTTGCCTGGGGCCCGGATTTCGCGCCAACGCGACCATCGGCCGGGCGCTGCGCCTGATGATGCTGAACCTGGGTGGCGGCATCCCGGGCGTGACGGCGCTCTCGGGCTTCGGCGGGCCGTGGCGCTATACGTACTGCATCGCCGAGAACGAGGATGAGAGCCCCTGGCCTTCCTACGCGCAGGCGCGCGGTTTCGGGCCGATGGAGAATGTCGTGACGGCGATTCCCCTCGAAGGTCCCGTCCTGGTGTGGGATGATGCGAGCGAAGAACCCGGACGCCTCGCGGTGGCGATCGCCGACATGATGTCCGCGCTGGGCGGGGGCAACATCTACCGGCAGGCGGACATGGGCGTCGTGCTGAGCCCCCAGCACGCGCAGGTGTTCGCGCGCGCGGGCATGTCGCGGGACGATACGCACCGGCTGCTCGTCGAGCGCGCCGGACGCCGCCTCGGCGAGATCCGGAGTGGCGGAATCTGGCGCGGCGAAGCGGGCGCCGCACGCTGGCCTTTCAAGGTGGCGCTCGACGACGAGAACGCGTTCGTTCCGGCGATCGGCGACCCCGACGACCTGCACCTCGTCGTCGCCGGGGGCTCCGGCTCGCCCGCGAGCCTCGTCATGCACGGCATCACGGTCGCCAGCCGCGCCGTGAGTCGAACTTATGATGCGTGAATCACGCTGGTGCGCTAAAGTGAGTGTCACTGACAAAATGAGGGGATCGTCCGCTCATACTCCCTGCATCAGGGCGCGCATTCTTCATTATGACAGGCGCTCCAGGATATGACGGCCGGCGCGAGCCGCACGACCAATGGCCCATCACGCATGACCACACGACAATGAGCGAATCAGCGGATTTCATGGATCCCAGCGCCGATCACGGTGCGCACGCGATAGTGCCGGCGCGGCGCCCCGGTACCCTGGCAGGCAAGGTGCTCGGCCTGCTCGACAATTCCAAGGAACAGGGCGACATCATCCTGGAGACGATAGCCGCCGCGCTACGCGAGCGCTACGGCCTCGCGCGCGTGCTCACCCGGCGCAAGGATCATTATTCGAAGCAGGCACCGGAGGCTCTCATCGAGGAGTTGGCGCGGGAGGTGGACGTCGCCGTCGCTGCGCTCGGCGGGTGAGGATCGTGCACGTTGTGCAGTGTGCACGACACGGTGGAGCTGGAGAAACGGGGTGTGCCCGCGACGGTGGTGATTACCAGCGCTTTTCGAAAGGCCGCTGAATTCCAGTTCCGCGGACGAGGCATGACCGGACATGGCTACGTCGAGCTGCCGCACCCGGTGAGCAGCCTCGCACCGGAGGAAGTGCGCGTGCTCGCGCTGCTTCACGTCGACGAGATCGCGCGGCAGTTGACGGCGTGATCGGCTGTTATGCGTTGCTGACCCAACCTGCGGCGCGCCATCTCCTGCGGAGTGAGTAGCCGCGATCTTTCGGAAATCAGCATCTGTGACCGGTCTAGCATCGGGTTTTCTCGAGAAGCGGCGGGAGCCGAAATCGCACTCGATATCGGCTATCTCGGATACGCGATTAAGCTTTGCGCGCGCCGGCGGATGGGGGCTCTTACGGGCTTTTGCCGATCGTGGCGTCGCACGTGGGGTTTTACGATTTGCCTTCCCGCAGACCCGTATGGATACTCACTCCATGGCGGAGAGAGTG
>WYBJ01000318.1 GCA_011525945.1 Burkholderiaceae bacterium | reverse complement strand
GAGCTTCTGCTTCATGCCGCCCGAGAGCTTGCCGGCGGGACGCGCCAGGAACTTCTGTAGGCCGGTGGCTCGGGTTAGCTCGTCGATGCGCCGGCGCCGCTCGCCCGGCTCGTGGCCGAACAGACGGGCGAAGAACTGCAGGTTCTCCTCGACCGACAAGGTCGGGTACAGATTCTTGCCCAGGCCCTGCGGCATGTAGGCGATGCGCGGGCACACCGCGTCGCGATGGCTGCGGCTGGCCATGTCGCCGCCGAGTGCCTCGACGCGGCCTTCCTGCACCACGCGCGCGCCGGACAGCAGCGCGAGCAAGCTCGATTTACCGACGCCGTCGGGCCCGATCAGCCCGACCATCCGGCCGGCCGGGATATCCAAGGTGACGCCGTCGAGCGCGGTCGTGCGGCCGTAGCGCAGCCGCACGTCGTGCAGGCGTGCGATCGGCGCCGCAGCGGGGACTTGCGCTGCCGGCAGCGCAGGCGCAAGCCCCTGCACCATCAGGGCGCGACCTTCACCGCCAGGCGTTCGGGCCAGGCGGCTTGCGCATCGGTCTTCACCCAGGCCACACCGGGCAAGCCGGTTTTGACCTGCTCCAGGTGCCGCTCGAGCAGTTCGGGGTCGATCCGCGCCTTGACGCGAAACATCAGCTTCTGCCGCTCGCTCGCGGTCTCCACCGTCTTCGGCGTGAACTGCGCGACGCTCGCGACGAACGAGATCTTGGCCGGGATCACGAACTGCGGCGCGGCGTCGAGCACGATGCGAGCATCGCTGCCGAGCGCGACCCGGCCGGTTACGGTCTCGGGCAGGAAGAAGCTCATGTAGACCTCGGTCAGGTCGACCATGTTCAGCACCTTGCCGCCGGCGGCCAGCACCTCGCCGGCCTGGGCAACGAGGAACTGCACGCGGCCGGCGCGCGGCGCCCGCAGCGTGCTGTCGGTCAGTTCGGCGTCGATGCGCGCCACCACGGCCTCGGCCGCCACCGCCTCGGAGCGCGCCGCGGTGACCTGCGCGCGCGCGGCCACCACCGCCGCCGTGCCCGCCTTCAGTTGCGCCCGCGTGGCAGTCAGCACGGCCTCGGCGCTGCGCGTTTTGGCGCGGTCGTCGTCGAGCTCCTGGATGGACGAGGCGCCTTCCCTGGCCAGCGCTTCGGACCTTGCCAGCCTGCGCTGCGCGGCGTCGAGCTCGGTCTCGCGCTGCTGCACCTGCGCCTGCACCGCCTGCTCCTCGCTCTCGCGCAGCGCCACCTGCGCCTGGGCGCCGGCGACGCCGTGCAGAGCCTGTTGCTGGCGCGCCAGCGCTTCCGCGCGTTGCGCCAGCAGGCTACTGTCCAGCATGCGCGCCAGCGGCTGACCGGCCTTCACGAACTCGCCCTCGGCGACCAGAATTGCATCGACGCGCCCGGCCAGCTTGGTGGCGACATCGACTTCGGTCGCTTCGATGCGGCCGTTGCCGCTGGCCAAGCCTGCGTCGACCTCGGGCGCGCTCAGCTTCGTCCAACCGAACCAGGCAATCGCGACGCCAGCCGCAGCCAGTGCGAGCTTGCCCAGTGCGTTCTTGATTCGGAGATTCATCAGCGGACCTTGTCGTCTGCAGGGATGTGCTGCGATCCGCCGCCCAGGGCGGCATACAGCGCGACTTGCGCGGAGAGCTGCGCGCGCCGCGTCTGCACGAGCTGTTGCTGGGCCGAGAGCAGCTCGCGCTCGGCATCGAGCACTTCCAGGAAGCGCGCGGCGCCGCTGTCGTAGCGCAGCTTGGCCAGTCGCGCGCGCTCGGTCTGCACGATAAGCGTGCCGCGCAGCGTGCGCACCTGTTCGGCAAGCCAGCGTTGCGACGACAGCGCGTCGGACACGTCGCGGAACGCCGACTCGATCGCCTGCTCGTAGCGCACCACGGCCTGCTCGCGGCGCACTTCGGCCAGGGTCAGCGAAGCCTCACGCCGGCCGCCGTCGAAGATCGGCAGCGTGATCTGCGGCGCGAAGGTCCACGCATGGCTGCCCGAGCGGAACAGGCCGTCGAGTTCGGCGCTGGCGGTGCCGGCCGTCGTGGTGAGCGCGATGCGCGGGAAGAACGCCGCCCGCGCCGCGCCGATGTTGGCGTTGGCCGCACGCAGATCGTGCTCCGCGGAAATGATATCGGGGCGCTGCGTCAACAGCTCCGACGGCAGACCGGGTGCAAGCTGCGGCGACGGCGCCATCTCGTCCAGGCGCTGGTTGCTCGGCGCGAGGTCGGCCGCGGCGCCGGCGAGCTGCGCCAGCGCGTGCGCCTGCACCGCGCGCGCCTGCTCGAGTTGCGAGACCAGCGTGGCCGCCTGCTGCGCGAGCACCTCGACCTGCGTCAACTCGAGCTTCGAGGTTGCTCCCAGGTCGACGCGCCGGCGAAAGATGCGCAACGACTCCTGACGGGTCTCGCTGGTACGCCGCGCCAGCAGCAGCCGCTCGTCGAGCTCGCGCAGCGTCAGATAGGCGTCGGCAGTCTGCGTGATGAGCGCAAGCGTCGCGGCGCGGCGTGCCTCGTCGCTCGCCAGGTAGCTTTCGAGCGCAGCCGATTCGAGGTTGCGCACGCGACCCCAGAAGTCCAGCTCCCAACTGGTGAAGCCGACGCCGAGCTGCATCTGGTTGCCGACCACCGGCCGGCCGATCCCGCTCAAGTCGCCGGGCGCACGCGAGCGCGCGGTATCCAGAAAGGCGTCGATTTTCGGCCCTCGCTCGGCGCGCTGAATGCCATAGGCGGCGCGCGCCTCGTCGACGCGCAGCACGGCCAGGCGCAGGTCGCGGTTGTAGGCCAGCGCCTGCTCGATCACGCGCTGCAGGCGCGCATCGACAAAAAACTTGCGCCAGTCGACCGCGGCGGCGGGCTGCGCTGCAGGCGCAGCGTCGGCCTTGGCCTCGGCATAGCGGGCGGGCACCGGCAGCGGCGGGCGTTGGTGCGGTGGCGCCAAATTGACACAGCCGCTCACGATCAGCGCGACGAAGCAGAGCGACAACACGCTGCGCGTGATCCGCTCGCGCGCGCCAGGGGCGTCGCCGGCCGGCGATACGGTGGCGAGCGACCAGACGCCCTGTGATGGATTCGAATTCGAAGCAATTGAAGGTCGCTCGCGCATAGAAGGCAGTGTACACGCCCGACCATGGTACGGTTTGATCCAGGTCAGGCTACCAACTAGGGTGTGAAGGGGAATTCTGCAAACATGACGAGCTTCCGCGTCCTTCGCGGCGCGCAATCCCCGCGGTTGCGTATGCACGCGAGAGAGCTTTAGCGCGCCGACGCCTTGAAGGCGGACGGTTCGAGCTTGTGGCGCTGGAGCAGCTTGTAGAACTCGGTGCGATTGCGCCGCGCGAGCCGGGCCGCGCGCGTCACGTTGCCCGAGGTGATCTTGAGCAGCTGCACCAGGTAGTCGTGCTCGAAGTGCCGGCGCGCTTCCTGCAGCGAGGTGAACTGACGGCTTTGCTGCTTGATCGCGTCGCGCACGGCATTCTCGGGCAGCACGGGCGAAGTCGCGAGCGCGACCGCCTGCTCGACCACGTTGCGCAGTTGGCGCACGTTGCCGGGCCAGTCGGCTGCGACCAGCAATGCCATGGCCTCGGGTGAGAAGCCATTGACCTGGCGATCGTAGCGCGTCGTGAGCTCGTGCAGGAAGTGCATGGCGAGGGGCGCAATATCATCGCGCCGCTCGGCGAGCGCGGGCAGGCGCAAGGTAACGGCGTTCAGCCGATAGTACAAATCGTCGCGAAACGATCCGTCCGCAACCGCGGCTTCGATATCGCGGTTGCTGGCGGATATGAGGCGCGCGCCGGTAACGCCTGCCGGATGCACGTGACTTTCCTGCAGCACCCGCAGCAGCTTCGCCTGCAGCGCGAGCGGCATATCGCCGATCTCATCGAGCAGGATCGTGCCGCCTTCGGCGGCCGCGAACGGCCCGGGATGATCTCGGCTCTCGGCGCCGGCGGGGCCTCGGGTGTGCCCGAACAACTCCGACTCGAGCAGCTCGGCGGGGATCGCCGTGCAGTTGATGGCGATGAAACGGCGTGCGGCGCGTGGACTTGCCGCGTGGATTGCGCGCGCGAGCGATTCCTTGCCCGATCCCCTCTGACCCAGGATGAGCACGCTCGCCTCGGTCGGTGCGATGAGCCGCGCCTTGGCGATCAGCTCCTGCATGCGCGAGCTGCGCGTGACCATGCCGTCGAGCGAGCTGGGTTCGTGCACCGACGGTGTGTCGCCGCTTGCTCCGAGGGTGAGCGCGCGCTTCACCTCGCCGAGCAGGTTCTGCGCGTCGACCGGCTTGGTGAGATAACCGAATACCCCGCGGCGAGTCGCGTCGACTGCGTCCGGGATCGTGCCGTGCGCGGTCAGGATGATGACCGGCAGCGTCGGGTAGGTCGTGCGCAGCGCGTCGAACAGCGCGAGCCCGTCCATGCCGCCCATGCGCAGATCGGTGATGACCAGCGCCGGTCGGTCGACGGCCACCTGCGCCAGCGCCCGTTCGCCGCTCGCCGCGGCGCCGACACGGTAGCCGGCGCCTTCAAGTCGAATGGTGAGAAGGCGTAACAGATCGGGGTCGTCGTCGACCACCAGGATATCGGCATGAGTTGTCATCGCGCGCGTAACCCCCGCCCGGTCGAGCGTTCCAACATTTCTTTCTCCAGGGCTTTGATGCGTTCCAGCTTGGTTTGCAATGCCGCCGCCTGCTCGCCGCGCCGGCGTTGTTCGGCAAGAAAGGCCGAGACGAGCAAGGCAAGCGCGTGATAGTCGTTACCCCGATCTTGAACCAGCGGCTGCAGCAACTCCAGCGCCTGCGATTCCTGCGCGATCGAGGAGCCCGGCAGACTCAATGCGAGCGCGAAGTGCATTCGGTCGTGATCCGAGCGCGAGGCGGCGAACGATTTGCGCAGGCGCTCCTGCGCTTGACGCCGCTCGCGCGCCGGGCGCTCCTTCAGCGATTCGAAGAATTGCAGCGCGCGCAGTGCCGGCGGCGGCTCCGGCGTCGGCACGGGGACTGTTGCAACCTGCGCAGGTTCGGGCTCCGGTGCAGGAGCCGGTTGCGGTGCGCTTTCGATTGCGGCGGGCGGTTGCTCGACGCCGGTCGTGGCGCACGCTGCAGCCAGCACGACCGCAGCGAGCATCGACGAAACGGCGTGCACGTTCATTTCGGCGCTGCGCGCGGCAGCAGTGGCAGGGTCACGCACACCTGCCCGCCGCCGCGTCCGTCGTCAGTGACCATCGCCTTGCCGCCGTGCGCGAGCGCGTACTCGCGAACGATCGACAGGCCGACGCCGCTGCCCTTGATCGCGCTGCCCGCTGAGCCGCCACCCTGGTAGTAGGGATCGAACACGCGTTCGCGGTCCTGCGGCGCGATGCCGTCACCCTGGTCGCGGATGCCGATCGTGACGGCCTCGTGTTCCCGGCGCGCGTACAGCTCGATGGCGCTGTCCGCCGGGGCATGCTTGATGGCATTGGAGAGCAGATTATCGACGATGACGCGCAGCTTATCGGGATCCGCACTGATCGAACCCGCATCCGACGCGACCTCAACCTCGATGCGCAGTCGCTTGGCGCGCGCCGCCAACTCGTGGCCTGCGCGCGCCTCGGCGAACAACGCGTCCAGCGAGACGCGGTCGATGTTGAGCGTAAGGCGCCTGAAATCGGCTTCCCCGATCTGCAGCAGATCCTCGATGCGGCGCTGCAGCTCGAGCCCGTTGCGGCGCAGGATCGCCATCAGCTCGCGCTCGGTATCGCCGCGCGCATGAGCGCAGCGTTCGGCCAGCAGGTCGGTGCTTTCGCGCACCGCGGCAAGCGGCGTCTTGAACGCGTGCGCCACCTCGCGCAGGAAGCGGTTCTTCTGCTGTTCGAGGTCGAGCAGCTCGAGCCGCAGCCATTCCAGCCGGCGTCCGAGCTGCTCCAGGGCACGCGGTCCCTTGACATCCACTGGCGCGGACAGCCTGCCCGCACCAAGAGCGCCGATCGCCTGGTCGAGCTTGCGCACCGGACGCCCCAGCATGGTCGCAAAACCCCAGATGAGCGCGATCGCGACCGGGACCGCAGCCGCGGTCAACCAGAACATCGCCCGGCGCGCACGCTGCGCGATCGCCGTCATGTTGGCGCTTTCGTGCTCGATCAGCGCGTCGCTGCGCGCGATGATGTCCTCGGCGAGCCGGTCCGCTTCGGCGAAGCGCGCGACCACGGCGCCGAGTTCGGCCGCGGTCATCGCCGCTTTGCCCGGCTGCGGCAGGCTCAGATAGATCGTGCGCTCGATATCGAGCACCTCACCGAGCTTCACCCGCTGCTCGGCATCGAACGGCAAAGCCAGCAGTCGCTGCGCCGTGATGCTCAATTGCCGGCGCAGCTCCGGATAATGCGCCGGCGGGGTCTCGTCGCCGAGGATGGCCGCTTGGCGTGCGGCGCGCTCCAGCTCGCGCAACAGCGCGGCGATGCGCCGGCTCGCCTGCGTGGCCTGCACGGCGCGAGTGAGCGCGCTCTGACCGACCACCGCCAGCCGGTCGGTGTAGTGCGCGCTCATCGCCAGCCCGATCAAAAGCGGCGCCGCGACCAGGGCGACGCCGGCGATCAGAAGACCGAGAAACGAGCGCGGATAGGGCAGGCGCATGGGCGAAGACGATTGTAAACCGTGCCGCCGCCCAAGCCGCGTCGTCTTTCCCCGACACGACCGAGTCGCATATCATCACGCTTGCTCGGAACCTGGCCGCAGCATGTGCGGGTTGCGAGCGCGCGCCGCGCCGCGCGGGGATCCAGCGAAGGCGCGGCACGATCGAATTTCATTTCCGCGGGAAGCTGCTCACGGGAGGTGTGTCTGGACGCGTCTGCCCCGACCTCGCCAGCGAACGCGACATTCGTCGACTGGTTTCGCTCGGCCGCACCCTACATTCATGCCTTTCGCGGCCGCACCTTCGTGATCGCGTGCGGCGGCGAGGTGGTCGCCGACGGTCGCTTCGCCGCGCTCAGCCACGACCTCAACCTGCTCGCCGCCCTGGGTGTGCGTATCGTGCTCGCGTTCGGCACGCGCCCCCAAATCGATGCACTGCTCACGGAGAGAAAGCACCGCACGCGCTACCATAACGGCGTACGCGTGACCGACGCCGTGGCGCTCAAGTGCGTCAAGGAAGCAGTCGGTGCGTTGCGCGCCGACATCGAGTCCTCGCTCTCGACGGGGCTGCCCAATTCGCCCATGGCCGGCGCGGACATCCGGGTGTCATGCGGTAACTTCGTTACCGCCAAGCCGCTCGGCGTGATCGACGGAGTCGACATGCTGCACTCGGGCGAGGTGCGCAAGATCGACGCCGCGGCCATACGTGCTGCACTCGATGCCGGCGCCATCGTCCTGCTGCCGGCGCTGGGCTATTCCCCGACCGGCGAGATGTTCAACATTACGGTCGAGAACGTCGCGGCGCGCGCGGCGATTGCGCTCAAGGCCGACAAGCTCCTGTTCCTGGTCGATACACTCGGAGTCGAAGCGATGCGCGGCGGCCTGTTGCGCGAGCTGCCGCTCGCCGAGGGCGAACGGCTGCTGCGCGGCGGCCGCGGCCGCAAAGTCGCCGAAGACATCCGCCTGTTCCTGCCGCACGCGCTTGCGGCATGCCGTGGCGGCGTCGGTCGCGTCCACCTGGTGAGCCGCCACCTCGACGGTGCACTGTTGCTCGAGTTGTTCACGCGCGACGGCGTCGGCACCATGGTGGCGCGGCACTCGCTCGCTCATCTGCGCGCGGCCACGATCGAGGACGTCGGTGCGGTGCTCGCCCTGATCGCGCCGCTCGAGGCCGACGGTTCGCTGGTCAAGCGCGGGCGCGAATTGCTGGAGATGGAAATCGACCGTTTCAGCGTGATCGAGCACGACGGTCTGATCGTCGGTTGTGCGGCGCTATATCCGTACCCCCGAGCCAAGGCCGGGGAGCTTGCGTGTCTCGCGGTGCACGCCGACTATCGCGATGCAGGCCACGGTGCGAGCCTACTCGAGGCTATCGAAACAAAGGCGCGCACGGCCAAAATGGAGCGGCTGTTCGTATTGACGACGCGCACGGCGCACTGGTTTATCGAGCATGGGTTCAGCGAGGCGGGCGTGCAGGCGCTGCCGGCGGCCAAGCAGGCGATGTACAACTGGCAGCGCCGCTCCAAGATTCTGGTCAAGACGCTGCATTGACGAGGCGAAGGGACACGCGGGCCCGCGTACGCCCGAAGCGCTGGCGGATGAGAGCCAAGAGCGGACCGGTCAGCGGCAAGCAGCCCAGCGCACTGTCGCGATCCAGTAACATTGGGCGTTCCATCGATAGGGTGCTGCCATGGCAAGAATGGTCAACTGCATCAAACTCGGTCGCGAAGCCGAAGGTCTGGACTTCGCGCCTTACCCGGGCGAGTTGGGCAAGCGGATCTTCGAGAGCGTATCGAAGGAAGCCTGGGCGCAATGGATTCGGCTGCAAACAATGCTGGTGAACGAAAACCGGCTCAACCTGGCCGATCCGAAAGCACGCAAGTACCTGGCGGAGCAGATGGAGCGGCATTTTTTCGGCGGCGGCGCGGATGTCGCGTCGGGCTACGTGCCGCCGAAGACCTAACCGTAGCGGCCGCTTCGCCCGGAACTGCCAGCCGACATCCCCCGCCGTCGCGTCAAGCTATCCCATGCGCCGCAAGTCCCCACCCAAGTCACGCGCGAATCGAAGCAAGCGCAAGCCCCGTGCGGGTTCGGCGCCCGCGCGCTCGGTAAAGAAGAAATCCGGGCGGGCGAGCGTCGCGGCCGGTGCGAGTTTTCACCTTCCGGCCGAACGATTTCTCAACCGGGAGTTGGCGCTGCTCGAATTCAATCGGCGCGTTCTGGCCTATGCCGAGGATCGGCGCACGCCGTTGCTCGAGCGGCTGCGCTACCTGTGCATCGTCGATAACAACCTGGACGAGTTCTTCGAGGTTCGAGTGGCGGGGCTCAAGGCGCAGCTCGCTGCCGGATCCGATCACCTGACGCCGGACGGGCTCGCCCCGGGGGCGCTTTTTCGTCAGATCTCGGCCGAGGCGCATACGCTCACCGATCGCATGTACCGGCTGCTCAACGAGACGCTGTTTCCTGCGCTCGCAGCCGAGGGCGTCCGCTTCCTGCGCGGCAGCAAGTGGAACGATGCGCAGAAGGCCTGGGTGAAGGCGTACTTCTTCCGCGAAGTGATGCCGCTGCTCACGCCATTGGGGCTCGACCCGGCGCACCCGTTTCCGCGCCTGCTCAACAAGAGCCTCAACTTTGTCGTCGAGCTCGAAGGCAAGGATGCGTTCGGCCGGCGTGGTGGTTACGCAATCGTGCAAGCGCCGCGCGTGCTGCCGCGGGTCATTGCGCTGCCGCGCAAGGTGGCCGGCTGCGATTACGGGTTCGTGTTCCTATCATCGATGCTGCGCGCGCACGTGGGCGAGCTGTTTGCCGGCATGGTGGTACGCGGCTGTCACCAGTTTCAGCTGATACGCAACAGCGATCTGTTTCTGGACGAGGAAGAGCTGCAGGGCGTGAGCAACCTGCGCACGGCGCTGCAAGGCGAGCTCACGCAACGCAATTTCGGCGACGGTGTGCGCCTGGAGATCCCGCACCTGTGCCCCACGCACGTGGCCGGGCTGTTGCTGCAGCAGTTCAGCCTCACGCCGCGCGATCTGTATCAGGTGAACGGTCCGGTGAACCTGGTGCGGCTGGCCGAAGCCATAGATCGGGTCGATCGACCCGACCTGAAGTTCCCCGCGTTCAGCCCCGGCATCCCGAATGCGCTCGTGCGCCAGCCGGCGATCTTCGATGCGATGCGCCGCGGCGACATCCTGCTGCACCATCCTTTCCAGTCGTTCGGTCCGGTGGTGAGTTTCATCGAGCAGGCAGCGTGCGATCCCCAGGTTGCCGCCATCAAGATGACCATCTACCGCACCGGACCCGAGTCCGATCTGATGGAAACCTTGATCGCCGCCGCGCGTGCCGGCAAGGTGGTCACCGTGATCGTGGAGCTGCTGGCGCGCTTCGACGAGGAAGCGAACATCAACTGGGCTACGCGCCTGGAAGAGGTGGGCGCGCACGTGGTGTACGGCGTCGTGGGTCACAAGACACACGCCAAGATGGCGCTCGTGATCCGGCGTGAAGAGAACAGATTGCGCCGCTACGCGCACCTCGCCACCGGCAACTATCACCCGCGCACCACGCGCACATACACCGACTTCGGCCTTCTCACCTGCAACGAGGAGATCTGCGCCGAGGTGAACGACGTGTTCATGCAGCTCACCGGACTGGGACGGGCAAGCAAGCTGAAACACCTGTGGCAGTCGCCGTTCACGCTGCACGAGCGCATGTTGGCCGCGATCCGGCGCGAGACCGCGCATGCGCGGCGCGGCAAGCGTGCCCGCATCATTGCCAAGATGAACGCGTTGCTCGAGCCGGAGTTGATCGATGCGCTGTATGAAGCATCGCGCGCCGGGGTGAAGATCGACCTGATCGTACGCGGCGTCTGCGCGCTGCGGCCTCAGCTCGCCGGGCTTTCCGAGAACATCAAGGTGCGATCGGTGATCGGACGCTTTCTGGAGCACACCCGGGTGGTCTACTTTCACAACGGCGGCGCGCACGAGGTATACCTCGCCAGCGCCGACTGGATGGATCGCAACTTCTTCCGGCGTGTCGAAGTGTGCTTTCCGGTGCTCGACAAGCGGCTGAAGAAACGCGTGATCGAGGAAGGGCTCGATCCCTACCTGGCGGACAACACCGAAGCCTGGGAAATGGACGCGAATGGGCGCTACAAGCGCCGTGCGCCGCGTAGCGGACATGCGATGTCAGCGCAGCGCGTACTGCTCGAGCGGCTGGCGAGCCGGGTGAGCTGAGGTCAGCGCGAGGATCGGCGAGCGCCCCGGCAGCGCGGTCCGGACACGACGGAGGGTTTCCCATTGGCTGCGGTTTCTCGTATCCAGACGTACGTCTTTCGCTATCCCCTGCGGACCCCGGTCGTCACCTCGTTCGGCGTCATGAACGACCGTCCCGCGCTGCTCGTGCGCGTCGAGGATGCGCACGGTGTCTGGGGCTGGGGCGAGATCTGGTGCAATTTCCCGAACTGCGGTGCGGAGCATCGGGCGCGCCTGGTCGACGCGGTGCTCGCGCCGCTGCTTCTGGGCCAGGACGTCGAACCGCCCGATCGCGTGTTCCGCGCGCTCGAGCGCAGTCTCAGGATTCTGAGCTTGCAGACCGGCGAGCCCGGGCCTCTTGCGCAGGCCGCCGCGGGCGTGGATATCGCGTTGTGCGACCTTGCGGCGCGCCGCGCCGGCGTGCCGGTACGAAAGCTGCTCAATCCCGCAGCCGCCGACACCATCAGCGCGTATGCGAGCGGCATCCATCCGGCATCGCTGGACGAGACGGTGCATGCGGCGCGCGCGCTCGGCTACCGTTCGTACAAGCTGAAGGTCGGCTTCGGGCTGCAGCAGGATGGAGCTGCCGTGCGTAAGCTGCGCGACTTGTTGCACGACGGTGAAAGCATGATGCTCGATGCCAACCAGGCGTGGGATCCGGCCACGGCGGCGCAGATCGTCCCGCGTCTGGCCGAGTGTCGTCCCGGTTGGGTGGAAGAACCACTGGCTGCCGACCGGCCGTGGAGCGAATGGCGCGCGCTTGCGCAACGCTCCGATATCGCACTCGCTGCGGGGGAGAACCTGCGTGGCGACGCCGAGTTCGATGCCGCGATCGGGAGCGGGGCGCTCGGCGTCGTTCAGCCCGATATGTGCAAGTGGGGAGGCTTCAGCGGATGCATGGCCGTCGCGCGCCGCATCGTCGGCAAAGGGCTGGTGTATTGCCCGCATTTTCTCGGCGCCGGGATTGGTCTGATGGCGTCCGCGCAACTACTCGCGGCTGCCGGCGGCAGCGGTATGCTCGAAGTCGACAGTAACCCGAATCCGCTGCGCGACCTGCTGGCACGGCCGCTGCCGCCCGTGACGGGCGGCGTGATGCGGCTTCCCGCTACGCCCGGGTTGGGAACCGAGCCCGACCTCGAACGCGCGGCGCAGTGGCTCGTTTACTCTACTTAGGTTCGGGCGATCGCTCGACAGGAGCAGCGTATGGATCTCATCTTGTGGCGGCATGCCGACGCCGAGGACGGCTATCCGGACGAGAAGCGCGTACTCACAAGCAAGGGGCAGCGCCAGGCCGAGCGAATGGCGCGCTGGCTTGCGCAGCATCTGCCCGCCAAGTACGTCGTTCTGGCAAGCCCTGCGCTGCGCACCCAGCAGACCGCCGCGGCGCTCGGCAGCAGAATTGCGACGCGCGCAGAAATCGGGCTTGCGGCCACGCCGGATTCGGTCCTGGAAGCCGCTCGCTGGCCGGACGCGGCGCATGCGGTCGTGGTGGTCGGGCACCAGCCCACGCTGGGCATGACCGCCGCGCGTCTGCTCACGGGTACCGAATCCGAGTGGAGCGTGCGCAAGGGGTCGATCTGGTGGTTCGCGCGCGACGAGCGCCACACGGTCCTGCGCGCGGTGCTTGCGCCCGAGCTCGTTTGAGATCGCGGCGCGTCGTTCCCGCGCGCGGCGGCATCGGGCGGGCACCGAATCAGGCCGCGCTGAGCTGCGCATCGGCGCCGTGCCGCGAATCGAATAGGCGGATCTGCAACTCCCCGCCCGAGCCTCGCCATTGCCCGATCTCTTCGCGCAGCGCCGTCTCGGTGAGCGGGTTGACGGCCAGCCAGTCGGCCGGAACGGCGAGGCTGAAGCGCCTTCCCCGGCCATTCAAGGCGAGTGCCGGCAGATCGAGCTCGCCGCGGCTGCGGTGAAACAGCACCGCCAGGCGCAGGGCCGCGACCAGCGGCCAATCGGCATCGTTCGTCACGAGCGGTTCCAGCCGTCGTAGCTGACCGCGGTGCGCGAGCACGAGTAGCGCGAGGCGCTCCTGCTCCGAGCGTGAGAAGCCCGGCATGTCGGCATTGCGCAGGATATAGGCGGAGTGCTTGTGGTAGCCGTTGTAGGCTATTGAAATGCCGATCTCGTGCAGCTTGGCGGCCCAGGAGGCGATCTGCAGTGATTCCGCGCGCGCATCGTCGTCCACCACTTGCAGCAACAGGCTTGCGGCAGCCACGTCCACGCGCCTCGCCTGAGCGGCGTCGACGTGATGGCGCCGCATGAACTGCGCGACCGTGGCGTCGCGCATGTCGTGGTGATGAACGCGTCCGAGCAGATCCCACAAAATCCCCTGCCTCAGGGCGCCGGTGCTGATCTCGATCCGATCCGCATCGAGCGCATCGATGATCGCGCTCAGGATGGCAAAGCCGCCTGGCAGGACATCGGCCCGATCCGAGCGCAGACCTTCGGGTACCAGGCGCTCGAAGCTGCCTTCCTTGAGCAGACGCGCGCGTAACGCCTTCATGCCCTCGGCGCTGATGGTCCCATCGCCGAGCCCCTGGGCATGCAGGATTTCTGCCAGCGCGCGCGCGGTGCCCGAGGAGGCGACCGCGTGCTGCCAGTTCCGGCGCGCGAAGTCTCCGGCCATCGTCTGCAGCTCGGCACGCGCCGCGATCTCGGCGTGCTTGAGCGCCGAGCGCGTGACCTGCCCGTCGGGGAAATAGCGCAGCGTCCAGCTCACGCAGCCCATGTAGAGGCTGTCGAGCTTGAGCGGCTTGAGGCGCCGTCCGATGATGAACTCGGTCGAGCCGCCGCCGATGTCGAACACCAGCCGGTGCTGGTCGCTCATGGGAAGCGAATGCACCACGCCGAGATAGATCAGGCGCGCCTCTTCGCGTCCGGCGATGACCTCAATCGGCACTCCGAGCGCGTGCTGCGCGCGCGCGAGGAATGCGGCTGCGTTCTTCGCGATCCGCAATGCATTCGTCCCGACTGCGCGCACCGCGCCGCGCGGCAGGCCACGCAGCCGCTCGCCGAAGCGCGTCAGACATTCCAGGGCGCGCGTCTGCGTTGCATCGTCGAGGCGCTTGTCCTCGCCCAGACCGGCGCCCAGGCGCACCGCTTCGCGCAGCGCATCGAGTGGGTAGATCTGATCGCCCACGACGCGCCCGACTTGCAGGTGAAAACTGTTCGAGCCGAGATCGACCGCAGCGAGCGTCGGAAAATCCGGCATGGCGGGCTAGCCCTCGGCGGGAACAGCTCGGGCGCGGACTAACATGACGCGGCCGCGGATCGCGTTAGGATCACCTGGTCAGGCATCGGCGCCAATCGTTGCTGCGCTCATGTCAGGCCTCGCGCCGAAAGTCGCGTACGCCAGCGCGCGTGCCGAGCAACAGCAGATCGGCGGGACGGCGCGCGAACAAGCCGTTGGTCACGACCCCGGCGATCTGGTTAAGCTCCGACTCCAGACGGGCAGGCTCGCCGATGTCGAGCCCGTGCACGTCCAGGATCAGGTTGCCGTTGTCGGTGACGAAGCCGGCGCGCAGTCGCGGCTCGCCGCCGAGCGCGGCGATCGCGCGCGCAACATAGGCGTGCGCCATCGGGATGACTTCGATCGGCAATGGGAAGCGGCCGAGCCTCAGCACGCGCTTGGATTCGTCGGCGATGCAGACGAAGCGCCGGGCGACTGCGGCAACGATTTTCTCGCGCGTGAGCGCGCCGCCGCCGCCTTTGATCATCGCAAGGCTCGTATCGATCTCGTCGGCGCCGTCGACATAAACCGGCAGCTCGTCGACGCTGTTGAGATCCAACACGGCGATTCCGGCCGCGCGCAGGCGCTGCGCGCTCGCCTCCGAGCTCGCCACCGCCGCCCGAATCCGCCGCTTGTGTGCGCCGAGCGCATCGATGAAGAAATTGGCGGTCGAGCCCGTGCCGACGCCGATGACGGCATCGTCCGGTAGTTCACGCACGGCAGCCGCAGCCACCGCCCGCTTCAGCTCGTCCTGCATCATGGCCGGCGCACTTTTGCTGACAACGATCAGCGGCAAGAATAGCGATCGCTTCGGCTTTTCACAATCCGCGCATTCCTGCTAACCTCGATCGGCCCCGTATCCGCCTGCCCCGATGATCGACAACTATCTCGAACGCATCCTCACCGCTCGTGTCTACGACGTAGCCGAAGAGTCGCCGCTGGAGCCCGCGCCCGGGCTCAGCGCGCGTCTCGGCAGTCGGCTGCTGATCAAGCGCGAGGACATGCAGCAGGTCTTTTCGTTCAAGCTGCGCGGGGCCTACAACAAGATGGTGCGCCTGCCCGCCGCGGCGCTCGAGCGCGGCGTCATCGCGGCATCGGCCGGCAATCACGCCCAGGGCGTCGCGCTTGCGGCGCGCAAACTCGGCTGCCGGGCACTCATCGTCATGCCGGTGACCACGCCGCAGATCAAGGTGCAGGCGGTTGAGGAGCGCGGCGCGCAGGTCGTCCTGCACGGTGACAGTTACGATGCCGCCTACGCGCATTCGCTCAAGCTTGCGGGCGCGAACCGGTTCACCTTCGTGCATCCCTACGACGATCCGGACGTCATCGCGGGTCAGGGTACGATCGGCATGGAGATCCTGCGCCAGCACGCGGGGCCGCTCGATGCGATCTTCGTGCCGATCGGCGGCGGTGGCCTCATCTCCGGCATCGCCGCCTACGTCAAGCGGCTGCGTCCGCAGGTGCGAATGATCGGGGTCGAGCCGATCGACGCCGATGCCATGTACCGATCGCTTGCGGCCGGGCGCCGCGTGCGGCTGCCGCAGGTGGGACTATTCGCCGACGGCGTTGCCGTGCGCAATGTGGGCCGGGAGACGTTCCGTCTCTGCCGCGAGTTCGTCGACGAAGTGGTGCTGGTCGATACGGACGAGATCTGTGCGGCGATCAAGGATGTCTTTCAGGATACGCGCTCGATTCTCGAACCGGCCGGCGCGCTGTCGATCGCCGGCGCGAAACGCTATGTCGAGCGCAGATCGTCGCGCGGCCAGACCCTGGTTGCGGTCGCCTCCGGCGCCAACATGAACTTCGATCGCCTGCGCTTCGTCGCCGAGGCGGCCGAGCTCGGCGAACACAGGGAGGCACTGCTGTCGGTGACTATCCCGGAGCGGCCGGGCAGCTTTCGCGATTTCTGTGCGCGCATCGACATGCGCAACATCACCGAGTTCAACTACCGTTATGCCGATCCTGGCAGTGCGCACGTGTTCGTCGGCGTGCAGGTGCGCGACCGCACCGAGACCGGCAAGCTTGTCGCCGAGCTGCGGCGCGGCGGGTTGACGACGCTGGACCTGTCCGATAACGAGCTCGCGAAGCTGCACATTCGCCATACCGTGGGCGGGCACGCACCGGCCGAGGTGAATGACGAGATCCTGTACCGGTTCGAGTTCCCCGAACGGCCGGGCGCGCTGATGAAGTTCCTGAGCGCGATGAGCGGCGGCTGGAACATCAGTCTGTTTCATTACCGCAACCAAGGTGCGGACTATGGCCGCGTCCTGGTCGGCATGCAGGTCCCGCGCGAGGACCAGGCGGCGTTCCGCCGCTTCCTGCAACATCTGGGCTATCGTTACTGGGATGAGAGCCGCAACCCTGCGTATCGGCTTTTTCTGCGCTGAGCGTTCCGCTCGGCGAGCGAGCGTCTGCACGCTGCTGGCCGTGGCGCTGCTGTTTGCGCTTGCGCCCGCTCGGGCACAGAGCGACGACGACTTCCTCGCTGTGCGCGAGGCTTTCCGCACCGGCAACCGGGCGCGTCTGGATGCGATCGAGCCGCGTCTGCGCAGCCACGTGCTCTATCCCTACGTGGCCTACTACCAGATGCGCCAGCGGCTCGACGAGGCGCCGGCCGACGACGTGCGCGCGCTGATGGTGCAGCTCTCCGACGGTCCGCTCGCCGAGCGCCTGCGCAACGACTGGCTCAAGTCGGCTGCGCGGCGTGGCTTATGGGACGAGTTCGATGCGGATCGAGCCGGTCTGCGCAGCGAGGACGCGGAAGTCACCTGTTACGCGCTGCAGCGCTCGATACGCCTCGGCGAAGCCGGCGCGCTGCAAGCGGTGCGCACGCACTGGCTTTCGAGCCGTCGCGCGGTGCCCGAGGCGTGCAACACGGCGTATCAGAGCGCGCTGGCAGCCGGGGCGATTAGCGCGGACGATGTCTGGGCGCGTATTCGACTCACCTTGCAATACGGGCAGGTGAGCGTCGCCAAGAGCCTCGATCGATATTTGCCGGGGCGCGCGGGCCTGAACGCCAGACAATTGGATGCGGCGGCAGCCAATCCGCGCAAGTTCCTCGAGGCCAGGGGCGCAGCGCCCAAGGCGCACGGCGCGCGCGAGATCGTCCTGTTCGCGATTCAGCGCCTCGCCCGCACCTCGCCGCAAGAGGCGGCGGCGCGCTTCCGCACGCTTGCCCCCGATCTCGCGCGGGAGGATCGCGAGTTCGTCTGGGGGCGGCTTGCCTACTATGCTGCGTTGTTTCACGACCCGGAAGCGCTCGGTTGGTTTGCGCGCGCGGGCGAGCTGAACGACGATCAGCTCGAATGGCGGGCGCGCGCAGCGCTGCGTACGCAGGCCTGGGACGAACTGCTTGGCGCGGTCGGTAGCATGAGCGAGGCTCGCCAGGCCGAGCCCGAATGGCGTTACTGGAAAGCGCGCGCGCTCGCCGTTCAGGGCAAGCAGGCCGAGGCAAACGCGTTGCTCGCTCCGCTTTCGACCGAGCATCACTTCTATGGTCTGCTCGCGGCCGAAGAGCTTGGCGAGACCATCGGTGCGCCGAGCGAAGCTTACCGGCCCTCGGAGTCCGATATCCAGACAATCGCCGACATGGGCGCGATCCGACGCGCGCTTGCCCTCTATCGGCTGAATCTTCGCTTCGAGGGTAATCGCGAGTGGCTGTGGGCGATTAGGGACTTCGATGACCGGCAATTGCTCGCCACCGCAGAGTACGCGCGCCGCAACGAGCTATGGGATCGCGCCATCAACACCGCCGAGCGCACCCGCAGTGTGCATGACTTCGGATTGCGCTATCTCGCGCCTTATCGCGAGCAGTTTCGTGCTTACGCGGCCGAGAACGGTTTGGACGAGGCCTGGGTGTTCGGCCTCGTGCGCCAGGAAAGCCGCTTCATCGCCGATGCGCGCTCGAGCGCGGGGGCGATGGGGCTCATGCAGCTCATGCCGGCGACGGCGCGCTGGGTCGCGGGCAAGCTCGGTCTGAAGGGATTTCGCCCGGCGACTGTGACCGACCTGGACATCAACATTTCGCTCGGCACATACTACTTGCGGCACGTCCTCGACGTGCTCGACAACCAGGCCGTGCTGGCCTCGGCGGGCTACAACGCGGGTCCGGGTCGAGCGCGCGCATGGCGCTCCGACGGCCCCATGGAAGCGGCGATCTACACCGAGACCATCCCGTTCAACGAGACGCGGGACTACGTGAAAAAGGTGATGACCAATGCAGCGTACTATGCACGCATGTTCGGGCGCGGTGTCGTTTCTCTGAAAGAGCGCCTGGGAACCATTCCGCCGCGGCACGATCGCTGAGACAGCAAGACATGGAGATCGGACAGGTCGCCCTCATCGGGGGTTCGGGTTTCGTCGGTCGTCATATCGCGCAGGCGCTATGCGCGCGCGGCATCCGCGTCGTTGTTCCCACGCGCAATCGCGAGCGCGCCAAGCGCGAGCTGCTGGTGCTGCCGACGGTGGAGGTGGTGCGCGCCGATGTGCATTCGGCGCCCGATCTCGAGCGGGTGATCGCGGGTGCCGATGCGGTCGTCAACCTGGTCGGGATACTGCACGAGTCCGCGCGTAACGCATTCGAGCGCGTTCATGTCGAGCTTGCGGCAAAGATTGCGCAAACCTGCCGCCGCTGCGGCGTCCAGCAGCTCCTGCACATGAGCGCGCTCGGCGCCGCGGCGGATTCGCCGAGCGCATACCAGCGCAGCAAGGCCGCGGGCGAAGCGCGCGTCGTGCAGGCCGCAGGCGATGCGCTCGCGGTCACGGTGTTCCGACCCTCGGTCATTTTCGGTCGCGGCGACAGCCTGCTCAGCGTGTTCGCGCGCATGCAGCGCTTCCTGCCGATCGTGCCGCTCGGCTCGGCGCAAGCGAGGTTTCAGCCGGTGTGGGTGGAGGATGTGGCGCGAGCGTTCGGTTGCGCCCTGGGCGAGCGGGCCACGTTCGGCCAGAGCTACGAATTGTGCGGGCCGAACATCTACACCTTGCGCGAGTTGGTCGAGTTCGCGGGGCGGGCGAGCGGCCACCCGCGCCCGATCGTCGGGCTGGGCAAAACGCTGTCCTATCTGCAGGCGGCGGTGCTGGAGCTTTCACCGCTGAAACTGCTCACGCGCGATAACCTGCGCTCGATGTCGGTCGACAACGTGTGCGCATGCGGCTGGCCCGAGATCTTTCGCTGGGCGCCATCGCCGCTGGAGGCGATCGTGCCCGCGTATCTCTCGCCCGCGCTGCGGCGACGGCTGGACGGCTTCCGCGCGCGCGCCGGGCGTTAGCGGCGCGCGTATGAAGCTCAGCATCGGATTGCGCTGGCTTGTCGACGATGTCGAAATCGACGCTCGGCTGATCGATCTCATGTGCGCAATCGATGAGCGCGGCTCCCTCAAGCAGGCGATCGGCAGGGTCGGGATGTCGTACCGGCACGCGTGGGAGCGGCTGGGGCGGCTCGAGAGCATGCTCGGCGCGCGCTTGGTGGAACTCGAGCGTGGCCGCGGCGCGCACCTCACCGGGCTCGGGAAGCAGCTGGTCGCTTGCAGCCGCGACTTGGATGCACGCCTCAAAGCCGAGCTGCTGCGTGCCGCGCGGGTCGTCAATCGCTCGTACGCCCGCAACGCGCATGCGAGCAGCGACGCGTTGCTCGTCTGCGCCAGCCACGACTTCGCGCTCGGTCGGCTTGCCGAGCTGCTGCCGCGGCGGGGCGGTCCCGCCGTCGAGCTGCGCATCCAGGGCAGTCTCGACGCGCTCGCCACACTGGCGCGCAGGCGCTGCGATATCGCCGGCTTCCACGTTCCGGCGCTGCCCGGCCGGCAGCCTTTGATCGAGCCGTTTCTGCCGCTGCTCAGGCGTCGGCCGTTGCGCCTGGTGCGCTTCGCCGATCGCCGCCAGGGTTTGATCGTCGCGAGCGGCAATCCCGCCGGGATCGCGGCGCTTGCCGATCTCGCGCGCCTGCAAGCGCGCTTCGTGAACCGGCAGGCGGGATCGGGTACGCGCCTGTTCTTCGATGCCCTGCTCGCCAGCCACCGGATACGGCCCGCGCAGATCAATGGCTATCGGCACGAGGAGTTCACCCATGCCGCGGTGGCGGCTATGATCGCGAGCGGCGCAGCCGACGCAGGCTTCGGCATCGAGGCGGCCGCTGCGCAGCACGGCCTGTCGTTCGTACCGCTTGCATCGGAGCGCTATTTCCTGGTCATGCGGGAAAATGTGGCGGCGCGGCCGGCCGCGCAGATGCTGCTCGCGGCGCTGAGCAGCCGCTGGTTTCGCCGCATCGTGCGTGCGCTGCCTGGTTATACCGAGCCCGCCAGCGTCGAGTTGCTATCGGTGCAGGAGGCATTCGTGCAGCCGCAACCATGAGGGACTCGCAGCCAGCTGTCGCGGACGTGCGCATGCGCGGGTTTTCCAGCCGCGCTCGGGTCGCCACGGCGCTCGATTGGATCGAGCGCAACGTGCGCGCGCTCGCGCCGGAGGCGGTCGCGCTCGACCATCTGTACGGCCGCGTGCTCGCTGCCGATGTGACGTCCGGATTGGACGTTCCGGCATTCGATCGCGCGGCGATGGACGGCTACGCGCTACGCGGCGCCGAGACCGTCGGTGCAGGCGAATACAACCCGCTCGTGTTCGAACTGCGCGGCGCCGCCCTGCCGGGTCGACCCTATGAGGGCGTCGTGCTGCCGGGGACGGCAATACGCATCATGACCGGCGCGCCGATGCCCGAAGGCGCGGACGCGATCGTGCCGGCCGAGTTCGCGCGCGAGTGCGATGAGCGGGTGGAGGTCGCCGCCCCCTTCGCCACCGGCAAGCATGTCGGCCACCGTGCCGAGGACGTGCGCGCGGGTGCGCTAATCATGCAATCCGGGCGCCGGCTGCGCGCGCAGGACGTCGGGCTGCTGGCGTCGGTCGGAGTCGATGCCGCATCCGTGATCCGGCGTCCGCGCGTTCGTATCGTTGCCAGCGGAGACGAGTTGGTCGCGCCCGGCGGGCCGAAGGGGATCTATCAGATTTACGACGCCAACTCGCCAATGCTGCGCGCCCTGGCCGCGCGCGATGGCGCGCTCATCGAGTCGGCGCTGCGCGTTCGCGACGATCGTCCGGCGATTCGCGAGGCGATGCTCGCGCCGGGAGCGGACGTCGTGTTGATCTCGGGCGGATCGAGCGTAGGCGCGGAAGACCACGCGCCCGGGCTATTGGCCGAGATGGGCGAGGTCGTGATCCACGGCATCGCGATGCGACCCTCGAGCCCGGCCGGGTTCGGGAGGCTCAACGACACGCTCGTATTCCTGCTGCCCGGCAACCCGGTCTCGTGCCTGTGCGCGTATGATTTTTTCGCTGGGCGTGCGCTACGCCTGCTCGGGGGGCGCGCGGCCGACTGGCCGCATCGCAGGCAACGCGCGGCGCTAAAGCGCAAGATCGCCTCGGCGGTCGGTCGTGTCGATTACTGCCGCGTGCGGCTCACGGGTGGCGAGGCCGAGCCATTGGCATTGAGCGGCGCCTCGATACTCTCATCGACGACGCGCGCGGACGGCTTCGTGATCGTACCCGAGGAAAGCGAGGGCTATGCGCCGGGCAGCGAGGTATGCGTCTATTGCTACGAAGCGTTCGGTTAGCGCCCCGAGATCGACACGCGTTGCTCGATTCTCGATTGCGAGTGCTGCCGCAGCGATCACGACACTGAGGGAGCCATGACGCAGGAGAAGAGACCGTCGGCTGCGCAGCGCGCGGCGCGCCAGGAGCAGTTCCTGGAGGTGGTGACCCGGGATGAGGCGACGGCGCGTTTTCAGCGTCACTTGCGCCTCGCACCCCTGGGCAGCGAGCGCGTGCCGCTGCGCCTGGCGTTGCGGCGCGTGCTGGCGGTGACGGTGGCCTCGCGCGTAGACGTGCCTGCCTTCGATCGATCGAACGTCGACGGTTTCGCCGTGATCGCGACCGATACCTTCGGTGCGATGGAAGAAGATCCGCGTGCGCTCGCGCTGAACGAGGAAATCCTGGAACCCGGACGCGCGCCGCTCGAGTCGGTCGCGGCGGGCCGTGCGAGTGTCATCGCCACCGGCGGCATGCTGCCGCGCGGCGCCGATGCCGTCATCATGGTCGAGCACACCGAGACCACCGACGAGGGCATTGCCTGCCGCACCTCGGTCGCACCGGGTCAGAACGTCTCCTTCGCCGGCGCCGACATCGCCAAGGGCGAGACGGTGCTGCGCCGCGGCCAGATTCTCACGTCGCGCGAAATCGGTGTGCTCGCCGCCATCGGGCTTGCCGACGTCGAGGTCTATCGTCGCCCGCGAGTGGCGATCGTCTCCACCGGCAACGAGGTCATCGCACCGGGAAGCGCGCCGCGCGCCGGAGCGGTTTATGACTCCAACGCCGCTATCATTGCCGCAGCGGTGGAGGAACTGGGCGGCGAGGGACATGTGCTCGGCATCGTCGCCGACGACGAGACAAAGCTCGATGCGATGCTCGCGCACGGCATGAGCTTCGACATGGTGATCCTTTCCGGGGGGACCTCGAAGGGGGCGGGGGACATCTCCTACCGCGTCGTCAGCCGCCTCGCCGATCCGGGCATCGTCGCCCACGGCGTGGCCTTGAAACCGGGCAAACCGATCTGCCTTGCCGTCAGCGGCGCAAAGCCGGTGGTCGTGTTGCCGGGCTTTCCGACCTCGGCCATTTTCACCTTCCACGAGTTCGTCGCGCCGGTGCTGCGCGCGTACGCGGGCCTGCCTGTAGCGCATCGACGTAGCGTCGAGGCACGGCTTCCGCTACGGGTCAATTCCGAGCGCGGGCGCACCGAGTACCTGCTGGTGAGTCTGTTCGACACCGACCGGGGGCTCGCAGCCTATCCCATGGGCAAGGGCTCGGGCTCGGTCAGCGCCTTCAGCTACGCCGACGGCTTCGTCACCATCGACCAGCACGACGAGATAGTCGATGCCGACACGACGGTCGACGTGCAGCTCCTGGGCGAAGGTTTGCAGCCGGCGGCGCTGGTTGCGATCGGCAGCCACTGCGTCGGGCTCGACTATCTGCTGAGCGAGCTGCAGGCGCGCGGGATGGCGGTGAAGGCGCTGCACGTGGGCAGCATGGGCGGGCTCGCCGCCGCGCGCCGCGGCGAGTGCGACGTTGCGGGGATCCATGTGATGGACCCCAAGACGGGCGAATACAACCGTCCGTTTCTGGATCCGAGCCTCGAGCTGATCACCGGTTACCGGCGCATGCAGGGCATCGTGTTCCGGCCGGGGGATGCGCGCTTCGAGGGGTGCGACGTGGCGCAGGCGATCGCGCAGGCGCTGGCCGATCCCGACTGCACGCTGGTCAGTCGCAACGCGGGCAGCGGCACGCGCATTCTCATCGATCGACTGCTCGAGGGCCGGCAGCCGCCCGGGTACGGCATACAGACCAAGTCGCACAACGCGGTCGCCAGCGCGGTCGCACAGGGTCGTGCGGACTGGGGACTTGCGATCGACACCGTTGCCAAGCAGTACGGTCTTGGCTTCACTGCGGTGCAGGAGGAGCACTACGATTTCGCCGTGCCCAAGACGCGGCTCGAGCGACCCGCCGTGCGGGCGTTTCGATCGTTACTACACGATCCGGCGACGCGCGCGCGGTTGCGGGATCTCGGGTTCCGCATCGACTGAGTGACGGCGTATGCGAACATTGGCGCATCGGACGTCAAGAGAGGGTAGAAGAATGGCCGCAAAACGCATGGTGGCGGGCGGGGCGCGCGCAGGCGAGATTGTCGTGGCGCGGCTCGCGTATGGAGAACTCCTGCTCGAATCGATCCAGGAGATCTGCAAACAGCGCAAGATCCGGGACGGCGTAATCCTGACCGGTTTCGGCAGCCTGACCGACCTCGCGGTGAGCGGTGCGGTCGGCGCGTCCTTCCCACCTCGAAACTTCTACCGGCGCACGCGCCCGCGCGGCGTCGAGATCCTCGCGATGGCGGGCGTCATCGCGAACTATCACGTGCACTGCCACCTCGTGCTGACCGACCGAAAACAGGCCTTCGGTGGTCATCTCGAACCGGGCTGTCGTGTGTTGAGTCTTGCCGAGATCGTGCTGATGCGCGTCACCGGAGTCAAGCTCGCGCGCCTGGTGGACGACACCACGGGACAGCGACTGCTGCAGCGGGTGAACGCCTACCCGCCGGTGCTCGCATCCGCGCAGGAGGGAAGCCTCCATGTCGTCGCCGCTCGCATCGGCGCGCGGAAGAAAACTGCATCGCGCAATCGCGCCTAGTGTCTGGCGCTCCGTGCCGGTGAAAATCTATGCGGTCGGCGGCGCGGTCCGCGACGAGTTGCTCGGTCTTCCGCTCAAGGATCGCGATTACGTGGTGGTCGGCGCCACGCCCGAAGAAATGGTCCGCCTGGGCTATCGTCCGGTCGGGCGCGACTTCCCCGTATTCCTGCACCCGGAAACGCACGAGGAGTATGCACTCGCGCGCACCGAGCGCAAGAGCGGGCGCGGCTATCGCGGCTTTCAGGTCCACGCCGCGCCCGATGTGACGCTCGAGGACGATCTCGCCCGGCGCGATCTGACCATCAACGCCATGGCGCGCGCGCCCGACGGCGCCTTGATCGACCCCTTCGGCGGCGCAGCCGACATCGCCGCCCGGATCTTGCGCCACGTCGGGCCCGCATTCGTCGAGGACCCGGTGCGGGTGTTGCGCGTCGCGCGCTTCAGTGCGCGCTTGGGCTTCGACATCGCCGCCGAAACGATGGCGCTGATGCGCCGGATGGTGGACGAGGGCGAGGTCGATCATCTGGTGGCCGAGCGGGTGTGGCAAGAGCTCTCGGCCGGGCTCATGAGTGCGCGGCCGCGGTGGATGTTCGAGACGCTGCGCGCGTGCGGCGCGCTCGCGCGCATCGTGCCCGAAGTCGATCGCCTGTTCGGTGTGCCGCAGCCGGCGCAGCACCATCCCGAGATCGACACGGGTGATCATGTGCTGCGCGCGCTCGACTGCGCGGCGGGACGCGACGAGCCGCTGGAAGTACGCTTTGCCGTGCTCGTGCACGATCTCGGCAAGGGGCTGACACCGCCGCAGCAATGGCCGCGGCATGTCGCGCACGAGGCGCGTTCGGTTCCTCTCATCGAGGGGCTGTGCGAGCGCCTGCGCGTACCGGCGGCGTGCCGCGAGCTTGCGCTCATCGTCGCGCGCGTGCACACGAACGTCCACCGCGCGCTCGAGCTCAAACCCGCGACTGCGCTGAAGTTGCTCGAGCAGGCGGACTCTTTCCGCCGTCCGGAGCGCCTGGAACTGGTGCTGCGCGCGTGCGAATGCGATGCACGCGGGCGCAAGGGTCTGGAGCGGCATCCCTACCCCCAAGCCGAGCGTGTGCGCCGTGCTGCCGAGGCCGCCGCTGCCGTCGATGCCGGCGCAATCGCGCAGGCAACACCGGATCGCGCACAGATCAAGGATCGTGTGCGGCAAGCACGAATCGAAGCGATCCGCTCGGCGCTCGGCTGACGCCTCGCACCGGGTTCAGGTCTTGCTCGAGGCAGCGCTGCGAAGATACCCTGCCGCAGGCCGCCATGCTGGCAGTTGAAACGTGGGGGAGCAGACCCCCGGTGGCGGCCGCAGGTGGGTGCACGCGGCACCCGGCCGAAGCGACGATGCGATTTTTCAGGAGCTCATACGCATGACCGATTTGGTGGAGTATCGGCGCCACGACGCCATCGCGCATATCGTCTTGAATCGACCCGAGAAGCTGAACGCCTTTTCGGATGATCTGAGCAAGGCGTTGGCGCAGACCTTGTACCGGTTCTACGACGACGAGGAGGCGATGATCGGCATCGTCTGCGGCAACGGGCGCGCGTTCTGCAGCGGCGCCGACGTGAAGCAGCGCCAGTTGCGCCCGGTCGAGGAGATGAAAAAGCTCGGTGGTCCGGTTGGACGCGAAGGCGATATCCGCCCGCCGTTCTTCAAGCCACCGGTGGCCAAGCCGCTGATCGCGGCAGTGCATGGCTATGTTCTCGGGGCGGGCTTGCGCATCCAGCTCTATTGCGATCTGACGGTGGCTGCGAAAGACGCGAAGTTCCAGGTAACCGAAGTCGTGCGCGGCATCAACGGCGTGCCGTTCTGGATGATGCTGACGCAGCGCGGCGCCGGGGCCTTCGCCGACGACGTGTGCATGACCGGTCGCATGTGGGGGGCCGAAGAAGGCATGCGCTACAACCTGGTCAATCGTCTTGCCGAGCCGGGCGAGCATATCGCCGAGGCGCAGAAGCTCGCGCGCGAGGTGCTGCGGAATCCGCCGCTCGCCGTGCGCGCGATTGTCGAGACGCGCCGCTCGGCGCTGGAGGAGATCGACGTGCGCGCATACGCCTTGCGCCCGCGCGATCTGCATCTCACCGAGGATTTCCGTGAGAGCGCCCGCGCGTTCGTCGAGAAGCGCAAGCCCGTCTACAAGGGCCGATGAGCGGCGGCACGCCGCGTCGAGATCGAATCGCGCTTCTCGCGTGCGGCCAAGAACAAGGCCCCGCACAAGCGCGCGAGCGAAGATCGGCCATACGGCGCCGTACGCGGCCGTTCAGGCAGATGCGATCAATCCGCCCGCCTCGGCGAGCGCGGCGAGATGATGGTCGGTGTCCCCGAACAGCGTCTCCATGGCGGTGAAGCGCTTGAAGTAATGCCCGATCTTGTATTCAAGTGTCATGCCGATGCCGCCGTGCAACTGCACCGCCTGCTGGCCGATGGAGCGGCCCGAGCGGCGGATCTGCACCGTCGCGGCCGAGATGGCCTTGCGGCGCTCGACGGCGTCCGCTTCGTCCACCATCATCGCCGCGTACAGCGCCATGCTGCGCGCCTGTTCGAGCTCCACCAGCATGTCGACCGCGCGATGTTGCAGGGCCTGGAAGCTGCCGATGGCGACGCCGAACTGTTTGCGCGTCTTCAGGTACTCGACCGTCGTTTCGTGCGCCGCCGCCATGGCGCCGAGCGCTTCGGCTGCAAGCGCAGCCAGAGCGCAGTCGGCGACGCGCTCGATCAGCGGCGCAGCCTCGCCGGGCTCTCCGAGCACATCGCGCGAGGCCACACGCACGCCCGAGAGCCCGATGCGCGCCGCACGCAGGCCGTCCTGCGTGGGGTAGCCGCGCCGTTCGACACCGGGTGCGGCGGCATCGACGAGAAAAAGCGCGATGCCGTTCCGATCGCAGCGCTCACCCCCGATGCGCGCGGACACGATCAATCGGTCGGCGCTGTCGCCGTGCATGACATGGCTCTTGGCGCCATCCAGGATCCAGCCATCGGCATCGCGTCGCGCCGTACAGGCGACATCGCTAAGCGCGTAGCGAGATTGCGCTTCACTGTGCGCCCAGGCCGCGAGGAGGCTCCCGCCGGCAATGCGCGGCAGCAATTCGGCGCGCTGCGCCTCGCTGCCGGCGAGTCGAATCAGGCCGCCGCTCAGGATCACGGTGCTCAGATACGGTTCCAACGCGAGCCCGCGCCCGAACGCTTCCATCACGATCATGGTTTCGATCGGGCCGGCGTTGGCGCCGCCGTGGCGTTCGTCGAACGGCAATCCCAGCAGACCCATCTCGGCGTACCGGCGCCATAGGTCGCGACTGAAGCCCGCCGGCTCCTGCATGTAGCGCTTGCGCTGCTCGAAGCTATAGTGTTCGGCAATCAAGCGCCCGACGCTTTGCTCGAGCATGCGCTGTTCTTCGCTCAGATCGAAGTCCATGCGATTTCTCCCTGCTTCGCTTGTCCTATAGCCCGAGCAGACGCTTGGCGATGACGTTGCGCTGAATTTCGTTGGAGCCGCCGTAGATCGAGGCGGCGCGCGTGTAGAAATAATCCGGCGCGATCATCGGCGCCCACTCCGGGCCGATCGGCGCCTCGGTCGCGCTGCCCCAGAGGTGCTCGGGCTGCAGCGCGAGCGCATCGGGGCCGGCAACCTCCATCAGGATCTCGGTCGTGGCCTGCTGCAGCTCGGTGCCCTTGAGCTTGAGCACCGACGAGGCCGGGTCCTGCACCCCGGGTGCAAGCCTGCGCGCGTTGCAGACCACGCGCATCTGCGTGATCTCGAGCGCTTTCAATTGCACCTCGATGGCCGCGACCTTCTCGCGGAAGCGCGCCGTATCGGCAAGCGGCGTCGCACCGACCATGACGGTGCGAGCAAGTGCTTTCGCTCGCTGGATGCGGAATTTGGAGGCGCCTACACGCGCGATGCCGGTGCGTTCGTTACCGAGCAGGAACTTCGCGTAGGTCCAGCCCTTGTTTTCTTCGCCGACGCGATTGGCCACGGGCACCCGCACCTCGTCGAAGAATACCTCGTTGAAATGATGCTCGCCGTCGATGGTCGAAATCGGCCGCACCGTGAGGCCCGGCGCCTTCATGTCGATCAAAAGGTAGCTGATACCGGCCTGCGGCTTGGCGCTCGGGTCGGTGCGCACGAGACAGAACATCCAATCGGCATGATGCGCGCGCGAGGTCCAGATCTTCTGTCCGTTGACGACGTAGTCGTCGCCTTCACGGCGCGCCGACGTGCGCAAGGACGCGAGATCGGAGCCGGCGCCGGGCTCGGAGAAACCCTGGCAGAACCAGTAGTCGAGATTGGCGACGCGCGGCAGGAAGTGCCGCTTCTGCGCTTCGCTGCCGAAGGCGATCAGCACCGGCCCGACCATGCTTACGTTGAACGACAGTGGATCGGGCGCGGGCGCGAGTTGCATCTCCTCGCGGAAGATGTAGTTCTTGACCGGCCCCCAGTCGGTTCCGCCCCATTCGACCGACCAGTGCGGCACCGCCCAGCCCTTGGCATTCAGGATACGCTGCCATCTGACCGTATCTTCCTTCGACAGGCGCTGGCCCAGCTCGGTCTTGCGGCGGATGTCGGCTGGGAGCGCGCTACGGAAAAACGCGCGCACCTCGTCGCGAAATGCGAGCTCCTCGGGCGTGAAGCGCAGATCCATGACGTTTCCCTCCTTGATCGGGCATCAGCCGGTGGCTGGGAGCATTGTAATGGCAGTCGCGGCCCGTGCGCTCCCTGATCGCACCTGAGGAACTGTAACGACGCGCGTATCACGACCTGCGGCCTGGAAACCGTCGGCTTTCGCGTCCGGTCGGTCGCGAAAGAAAAACGGATGCAACCGCAATCCGCGATCAGCAGCCGTTCACCAGCACGGCCGCACCCGTGATGCGCCCGCCGCGCAGTCGGTCCAGCGCCTCGTTCGCCTGCGCCAGGGCGAAGACCTGCACCTCGGTTCGTACGGGCACCTTGGGGGCCAACGCGAGAAACGCCTCGCCGTCGATGCGTGTCAGGTTCGCCACCGAACGGATGGTGCGCTCCTCCCACAGGATGCGGTACGGAAAGGACGGAATGTCGCTCATATGGATGCCGGCGCATACGACGGTGCCGCCAGGCGCCGTGGCGCGCAGCGCCGCCGGAACCAGGGCGCCTACCGGGGCGAAGATGATCGCGGCATCGAGGGGGCTCGGCGGTTCCTGGCCGGAATCGCCGCTCCACGCCGCCCCCAGGCTCAGCGCAAAGCGCTGCGCCTGGGTATCGCCCGGACGCGTGAATGCATAGAGCGTGCGCCCTTGGTGGCGTGCCACCTGGGCGACGATATGCGCTGCGGCGCCAAAGCCATAGATGCCGATCACCGCCGCGTCCCCGGCCATCGCGAGCGCGCGATATCCGATCAGTCCCGCACACAGCAAGGGTGCGGCTTCGATGTCGCTATACGCATCGGGCAAGGCAAAGCAGAAGCGTACGTCGGCGCACGCATATTCGGCATAGCCGCCGTCGATGTGATAACCGGTGAAACGCGCGGCACGACAGAGATTCTCTCGCCCCGAGCGGCAGAAGGCGCAGTGCCCGCAGCTTGCACCGAGCCACGGAATGCCGACGCGCCCACCGAGCGCGAAGCGCTCGGCTCCGGCCCCGCATGCCACCACCTCGCCCACGATTTCGTGACCGGGTACGATCGGCATCTTGCCGCCGGTGAGCTCGCCGTCGGTCACGTGCAGATCGGTGCGGCAGACGCCGCAAGCGCGCACGCGCACGAGCAGTTGGCCAGCCGCGGGCTCGGGGACGGGAATATCGACCAAGGCAAGGCGTTCGCCCGCTGCGGCCAACTGCATCGCTTTCATATCGGGTCCTCGACAGTCATAACGCCGCGCGCCGATCGCCGCTGCGAAAACCGAGGAGCGGCCCCGCCACGCCGCGACCGAATGCGATCGTCTTGAACAACTCGCCCATTTCCGCCGGGCTCAATAGCTTTTGCACGCCTGCGGCAGCCTTGGTATAGCGCACGGTCTCCTCGACGGGGATGGTCGCGAGCCGTTCGAGGATGCCGCAATCGATCAGGAAGTGCGCCTGGGTGGCATAGCCGAGCACCTTCAGCCCGGACTCGCGCGCCGCGTCGGCGAGTGCGGAAAAATCGACGTGCACGCTGATGTCCTGCAAGCCGATGAGCGCGAGCGGATCGTCGTGGGCATAGTGGCGATAGTGGCACATGAGCGTGCCGCGGTTGCGCTGCGGGTGGTAGTACTCGTGATGCGCGAAGCCGTAGTCGAGCAGCAGCACCACGCCGTGCTCGAGCGCCTCGCCCAAGGCGCGCACGAGCCCGCGCGCTGCCAGGTGCAACTCGGTCGTATAGTCCTGCGGCAACCGCAGGGCTTGCGCAGCCCGCAGCACTTCACCGCTGGCGGGACGGCTCGTCCACGCGAGCTCGTCGCTATCGGGCGATACGCGCGCCACACCGAGCTCAACGAGTTCGCCGTCGCGGTGTGCGACCAGCGCCGCCGGCATGGCATCGAGCACTTCGTTGCCGAGCACCACGCCGCGGATGCGCTCCGGCAGGCGCGCGATCCAACGCACGCGATCGAGCAAGTGAGGCACGCCCGCCTGGAGTGTCGCACGCTGCCGCTTCGCCATTGCGGCAGAAACCTCCAGGATGTCGTAGCGGCGAGGCAGGCAGTCGCGCCGCTCGAGCTCGTTCAGGATGTCGGTGGCGAGCGTGCCGTTGCCGGCGCCGAGCTCGACGATGTCTTCGCATCCGGCCGCGATCAGCTCAGCGAGCTGGGCGGCGAGTGCGGCGCCGAACGACGCCGTGATTTCGGGGGCGGTGACGAAATCGCCGACCGATCCGAGCTTGGGCGCACCGCTCGCGTAATAACCCAGCCCCGGGGCGTAGAGTGCAAGCTCCATGAAGCGCGTGAACGGCAGAAATCCGTCGCGCGCGATCTCGCTCAACACGCGCTCACGCAGCATGCGGCTGCGTGCGGTGGCCGCCCGGTCGGGCTGCGGCAGGTGCGGCGGCAACGGCCAGGACGGGGCGCTCATCGTGCTTCGGGTAGAATCGATGTCACCATGCAAGCGATGCGTCATGCAAATGACATGAGCGGATTGACGGGCAGGGTCGTGCTTGTCACCGGCGGCGCTCGTCGTGTAGGCGCGTCGATTTGCAGGCGCCTGCACGCGGCCGGCGCGGATGTCGTGATTCATTATCGCACGTCGCGTTCGCACGCCATGCGCCTCGAACGCCGGCTCGAGGCCGCCCGGCCCGGTTCGGTAGCGTGCGTGTGCGCCGATCTGCTCGACGTCGATGCGCTCGGCACGCTCGTGACGAACGCGATCGCGCGATTCGGCCGGCTCGATGCGCTCGTCAACAATGCATCGAGCTTCTATCCCACGCCGCTTGCGGACATCGGCTGGCAGCAATGGAATGATCTCGTCGGCACCAATTTGCAGGCGCCGCTGTTCCTGGTGCGGGCCGCATGCGCCGAGCTCACGCGCCGACGCGGCGCCGTCGTCAACATCGCGGACGTGCACGCCGAGCGCCCGCTCGAAGGTCACTTGGTGTACAGCGTTGCCAAGGCGGGACTGGTAGCGCTGACGCGCGCCCTTGCACTGGAGCTCGCACCGCATGTGCGCGTGAACGCAGTCGCGCCCGGTGCGATCGCCTGGCCGGAAAAGGGTACGCTCGCCGTGCCGAAGCTGCAAAAAGAGATTCTGCGCCGCACTCCGATGGGTCGGATCGGTTCACCCGAGGACATTGCGGCCGCGGTGCACTATCTCATCGCCGAGGCGCCTTTCGTTACCGGGCAGGTGCTCGCGGTCGACGGTGGGCGTAGCCTCGTGTTGTAGCGGCTCGCCGCGCGGGATCAGGCGAATATCCTGGCGATTCTCGCCTGCACCGACTCGGCCGCCTGCTTCGGGTCTGCCGCGGCGCGAATTGGGCGCCCCACGACGATATAGTCGGCGCCCATCTGAAATGCCTCTTCCACGTCGACCGTTCGCTTCTGATCATCCACGTTCTTGACCGGGCGAATGCCGGGGGTCACGATCAGGAACTGATTCCCCGTGCGCTGCCGAAGATCCTCGGCTTCCTGCCCCGAGCATACGACACCGTCACAGCCGAGCTCGAGCGCGCGTCTGGCGCGCGAGCGCACCAGAGTCGGCACATCGACCTGGAATCCAAGGTCTCTCAGGTCGGCGTCGTCGAGACTGGTGAGAACCGTCACGGCGAGGATCCGCATACCGCCTTTTTTCTCCGCCACGGCAGCGCGCAGCATCTCGTCGTTGCCATGTACCGTAACGAACGTGACGTCGTGTTTCCCCGCCTGGCGAACGGCCGCTCTTACGGTTTCAGGCACGTCGAAAAACTTGCCGTCCAGCATGACTTTCTTGCCGCGCCGCAAGAGCTCGTCGACCAGTCGGGTGAATTCGCCGCCGATGATGAGCTCCAGCCCGACCTTGTAGAAGGTGACCGCATCGCCGAGTTGCTGCACCAGGGCCAATGCGGCCGCATTGTCGGGCACGTCCAAGGGCAGGATGAGCCGTTCGTGCGGTGCGATACGTTTCGCGATGGTCGAGGACTTCGATTCGGTGTCGGGCATCGACTGGCTCGCTACTTGCGTTGTGGCCGCACCCTCGTCGGCTTCGGCGGAAACGGAACCGATACCGGGTGAAGTCGCAGGAAGGTAGCGGCAAATGCTATCACGGCTGCCGCGCCGGATCGGCCGCCAAGCCGCCTCGCAGGCCAGCAGGCTTGCGGATGACCCGGATCGGGCCGCCGAAATCGCGCCGCGAGGGTGATGAATTACTGCATTGTCAAATTAAATTTGACATGCTACCTTTGCGGCGTCCCGTCGAGTGAAGCTCAAAATGAACTGTGCCGGCCGTCTGGTCGAGCTTTTCGGCAGCCAAGCCGAGTTGGCGCGGCGCTTGAGCGTCGATCGTGCTGTGGTCAGCAACTGGATCAAGGTCGGTTACGTGCCGGCGCGCTGGGCGATGGAGATCGAGCAGCTCACCGGCGGCGAGATCACTGCGGCGGAGATCCTGAACGAGGCAACCGTGCGCAAACCGCTCAAGTTGAAATCGCGACCCGACGGCGAGAGCCTGTTCGGGTCGCCCCTGCCAGGGAACGAAAGCATGAACAACTACGCCCCCGCGAAACGCATCCATTCCTTCCACCCGCCGCAACGCACGCTCATGGGGCCCGGGCCGACCGAGATCCATCCGCGGGTTCTCACGACCATGAGCCAACCCGCAATCGGATATCTCGATCCGATCTTCGTCGACATGATGGAGGAGTTGAAGACGCTCCTGCGCTACGTCTACCAGACGAAGAACGCGCTCACTTTCCCGATCTCCGGACCCGGCTCGGTCGGCATGGAATTCTGCTTCGTCAACATGGTCGCCCCCGGGGACAAGGTGCTGGTGTGCCGCAATGGCGTCTTCGGCGCTCGCATGATCGAGAACGTCGAGCGCTGCGGCGGCCACCCGATCGTCATCGACGAGACCTGGGGCGATCCGGTCGATCCGCAGAAGCTCGAGGACGCGCTCAAGAGCAATCGCGACGTGCGCGTGGTGGCCTTCGTGCACGCCGAGACCTCGACCGGCTGCCAATCCGATGCCAAGTTGCTGACCGAGATCGCGCATCGCTACGGGGCGCTCGTCATCGTCGATGCCGTGACCTCGCTGGGCGGCACGCCGGTCCTGGTCGACGAATGGGGCATCGATGCGATCTACTCCGCGAGCCAGAAGTGCCTGTCGTGCACGCCGGGATTGTCGCCGGTGTCGTTCTCCGAACGCGTGGTCGATTACGTGAAGGCGCGCAAGGACAAGATCAAGAGCTGGTTCATGGACATGAACCTGCTGCTCGGGTACTGGGGCGCGAGCCAGCGCACCTACCACCACACCGCGCCGACCAATGCACTGTTTGCACTACACGAGGCGCTGCTACTCCTGCGCGAGGAAGGGCTGGAGAACTGCTGGGCGCGCCATCATCGCCATCATCTGGCGCTCAAGGCCGGGCTCGAGTCGCTCGGCCTGCGTTACCTCGTCAAGGACGAGTATCAGCTGCCGCAGATGAACGCCGTGTTTTGCGCGCAAGGCGCTGACGAGGCGGAAGTGCGGCGCAGGCTTCTGAACGAGTTCGGGCTCGAGATCGGCGCGGGTCTGGGTCCCCTGGCCGGTAAGATCTGGCGTTTCGGCATGATGGGTTATTCGTGCCGCGCCGATAACGTGATGCTATGCCTCGCGGCGCTCGGCTCGGTGCTCTCCGACCTGGGTGTCGCGGTTCATGTCGGCGATGCCGAGGCGGCCGCGCACGCCGCCTATGCGTCTCAGCATGCGCGCGCGGCACAGGCGAAGAAGAAGGGCCAAGCGCGCGCCGCGTAGCGGGCGGTCCGGCGCCGGCCAAGTCCGTGCATCTCGGGCCGCGCCGGCGCGGCCCGCGACGAGCACATATTCGGCTACGCAGCCCTCGGTCGCAGGTACAATCGGACGACCTTGTGCCCACCCGATCACATGCCAGCCGACGAGCTCCAGCGCGAGAACGTGGAGCTGCGGCGCCGACTGGCCGAGCTCATGGAGCGCGCGCGTTACAACGAGCGCGTGCTCGCACGCTTCCAGAAGGTGGAGCTGCGCCTGATCGGCATCGTCAGCTTCAAGGAGCTGATCGAGGCGATCCTGGAAGACTACCGCGACGCTTTCGAGCTCGATGTCGTCACCCTGTCCTTGATCGATGCCGACTATGATCTGCGCCGCACGTTGATGGATGCGGAAGCCGCACCCGAGGGTTTCCCCGGGCTCATCATTTTCGATCGCGACGTTTACTTGTCCGCGTTGTTCGGCGCGGGCAATCAGCCGGTGCTCGGGTCGTTCGATCCCGCGCGCCAGCGTGTGCTCTTCCCGGCCGAGAGTCCTGTACCTTCGAGCGTGGCGATTCTGCCGCTCACGCGCTGGGGCCAACTGGTCGGAAGCCTCAACCTGGGGAGCCTTCGACCCGACCGGTTCGCACCCGGAATGGCGACCCACTTCATCGAGTGGCTCGCGGCGGTCGCCTCGGTGTGCCTGGAGAATGTCGCCAACAACGAGCGGCTCAAGCACATCGGCCTCACCGATGCGCTCACCGGCGTGCACAACCGTCGCTATTTCGAGCAGCGGCTGCGCGAGGAGGTCGACCGGGCGTTGCGCAAGGGCTCGCCGTTGTCTTGCCTGCTGGTCGATCTGGATCACTTCAAGAGCGTGAACGATCGGTACGGCCATCTGATCGGCGATGCGGTTCTGCGCGAGGTCGCCGAGCAGATCAAGGACCAGCTACGGCTGTCCGATGCGATGGCGCGCTATGGCGGCGAGGAGTTCGCGGTGCTGCTTGTCCAGACCAACGTGATTGCGGCCCGTGCCATCGCCGAGCGCATCCGCGAGCGGATCGCCGGCCAAGCGTTCAAGCTGCCGGATGCCACGCAGCTCGATGTGACGATCTCGGTCGGCATCGCCACTCTGATGGAGGAATTGCGCGGCGCCGACATCGATGCCCGGGCGCGCGATCTGGTGGGTCGCGCCGATTCTGCCTTGTATACCGCCAAGCGCAGCGGCCGCAACCGGGTGGCGACGGCACGCGGTCCTACAACCCGAGCCGCTGCCAGATCGTCGTCACCGCCCCTGCCTGGTTGAGCGTGTAGAAATGCAGCCCCGGAGCGCCTTGCTCGAGCAGCCGGTCGCATAGCGCCGTAACGACGTCCAGACCAAAGGCACGCACCGCATCGACGTCGTCACCGTAGGCCTGCAGCTTGTTGCGGATCCAGCGCGGGATCTCCGCGCCGCAGGCGTCGGAAAAGCGCGCGAGCTGCGAGAAGCGGTGGATCGGCATGATGCCCGGTACGATCGGAATGTCGATCCCCATCGCTGCGCACTGGTCGACGAAGTGGAAATAGCAGTCGGGATTGTAGAAGTATTGCGTGATCGCCGAGTCGGCGCCGGCGTCGATCTTGCGCTTGAAGTTGCGCAGGTCTTCCAGCGCGTTGCGCGCCTGCGGGTGGTATTCGGGATAGGCCGCGACTTCGATGAAGAACTGCTGGCCGTATTCGTGCCGGACGAATTCCACCAGCTCGAAGGCATAGCGGAACTCGCCCGCAGTGGCGAGCCCTGAGGGCAGATCGCCGCGCAGTGCGATCAGGTGCTCGATGCCGGCGTCGCGATAGCGTGCGAGCGTCTCACGGATGCTTTCGCGGCTCGATGCGATGCACGACACGTGGGGCGCGGCGGCACTGCCGCTCGCCTGGATGTCGAGCACGGTTTCGAGCGTGCGATCGCGCGTGGAGCCGCCGGCGCCGTAGGTCACCGAAAAGAACTTCGGCGCGAGCTGGGCGAGCTGGCGCGTGGTGGCGCGCAGCTTTTCGCGTCCCTCCGGTGTATTGGGCGGGAAGAACTCGAAGCTGAAAGTACGCGCGATGGACATCGATCGACGTTCCGCCAAGCGATCGGGAAATCGCTGAAATCGCTAATATCGATAGTGATCCGGCTTGTAGGGCCCATCGATGTCCACCCCGATATAGCGGCACTGCGCCTCGTTGAGCCGGGTGAGCTCGGCGCCGAGCTTGCGCAGGTGCAGTCGTGCGACATGCTCGTCGAGCTTCTTCGGCAGCACGTAGACCTTTTTGTCGTACTTCGCGTAATCGGTGAAGAGTTCGATCTGCGCCAGCACCTGGTTGCTGAACGAGCTCGACATGACGAAGCTCGGGTGGCCGGTGGCGCAGCCCAGGTTCACCAACCGCCCTTCGGCCAGAACGATGATGCGCTTGCCGTCCGGCCAGATGACGTGATCGACCTGCGGCTTGATGTTTTCCCACGGGTACCGGCGCAGACTGGCGATGTCGATCTCGGAATCGAAGTGGCCGATGTTGCACACGATGGCATTGTGCTTCATGCGCTGCATGTGGCCGTGGTCGATCACGTGCACGTTGCCGGTCGAGGTGACGAAGATGTCGGCCTTGTCGCAAGCATAATCCATCGTCACCACACGATGGCCTTCCATCGCCGCCTGCAGGGCGCAGATCGGGTCGATTTCGCTAACCCACACCGTCGCGCCGAGGCCTTTGAGCGCCTGTACGCAACCTTTGCCCACATCACCGTAGCCAGCGATCATCGCGATCTTGCCGGCGATCATCACGTCGGTTGCGCGCTTGATGCCGTCGACCAGCGACTCGCGGCAACCGTACAGGTTGTCGAACTTGGACTTCGTGACCGAGTCGTTCACGTTGATGGCCGGAAATGGCAGGCGCCCGTCCTTTTCCATCAGATAGAGCCGGTGCACGCCCGTGGTGGTTTCCTCGGTGACGCCGCGGATGTTCGCCTGGATGCGCGAATACCAGCCGGGTTGCTCGGCGAGCCGCTTGCGGATCGCCGCGTAAAGAATCTCTTCCTCCTCGTTGCTCGGCCGCGCGATCAGGGTCGCATCCCGCTCCGCGCGCGCGCCGAGTGTGACGAGAAGCGTCGCGTCGCCACCGTCGTCCAGGATCATGTTGGGGCCGTTGCCGTCGGGCCAATCGAGGATGCGGTGGGTGTAATCCCAGTACTCGTTGAGCGATTCGCCCTTGTACGCGAACACCGGGATGCCGGCCGCCGCGATCGCCGCCGCCGCGTGGTCCTGGGTGGAAAAGATGTTGCACGACGCCCAGCGCAGTTCGGCGCCCAGCTTGACCAGGGTCTCGATCAGAACCGCGGTCTGAATGGTCATGTGCAGCGACCCGGTGATGCGCGCTCCCTTGAGCGGCTGGCGCGCCGCGTAATCCTCGACGATCGCCATCAGACCGGGCATTTCGGTCTCGGCGATGCCGATCTCCTTGCGACCCCAGTCGGCGAGGCCGATGTCCTTCACGACGTAGTCGGGCTGTGCGACGGAATTGGGGATGTTCATGGTCGAGCCTCCATTCAATACCGATGAATGGGCGCGGTTGCAGCGGGATCCGACCGCCCAAGCCTGGCCGCACGCGCCGATATCAGGTCGCGCGGTCGCAGCGCCCCTCGGGCGGGGCGGGAACGAGAAGGGTGCGACTTGCGCTCAGCTCTTGACGCCGGCATCGAGCATGAGCGCTTCGGCCTTGTCGGTTACCTCCCAGGTGAACTCCGGCTCGTCGCGGCCGAAGTGGCCGTAAGCGGCGGTCTTGCCGTAGATGGGCCGCAGCATGTCGAGAGCGGCGATAATGCCCTTGGGGCGCAAGTCGAAGTGCTTTTCGATCAGCTTGGCGATCTTGTCGTCGGGAATCTTGCCGGTGCCGAACGTATCCACCATGAGGCTTACCGGTCTCGCAACGCCGATCGCGTAGGCCACCTGCACTTCACAGCGGTCTGCGAGCTTGGCGGCGACGATGTTCTTGGCCACGTAGCGTGCAGCGTAGGCCGCCGAGCGATCCACCTTGGAGGGATCTTTGCCGGAAAAAGCGCCGCCGCCGTGGCGGGCCGAGCCGCCGTAGGTGTCGACGATGATCTTGCGCCCGGTGAGCCCGGTATCTCCCATCGGCCCGCCGATGACAAAGCGGCCTGTCGGATTGATCAGGAACTTGGTGTTATCCGACAGCACGCCCTTGGGAAAAACAGGCTTTACGATCTCTTCCACCACCGCCTCGGTGATCTGGGCGTGGGATATGTCGGGGTGATGCTGGGTGGAAACGACGATGGTTTCGACGTGAATCGGCCGGTTGTTGACGTAGCGCACGCTCACTTGCGATTTCGCGTCCGGGCGCAACCACGGCAGCCGACCGTCCTTGCGAAGCTCCGCGTGGCGTTCCATCAGCCGGTGCGCATAGAAGATCGGCAGCGGCATCAGCTGCGCCGTCTCGTCGCAGGCGTAGCCGTACATGAGGCCCTGGTCGCCCGCGCCCTGTTCGAGGTCCAGGCCCTTGCCCTCGTCCACGCCCTGCGCGATATCGGGCGACTGGCGATCGAACGCTGTCACCACTGCGCAGGTCTTGTAGTCGAAACCGATGTCCGAGCTGTCGTAGCCGATGCGCTTGATCACGTTGCGTGCGAGCTCGCCATAGTCGACGGCGGCACGCGTGGTGATCTGTCCCGCCATTGCGACCAGCCCCGTACACACCAAGGTTTCGGCCGCCACCCGGCCGTGCTTGTCCTGGGCGAGGATCGCATCGAGGACCGTGTCGGAGATCTGATCCGCGACCTTGTCGGGATGACCTTCGGACACGGATTCGGACGTAAAGAGAAACTCGTTCATGAGACGGACACTCCCTGCGAGCTCAAAGCCCCATAGAATAGCAAAAGGAAATTACGTGCGGCAGGGAATAAGACGCGAGGCCGGGGAGGCTGGCGGGCAGGTCTGCTTTACGGCTCGCACCCCTCGTATCCGGTGTTTCGGCTGACGGTTTTGTCAGTGGCTTGTCGGCCGGTCAATGGATGACAGTCCCGATGCTTGAGATCGTGTTGCGGCCCTTGGCATGGCTGCCGCTGCGATGGCTGCATGTGTTCGGGGCCGGCGTGGGATGGCTCGTCTACCTGCTCTCGCCGCGCTATTCGACACGCCTGGATCAGAACTTGAGGCAAAGCGGTCTGTTTTCGCACGAGGCCGACTACCGGCGTCTGCGCCGTCGCGCCATTGCCGAGGCCGGCAAGGGCACGCTCGAAGTACCGGCGATCTGGCTGAAACCGCCGCCGCGAGCCATGGCGTATCTGCGCGAGGTGAGAAACTACCACTTGATCGAAGAGGCGCGCGAGTCCGGACGCGGGATCATGCTGCTTACGCCGCATCTCGGGTGTTTCGAGATTGCCGGATTTTATTTCGGGCAAAAGCTCCCGCTCACCGTGCTCTACCGGCCTCCGCGCGTGCGCTGGCTGGAAGGAATCATGATAAGGGGCCGCAAACGCGGCACGACCAAGCTTGCAACGACCGATCTGTCCGGCGTGCGGAAGCTGCTGCGTGCATTGCGCAAGGGCGAGGCAGTTGGCATGCTGCCCGATCAGGTACCTCGGTTCGGCGATGGCGTCTGGGCGCCGTTCTTCGGCCGTCCGGCTTGGACCATGACCCTCACGGGCGGTCTGCGGCGCGCCACCGGGGCGGCCGCCTTCATGGTATTCGCCGAGCGATTGCCCAAGGGCCGCGGCTACCGCCTGCACATCGAGCAGTTGTCCGATCGGGCACACGACGAGGCCGAGCTCAATCGTGCGGTCGAGCGCGCCATCGTCGTGTGCCCGGAGCAGTATCTGTGGGGATACGACCGATACAAGGTGCCGCGTGCCGCCGCGGCCGCGCGAACCGATGGCGTATCGATCGAACCATGAGCGCGCGCATCGCACTGGCGCTCATTTGGCTTGCCAGGCTGCTGCCGCTGCGCGCATTGGCGCTCGTTGGCGACGCACTGGGGCTCGTCCTGTACCGGCTCGGCAGGCATCGCCGCCGGGTGGCGCTGGCGAATCTCGCACTTTGCTTCCCGCAGCGCCCGCCCCATGAGCGCGAACGCATCGCACGCCGTCATTTCATGGCGCTCGCCCGCAGTGTGCTGGAGCGCGGCATCTTGTGGTGGTCCTCGGCCGCTGCCGTGCGCCGCCTCGTACGTATCGAGGGTGAAGAGCACTGGCGCGCGGTTGCGCACCGGCCGATCATCGTACTGGCGCCGCATTTTGTCGGCTGCGAAATGGGCGGCATCCGCTTACACCTCGACCATGTCATGGTCACCATGTACAGCAAGCAGCCCAATGCCGTGCTGGACGCGATGCTGTTGCACGGCCGCACCCGCTTCAACGACGGGCACGCTTATTCCCGCCAGGATGGCGTGCGGCCGATCGTGAAGGCGCTGCGCTCGGGGCTGCCGTTGTTCTATCTGCCCGACATGGATTTGGGCGCTCGCGATGCCGTGTTCGTGCCTTTTTTCGGCGTGCCCGCGGCTACCGTTACGGCGCTGAGCCGCCTGGCGGCGATCTCGGGCGCTGCGGTCCTGCCCTGCGTCACCCGCCAGTTGCCCGGTGGCGCGGGCTATGTCGCGCGCCTGTATCCCGCCTGGGTCGATTATCCCGGCACCGACTTGGCCGCGGACGCGCGGCGCATGAATGCCTTCATCGAAGCGCGTGTGCGCGAGATGCCCGAGCAATATTACTGGGTGCACAAGCGGTTCAAGACCCGGCCGCCGGGCGCGACGAAGCGCTTCTATGAGGGCTGAGCCACTTCGGATCGGGCCGCTCGATCCGGCCGATATCGGAGCGTTGGGCCAGCTTGCCCGTACGATCTGGCTTGCTCACTACCCGGGCATCATTACGAACGCGCAGATAGAATACATGCTCGAGCAGCGCTACCGGCCCGAACTGGTGCGGGCCGAGCTCGGGCGCGACGATGTGTGGTGGGAGTTGGCGACGCTCAACGGTCAACCGGTCGGCTTCTCGTCGTGCCTGCTCACGACCGAGCCAGGTGAGCTGAAGCTCGACAAACTCTACGTCGATCCCGCGCGACAGGCAACGGGAATCGGGTCGCAATTGCTGCAAAGCGTACGCGCGCGGGCGCGCAACCTCGGATGCCGGCGGCTCGTTCTCGCGGTGAACAAGCGTAATGCGAGCGCGATCGCGGCATACCGGCGTTGGGGGTTTCGGATCGAGCGGTCGATGGTGACCGAAATCGGCGCCGGGTTCGTGATGGACGACTATCTCATGGTGGTCGAGCCGTGAATGCCGGCAGTGCGAGCCAGCGGACGGGAAGCCTCTGAGGTGAGATTGCGCTTCACCAAAATGCAGGGTCTGGGCAACGACTTCGTTGTCATCGATGCCACGCGCGAGGCGGTCGCGCTCGATCCGGACTTGGTGCGTCGCCTCGCTGATCGCCGCTTCGGCGTCGGTTGCGACCAGATTCTGATCGTTGAGCCGGCGCGCAGCGCTCGGACCGATTTTCACTACCGGATCTTCAATGCCGACGGCGGCGAGGTGGAGAACTGCGGCAATGGCGCGCGCTGTTTCGCGCGTTTCGTGCTCGACAAGGGGCTCACGCAGCGCCGCTCGATCCGCGTCGGTACGACGGCCGGGGTCATCGTTGCGCGCGTACGCGACGATGACCTGGTAAGCGTCGATATGGGCATGCCTGAGTTCGAGCCCGCCAGAATCCCGTTTCTCGCGCCGCGGCGCGAACTGACCTACCACTTGCACGTGGGCGGGCAGGATCGCACCATTGCCGCCGTTGCGCTGGGCAACCCGCATGCGGTGCAGGTGGTCGCGGATGTGGATTGCGCACCGGTACGATCGGAAGGGCCGCTGATCGAGCGGCATGAGCGCTTTCCGCAACGGGTCAACGCCGGCTATATGCAGGTGCTCGATCGGCAGGCGATCCGGCTGCGTGTTTACGAGCGTGGCGCGGGCGAGACGCTCGCTTGCGGAACGGGTGCGTGCGCCGCGGTCGTCTGCGGCATTCAGGGGGGGCTCCTGTCTTCGCCGGTGCGTGTGGCGATGCGCGGCGGAGAGGTCGAGATCGAGTGGGGCGGCGAAGCGACCACGGTGATGATGACGGGCCCGGCGTGTACGGTGTTCGAAGGCGAGATCGAAATCTAGCTGAGCGGGCAGGCGCCAGCCATTGAGCAAGGGAGACTCATGAAAGCAGAAGAAGTCGCGCAATTTCTCAATCAGCATCCCGAATTCTTCGAAGATTATGCGGAAATGCTGGCCGAGGTCGTCATTCCCCATCCGCACGGCGGTCGCGCGATCCCGATCGCGGAACGGCAGATCCTGTCGCTGCGCGAGAAAGTGCGGCGGCTGGAATCGAAACTCGGCGAGTTGATCCGATTCGGCGAGCAGAACGACGCGATCACCGAAAAGCTGCACAGGATGACGCTTGCGCTGATCGGCGCACGCGATGTCGACACGGTGTTGCACGTACTCGCCTTCAACCTGCGGGAAGACTTCTCCGTCCCGCACGTAGCGGTGCGGCTCTGGGACGGATATGGCGGCGGCACGCCAGCCGTTGGTGCAACCGCGAGCGAAGAGGCGCGCGCTTTCTCGTGCGCACTGAACGGCCCCTATTGCAGCGCGCACGCGATGGCCGATACCGCGGCCTGGTTCGGCGAAACCGCGCAGCACCTGCGCTCGTTCGCCTACGTCCCGTTGCGCAACACGCAGGCATTCGGCCTGCTCGCGCTGGCGAGCGAAGATCCGCAGCGCTTCTATCCCGAGATGGGTACCTTGTACCTACGCCGACTGGGCGAGATTGCGGCGGCTGCGCTCGATCGTGGCCGCACCGAGGCGGCGCAGAGGTGACGGATTCCGTGCACCCGGAGCAGGGTGGCAATCCCGGGCGTGGCTGGGTCGAGAGCTACTTGCGCTATCTGGCGAGCGAGCGCCGGCTCTCGCCGCGCACCGCATCGGCATACCGCGACGACATCCGCATTCTGGCGATACATGCGCCCGATACGCCGCTCGGGCAGTTGTCGGCGCACGACATTCGCCGCATCGTGTCGGCGCAGCATGCCCGCGGTCTTTCCGGGCGCAGCATCGCGCGCATGCTATCGGCATGGCGGGGGCTGTTCCGATTCCTCGCGCGCGAGCGGCTCTGCACGCACGATCCATGCGCGGGCGTGCGTGCGCCGCGCAGCCCGAAGCGCCTGCCCGCCGCCTTGTCGCCGGACGAGGCGCGCTGTCTGGTCGAGATCGATGGCGACGACGCTTTCGCGACTCGGGACCGGGCAATGTTGGAGCTGCTCTATTCGTCCGGGCTGCGAGTCTCGGAGCTGGCAGCGCTGGACTGGTCGATGCTCGATTTCGGGCAAGGGAGCGTGCGCGTGCTTGGCAAGGGGTCCAAGACCCGGGTGGTGCCGGTTGGGCGCGCCGCACTCGCCATGTTGCGCGCCTGGCGTGCGCGCCGGTGCGAGGCCGCGTGCGAAGATGCGGCAGCCGTATTCGTAAACCGCCTGGGCCGGCGCCTCTCGGTGCGCAGCATCCAGCGACGGGTCCGCAGCGCCGGCGTGCGCCAGGGCATCGCCGCTCGCGTCCATCCGCACGTGCTGCGCCATTCGTTTGCTTCGCATGTGCTGCAATCGAGTGGTGACTTGCGTGCCGTGCAGGAAATGTTGGGACACGCCAGCATCGCCACCACCCAGGTATACACCCATCTCGATTTCCAGCATCTCGCGAGAGTGTACGATGCAGCGCATCCGCGGGCGAGAAAGAAGCGCTCGCCTTAGGCGTATTCATCGACAGGGATTGATCGTGCGCGCGGCATGAGTGCCGGCACACTTCACACCGCCACCCGATGTCCTTCGCCATCCCCATCACCCTGCTGACCGGCTACCTCGGTAGCGGCAAGACAAGCTTGCTCGCGCGCCTGCTTGCGCATCCGGATCTGTGCGATACGGCGGTGCTGATGAACGAGCTCGGCGACATCGCACTCGACCATGATCTGCTGTACCCGGTTGCGGAATCGGTCGTGCTGCTCGGCCGCGGTTGCTTGTGCTGTGCGCTGCGCGACGATCTGGCCGAGCAGCTCGAGGAGCTCTACACGCGGCGCTTGCGCAAGGAAGTGCCGCCATTCCGGCGCGTGGTGATCGAAACCACCGGCTTGGCCGATCCGGCGCCGATCCTGCAGACGCTGGTCGCCGAGCCCGTGCTGGCGTCGCTCTATCGGCTCGACGCGGTCGTGGCCACGGCCGACGGTCAGCTTGGCCTACGCACGCTAGACCGGCACTTCGAATCGGTCAAGCAGGCGGCGCTGGCTGATCGCATCGTCGTCACCAAGGTCGATATCGTGGCCGAAGCCGAACTGCAACGCCTTGAATCGCGGCTGTGCGAGCTGAATCCGGCTGCGCCCATTCTTCGATCGTGCCGCGGCGACATCGATCCGGGCTCGATCCTCGACATCGGCTTCGATGCGGCAGGACGTGATCCCGGGCGTGTCGAGGGGTGGCTGCACACGCAGCGCTATCTGCCCGTACCCGCGCAGCCGCCGGTATTCCCCGGCAGCGGCCCGATGCACGATCGGCGCATCCGCTCGTTTGCGCTGACCATGGACGAACCGGTTTCCGGCGCGGCCCTCTGGCGCGGTCTCGAGACGCTCATCGAACAGTACGGCGAGCAGTTGCTGCGCGTAAAAGGCATCGTGAATGTGCGTGCTCAGAGCGCACCGCGCGTCATCCATATCGTGCAGCATGTACTCTATCCGGTGCTCACCTTACCGGGCTGGCCGGACGAGGATCGGCGCACGCGCCTAGTGTTCATCGTGCGCGACTTGGATCAGACGCAGGTGCTCGCGCCATTGCGGCGGGCCCTGGCGGCCTGCTGAATGTTCCTGACAGGGCCGCTCGGTCGGCACGATTCGACTTAACAGTCGCATGGTCTCTCCCGGAGATCTGCGCGCGAGTGAATCGTTCGTGCGAGCGATCCGGCCGGGCCGCGAAGCAGTATCGTTTAAACCGGCGCGGCGCGACACGGCGTCGCGCAATGTCGCGCCGTGCGACGCGGCGCCGCGCGAACGCGTCTCGATGTTCGCGCGGGAAGGCATCTTCGGGCGTCGCGCGCGGGTATAATCGCCCGATGCCCGCCCAAGGCATCGTCTGTCTTGTTCCCTCGCATCGACCATGAGCCAATACGCGGCCCTGCACGGCACCACCATCTTGAGCGTACGACGCGGTGCGCGTGTCGCGATGGGCGGAGACGGCCAGGTCACGCTCGGCAACGTCGTGGTCAAGGCGAGTGCCCGCAAGGTGCGCCGCCTCTACCATGAACGGATACTGAGCGGATTCGCCGGCGGCACGGCCGATGCCTTCACTTTGTTCGAACGATTCGAGGCCAAGCTGGAAAAGCATCAAGGTAACCTGCTGCGCTCGGCGGTGGAACTCGCCAAGGACTGGCGCACCGATCGCATCCTGCGTCGCCTGGAAGCGATGCTGGCAGTTGCCGACCGCGAGACCTCGCTCATCATCACCGGCAGCGGCGACGTGCTCGAGCCCGAGCACGGCATCGTCGCCATTGGCAGCGGTGGACCGTACGCGCAGGCGGCCGCGCGCGCGCTGCTCGACAACACCGATCTCGCCGCCGAGGAGATTGTCCGGCGCGCGCTGACGATCGCGGGAGATCTTTGCATCTACACCAATCAGCAGCACGTGGTCGAATCGATCGAGTAGCGCATCGGGCGTAGAGAATGTCGGCAATGACTCCGCAAGAAATCGTTCACGAGCTGGACAAGCACATCATCGGTCAGGCGGCGGCGAAGCGCGCGGTTGCGATCGCATTGCGCAACCGCTGGCGACGCCAACGCGTGGACGAGCCCCTGCGCCAGGAGATCACGCCCAAGAACATCTTGATGATCGGGCCCACCGGGGTGGGCAAGACCGAGATCGCGCGGCGTCTGGCGAAGCTCGCCGAAGCGCCCTTCATCAAGGTGGAAGCGACCAAGTTCACCGAGGTCGGCTATGTCGGGCGCGACGTTGATACCATCATTCGCGATCTGGTCGAGATTGCGATCAAGCAGACACGCGAGCAGGAAACGCGCAAGGTGCGGCACAAGGCCGAGGATGCAGCCGAGGAGCGCATTCTCGACGCGCTGCTGCCGGCGGCACGCGATGCCGGCTTCGGGGCTGCGGACGAGCGCGATTCGGCGACGCGGCAGAAGTTTCGCAAGAAGCTGCGCGAAGGCGAGCTGGACGATCGCGAACTCGAGCTGGAGGTCTCCGCCGCGGCCCCGCAGATGGAAATCCTCGCGCCGCCGGGGATGGAGGATCTGACCTCCCAGATTCAGGGCATGTTTCAGAACCTGACCGGATCGCGCAAGCGCATGCGCAAGCTGCGCATCCGCGATGCGATGAAGATGCTCACCGAGGAGGAGGCGGCGAAGCTCGTCAACGATGACGACCTGAAGACGCGCGCGCTCGCCACCGTGGAACAGAACGGCATCGTGTTCCTGGACGAGATCGACAAGATCACCGCGCGTGGCGAGACGCACGGCGCGGACGTCTCGCGCCAGGGCGTACAGCGCGACCTACTGCCGCTGGTCGAGGGCACGACCGTGACGACGAAGTACGGTATGGTGCGCACCGATCACGTGCTCTTTATCGCGAGCGGCGCTTTCCATCTCTCCAAACCCTCCGACCTGATCCCCGAGTTGCAGGGCCGCCTCCCTATCCGGGTGGAGCTCGACTCGCTCAGCGTGACTGACTTCGAGCAGATTCTCACCAACACCGATGCGTGTCTCACCAAGCAGTATCAGGCGCTGCTCGCAACCGAAGGCGTGCGCCTGGAGTTCGCCGCCGAAGGCATCCGACGGCTGGCCGAGATCGCCTTCCAGGTGAATGAGAAGACCGAAAACATCGGCGCACGGCGACTCTACACCGTCATGGAGAAACTCCTGGAAGAGCTGTCGTTCAACGCCGCCGAGCACGAGGGCAAGACGCTTGCGGTGGATGCCGCCTACGTCGACCAGCGCCTGCAGGATCTCGCACAAAGCGAGGATCTGGCGCGCTACGTCCTGTAGCGAAGCTCCCGAGTCGGGCCGGATGGCGCGGGCACTGCCCGCCCGGGACTGCGCACTCAGTCAGTCAGGCACTTGAGCACGCGCTTGGCTCGCAGCAGCGGCTCCTGCCAGGCGTGCGAATGGCCGGGGCGGTTGCGGTGCGCCGCGATCGCATCTTCGTCACGCCACAACTCCGAGAGCACGATGCGCCCGCTACCGTCGCACGGGTGCAGCACTTCCATTCGCAGGCAGCCGTCGTCGCGTAACGTTACACGCGCATCATGCCGCAACTGACGCAGGAATTCCTCGCGCTTTTCGGGATGCGGTTCGAAATCGATGATGATTGCAATTTGAGGCATCAACGCGGCTCCACCAGGATTGGCGCGGCGCCGAGCGAGCGGCCGATGTGCCCGGCAGCGGCGACCGCCCCATCCCGGCTCGCATAGGGTCCGGCGTGGACTCGGTACAGGTTGCCCGCGGCTACGATCGACAGGTTTGCTTCGATCGGCGCGAGCGTTACGCGCATGTGCTCGGCGAAGCGTTCGGCATTATCGCGCAGCGAAAACGCGCCCAGTTGGACGTAATAACCGTTGCTTTGTGCTGCAGCCGACTCGGGCAGGGCGGTCGTTTGCAGCGCGTCGTCGGTCGCCGCAGCTGGCGCCGCAGCGGCAGTACGCGCTTCGGCAATGGCGGGCGCAGGCGATGCTCCCGCGGGCACAATCGCCTCGACTTCTACCAGGGCAGAGCCATTTCGGACGATGTCGAGCTTGTACGCGGCTGCGTACGAGAGGTCGATCAGGCGGGAGTCCAGAAAAGGCCCGCGGTCGTTGATGCGCACGACCGCCGAGCGACCGTTGGCGAGATTGGTGACCCGGGCATAGCTCGGAATCGGCAGCACGGGGTGCGCACCGGTCATGGCGTACATGTCGTAGATCTCGCCCGAGGCGGTGCGACTGCCGTGGTAACGGCGGCCATACCAGGTGGCCACGCCACGCGCGCGATAAGGCGCGAGCTGGGTCATGGGGGTATAGGTACGGCCCAACGCGGAGTAAGGCCGGGCGGTGGCGCGTACGAGCGGCTCCAGTCGGGGTACGGCATCGGGGATCTGGGCCAGATTGGCCGGCGGATTGTCGCCAGGTCCGTCATCGAGATAGTAACCGCCGCCGCGCTTGCCGGGCGCCGAGGGCTGATCGCCCGGGCGACCGGAGAACGTTCCGCAGCCGGCCAGAGCCAGCGCGCAGGCCAGTGCCGCCACCTGCCGCGAGAGGCGCCGCGCCGCGCGGGATCCTGCCGCCTTGAAAGGGGCGACTGCCCGCGGTGCGCGAACGGTGGCAATCACGTCTGCACCAATTTGCGATGCGTGTGGATGCTCATCAAGATGCCGAAACCCAAGCATACCGTCACGAGGGAGGTGCCGCCATAGCTGATCAGCGGCAGCGGCACGCCCACGACCGGAAGGATTCCGCTCACCATCCCCATGTTGACGAACGCATAGGTGAAGAACCCGAGCGTGACGGCGCCCGCAAGCAGGCGCGAGAAAGTATTCGGAGCGTTGGCCGTGATTATCATCCCGCGCCCGATGAGCGCAAGGAACAGCACCACGAGGATAACGTTGCCGATGAGCCCGAACTCCTCGGAGTAGACCGCAAAAATGAAGTCGGTGGTGCGCTCGGGCAGGAAGTCGAGATGGGTCTGGGTGCCGTTGAGCCATCCTTTTCCAGCCAGCCCACCCGAGCCGACTGCGATGGTCGACTGGATGGTGTGGTAACCGGCGCCGAGCGGATCCTGCGAGGGATCGAGCAAGGTGAGGATGCGCTGGCGCTGATAGTCGTGCATCACGTTCCAGACAAGGGGCCCGGCCGCCAGCGCGACCAAGGCGAGGCCGCCGATGACGCGCCACGACAATCCGGCCAGGAACAGCACGTAGAAGCCACTCGCCGCGATCAGAATGGCCGTGCCCAGATCGGGCTGGCGAACGATAAGCCCGACCGGCAGGGCGAGAATTATCGCCGCGAGCGCGTAGTGATATACGCGGCGATGGTCTTCGAACCGATGGAAAAACCAGGCGAGCATCATCGGCACCGCGATCTTCATGAGCTCGGAGGGTTGGATGCGGGTGATGCCGATGTTCAGCCAGCGGCGCGCACCGTTGGCCACTTCTCCGAACAACGCCACACCGGCCAGCAGCGCGAGCCCGAAGAGATAAGCCGGCAAGGCAACGCGCATGAGGTGATTCGGCGGTACCTTCGCCGCCAGCCACATGACGGCGAATGCCACGGCGATGTTGATCAACTGGCCGCTCACGCGCGCCATGCTCTCGTTGGAGGCGCTGTAGAGAACGGTGACGCCGATGCCGAGCGGCAGCACGAGCATGGCGAGCAGCAGGCCGTCGACGTTGGCGGTCGCGATGCCAGCCGCACGGCGCAGGATCATGCGCGCTTCCCACTGGTCAATCACTTGGCTCCTCGTTCACGTTCGACTTGGGCTGCGCGCCGTCGGGCAGCTTGCCGAGCAGCCAATAGTCGAGCACGGTGCGAGCGATCGGCGCGGCAGCCGAGCTGCCGTGTCCGCCGTTCTCCACCAGCACGACCAACGCAATGGTTGGATTTTCCGCCGGCGCATAGGCGATGAACCAGGCGTGATCGCGGTGGCGCTCGGGTACCCGGCTTTCGTTGTAGCTCTCGCCTTGCTTCATTGCAACCACCTGCGCCGTTCCGGTCTTGCCCGCGAACGAATAGGGCGCGCCCTTGCCGGCCTGTGCGGCGGTACCCCCGGGTCGGGTGACATCCACCAAGGCCGCGCGCACCTGTTGCAGGTGTTCGGGCTTGATGGCGATCGAGCGCACCAGTTCGCTCCCCACGGGCTTGAGCGTGCGGCTCGCCGCCTCCTCGATGTGGCTCACCATCCGCGGCCGGTAAACCTTGCCGTTGGCCGCGAGTGCGGCGGTGGCATGGGCGAGCTGCAGAGGTGTGGCGATGTTGTAGCCCTGACCGATGCCCACCGACACGGTATCGCCGGCGAACCACTTCTGCCGGAAGCGGCGCATCTTCCATCTCGACGAGGGCAGGATGCCCGACATCTCGCCGGGAAGATCGATGCCGGTCTTTTCGCCCAGGCCGAACTGGCCGATGTAGTCGTGGATCGCGTCGATGCCCAGGTCGGCGGCAAGCCCGTAGTAATAAGTGTCGCACGAGATCACGAGCGAGCGATGCAGGTCGACCGCGCCGTGGCCGCCCTTCTTCCAGTCGCGGTATTGATGGCTCAGGCCCGGCAGCGTGAAATAGCCGGGGTCGCTGATCGTGTAGCGCGCGTTGCGCTTTCCCAGGGCGAGTCCGGCGAGCGCCATGAAGGGCTTGAAGGTCGAGCCCGGCGGATACTGCCCTTGCAGCGCGCGATTGGTCATCGGCCGGTCGATCGACTTGTTGAGCGCATCCCAGCTCTGCGGATCGATGCCGTCGACGAACAGATTGGGATCGAAACCGGGCTTGCTGACGAAGGCGAGGACCGCGCCGCTGTTGGGCTCGATGGCGACCAGCGCGCCGCGCCGCTCGCCGAAGGCCTGCCAGGCGATCTCCTGCAGCTTGAGGTCGAGCGAGAGCACCAGGTTGTCGCCGGAGACAGGCGGGGTGCGCGAGAGCGTGCGCACCGCTCGCCCGCCGGCATCTACCTCGACCTGCTCGAATCCCGTGGTGCCGTGCAGTCTCGATTCGTAGCTTTGCTCCAGACCCATCTTCCCCATGTGGTCAGTGCCGCGATAGTTCGCGCTCTGACCCGAGGCTTCGAGCGCTTCGACGTCCTTGCTGTTGATGCGCCCGATGTAGCCGATGATATGCGCGGTGAGGTCGCGGTACGGGTATTGGCGGAACAACCGCGCCTTGATCTCGACGCCCGGAAAGCGGTAGCGATTGACCGAGAACCGCGCCACCTCTTCGTCACTCAAGCGGTTGCGAATCGGCAGACTCTCGAAGTTCTTGCTCTCGTCGATGAGCTTGCGGAAGCGCTTGCGATCCTTGGGTGCAATGTCGACCACGGTGGCGAGCTCGTCGATGAGCGCATCCAGGTTTCGCACTTTGGCCGGCGTGATCTCGAGCGTATACGCCGAATAGTTGCGCGCGAGCTCGACGCCGTTGCGATCGAGGATGAGGCCACGGTTCGGTACGACCGGCGCGATGGCGATGCGGTTGGACTCGGCCAGTGTGTCGTAGTGCGCGTGCTGCAGCACTTGCAGATGCACGAAGCGGCCCACCAGCACCAAAAACAGCGCGCTCACGACCAAGGCGGCGACCAGGAGCCGGCCGCGGAAGCGGTGAATCTCCTGGTGCGGATTTGGGATCTCGGCGACCGGCATGGTGTGAAGACGCGGCTAGACGCGGTCCGGGTTGGCCTTCGGTAGCCGCGGCAGCCGGAACAGCGCTGACAGCGGAATCCACAGAGCCGCGCCAACGACCGGCCCGAGCAGATTCCCGGGCGCCGGCAGCTGGTCGCCCGCGATCAGGCGCACCCCGATCATCAACAACTCGCCCGCAAGCAGCAAGGGCAGGATGTGCAGGCTCTGCCCGATGAGGCTGAAATTGAGCACGCGTCGGTGGAGCGCGATGGCCGCGAACAGCAGCACCACGTAGGCAAGCGCATGCTGGCCCAGCAGGCTCGCATCGGCCATGTCGACGGCAAGACCCAGCACGAAGGCCAACGAGAAGCCGACCCGGCGCGGCTGGTGGATACCCCAGTACACCAGCACCAAGGCGCAGAAGTCGGGCCGCAGCTCGAGCACGTTGAGCGGGAGCGGGACAAGGTTCACGACTAGCGCGCCGAGCACGGTGACCACGATCAGTCCGGTCGTCACCGGCAGCAGGATCTGCTGAGGCCCGGCCGGCATCATCCCGCGCCCCGCCGTGCCTTCTTGCGCGCGGGCGGCGTCTCGCTCGGCGGGACGGGTCGCTCGGGCAGTTCGTGCACCCGCTTGAGGATGAGAACGTGGCCGCGGCGATCGACGCCGCTCAGCGGCTCACACGTGATACGCGCGAATGCCAGGGTGGCGTTGCGCTCGATGTGGATGATCTTGGCCACCGGCAGCCCCGGGGGATAGATGCCGTCGATCCCGGAAGTGACCAGCGCATCGCCCACTTGAACGTCGGCACTCAGTGGCATGAAGCGCAGGTCGAGTGTGCCCTCGCGCCCATTGCCGAACACGATCGCGCGCAGGCCGCTGCGCACGTTGCGAACCGGCACCGCTTGGTTCTTGTCGGTGATCTGCGTCACCTCGGCGAGAAACGGGTAGACCCGCGTAACCTGACCGATTACACCAGCTTCGTCGATCACTGCGGCGCCGGCGCGCACATCGTCCTCGATGCCCTTGTCGACCACGAACGTGCGGCTGAACGGATCGCGTGCGCCATACAGGATCTCGGCCATGACCGAGGCGGTCTCGACCCGCGCGCGCGCCTGCAGCAGTGCGCGCAGCTCCGCGTTCTCGCGCTTCACCGCCTCCAATTGGTCGAGCCGATAGGCGCTGGCGAGTGCCTCGGTTCTGAGGCGTTCATTGTCGCGCTGCATCTCGATCCGATCGGCAAAGAAGTCGGTCACGCCCTCAACGATAGCCACCGGCGCGGACACGAGCTGTTGCAAGGGATAGAGTACGACAGAAAAAATCTGCCGCGCGGGTTCGAGGTACTTGAAGCGCGCGTCCAGAACCATGGTCGCGACCGCCAGCAAGGCGAAGACAGCGAGGCGGAACGCCGGCGACGGACCGCGCTTGAAGAAGGGCGGCGGGGTGGCTTCCATGGCGCTATTGATGACTAATCGGGTTCGCTACGACCTGCTGCCACCTCGCCGCGTCGATCGGCCGCGTCATGCGACCAATCACCTGTCTGGGCAAGCATACGGCTGCCTGCGTCAGTCATTGGTAAAAAGAAAGCCCATCTTGTCCATCAATTCCAGCGCCTTGCCCGACCCGCGCACTACGCAGGTGAGCGGGTCGTCGGCCACCACGACGGGCAGGCCCGTCTCTTCCATCAGCAGGCGGTCGATATCGCGCAGCAACGCACCGCCGCCGGTGAGCACCATACCCTTCTCCGCAATATCCGCGGCCAACTCCGGGGGGCACTGCTCGAGCGCCGTCTTCACTGCGCTCACGATGCTGTTAAGCGGCTCGGTCAGCGCCTCCAGAATCTCGTTGGAGGAAATGGTGAAGCTGCGCGGGATACCTTCGGCGAGGTTGCGTCCCTTCACTTCCTTCTCGCGCACCTCCGAGCCGGGGAAGGCCGAGCCGATGTCTTTCTTGATCAGCTCGGCCGTGGTCTCGCCGATCAGCATGCCGTAGTTGCGGCGGATGTAGTTGATGATCGACTCGTCGAACTTGTCGCCGCCCACCCGCACCGAGCCCG
>WYBJ01000041.1 GCA_011525945.1 Burkholderiaceae bacterium | reverse complement strand
GGGGGCCTCGGATCAAGGAAGGCATGGACGTTGTGTACTGCATCGCCATCAAAGGCAAGGGCGCCATGCCGCCCAGGGGCGGCGCCGCGCAATTGAGCGATGCCGATGTCAAGGCCGCGGTTGACTACATGGTGAGCCTGGCGAAATAACCGCGCTTGCCGTCTGCTAACCCAAAGGCGCAGAATCTGCGCCTTTTTCGTTGTCGCACGCTCATGGCGACGTACGTTATCGGTGACATCCAGGGCTGCTTCGAGGCGCTCGAAAAGCTGCTCGATCGGATCGGCTTCGATACTGGCCGTGACCGACTCTGGTTCGTCGGCGACCTGGTCAACCGCGGCCCCGACTCGCTCGCCGCGCTGCGCTTCGTCAAGTCGCTCGGCGAGAACGCGGTGACGGTGCTCGGCAATCACGACCTGCATCTGCTCACGGTCGCCGCCGGCTTTGCGCACCTGCATCGCGGCGACACGCTGGCCGACATTCTCGCTGCGCCCGACCGCGCCGCGTTGCTCGACTTCTTGCGCACCCGCCCGCTCATGCACGTCGACGAGGGCTGGGCGATGGTGCATGCGGGGCTGCTGCCGCAATGGCCCATCGAGCGGGCGCGCGCGCTCGCGCGCGAGGTCGAGGATGTCCTGGGCGGGCCGGGCTACGTGGAGTTGCTTCGCCACATGTACGGCAATCAACCCGACCATTGGGACGAAGGACTCGCGGGCCACGACCGGCTGCGTGTGATCATCAATGCGATGACGCGGCTGCGGCTGTGCACGGTGCAAGGCAAGATGGACTTTCGCCACAAGTCCGCGCCGCGGCAACTGCCGCCGGGGTACCTGCCGTGGTACGCCGTTCCGGACCGGGCGAGCGCCGGCCGCCCGATCGTGTTCGGTCACTGGTCCACACTGGGTCTGCACGCGGCCGACGACGTGGTCGCGCTCGATTCGGGGTGCCTATGGGGCAATGCGCTCAGCGCGCTGCGGCTTCACGACCGCAGGATTTTTCAGGTGAGCTGCGCGGGCATGCGCGGCACGACCGCGCCGGACGATTGAACCGCTCCCGTCCCGACGGCTTTGCTGGTCTTCCCTCACCCCCAACCCCTCCCGGGGGGAGTGCTTGCCGCCAATCTCGATGTTCGCGGGCATTCGCAACCGCCGCACTTCCCTTCCCGGGGGGAGCGGGGAGCGCTCGCTGCTACCAGGGCGTAGCGCCGAACGCCTCCTTGTAGCGAACCTCGATCTCGGTGCGGTCGAAGCGATGATTCTGCCCGCCGCGGCTGGCGATCTTGATCGCGCCGATGAGCGAGGCCAGGCGAGCGCTGATCTCCCAGTCCATGCCGCGCGCGATGCCGTATAGCAGACCGGCGCGATACGCGTCGCCGCATCCGGTCGGGTCGATCACGGCGGCCGGTTTGACGCTCGGAATCGCGATCGCTCGCCCGCGGCAGTAGACGATGGAGCCCTCGGCGCCGCGCGTGACGATCAGCGCCCGCACGCGTCGGGCGAGCGATTCCAGCGCGACGCCCGTGCGCTCCTGCAGAAGCTGCCCCTCGTAGTCGTTCACCGTCACGTATGCGGCCTGATCGATGAACGCGATCAACTCCTCGCCGTTGAACATCGGCAGGCCCTGGCCCGGATCGAAGATGAACGGAACCCCGGCATGCGCGAACTCGCGTGCGTGCTGCAGCATTCCGTCGCGACCGTCCGGCGCGACGATGCCGAGCACGATGCCGCCGGCATCATGCACGCTATTCAGGTGCGAAAAGTTCATCGCACCCGGATGAAACGCCGTGATCTGGTTGTCGTCGAGGTCGGTGGTGATGAAAGCTTGCGCGGTAAAGGTCTCGTCGACGCGGCGCACGTGCGCGGCATCGAGACTGAGCTGCGCCAGGCGCTCGAAATAGGGCTGCGCGTCGCCACCCACCGTCGCCATGATGACGGGATCGCCCGCCAGCATGGCGAGACTGTAGGCGATGTTGCCGGCGCAGCCACCGAACTCGCGGCGCATGTCCGGGACGAGGAAAGCGACATTCAGGATATGAATCTTCTCGGGCAGGATGTGATTCTTGAATCGGTCGTGGAACACCATGATGGTGTCGTACGCCATCGAGCCGCAGATCAGGGTGCGCACTTGGAATCGCTTCCTTGCGAAAAAAGGGTCGGGCTCAATTCTCCGGCCTGGAATTCGCCAGGCGGAGCTGCGTCGTTGCGGGAGAAGATCGACCCTTTGTCCAGGCGAGATCCAGCTCGCGCGCGGCGCGCACTTCATCCAACCGCCGCACCGGCAGCGTATGCGGCGCGCTCTTGACGAGCTGCGGGTCGGTCTCGGCCTCGTGCAGGATCTCCTTCATCGCGCCGACGAAAGCGTCGAGCGTCTGCTTCGATTCGGTCTCGGTCGGCTCGATCAGCAGGCACTCGGGCACCAGCAGCGGAAAGTACGTAGTCGGGGCGTAACAGCCCTTGTCGAGCAGACGCTTCGCGAAGTCCATCGCGCTCACTGCGGTACGCTCCTTCAGGCGCTTGAGCGTGACGATGAATTCGTGGCTCGCGCGCCGCCGCGGGAACGCGAGATCGAAACCAGCCTCTGCGAGCTCGTGCATGAGGTAGTTGGCGTTGAGCGTCGCGAACTCCGCCACACGGCGCGCGCCCGGGTCGCCGAGCATGCGCGCATAGACGTAGGCGCGCAGCAGCACGCCGGACTGGCCGGCGTGCGCGGACAGCCGCCCGATGGTTTGCGCCCGCTCGGACGCGTCCAGTAGCCGGTAGCGATCCGCCACGCGTGCCACGAGCGGTACCGGCAGGTAGGGCGCCATGTGCTCGGCGGCCGCCACTGGGCCGGCGCCGGGGCCGCCGCCGCCGTGTGGCGTAGAAAACGTCTTGTGCAGGTTCAGATGCAGCACATCGAACCCCATGGCGCCAGGACGCACTTTGCCCAGAATCGCGTTCAGGTTCGCGCCGTCGTAGTAGAGCAACCCGCCCGCGGCATGCACGATGTTCGCGATCTCGCCGATGCCACGCTCGAACACGCCGAGTGTGGAGGGATTGGTGAGCATGAGCCCGGCCGTTTGCGGACCGAGCGCCTGCGCGAGCGCGCCGACATCGACATCGCCGTCGCTTCCCGTGCGGATCTCGCGCAGGACGTAGCCGCACATGGTGGCGGTGGCCGGATTGGTGCCGTGCGCCGCATCGGGCACCAGGATCTCGCGCCGCGCATGGTCGCCACGCGCCTCGTGGTAGGCGCGGATCATCGCCACCCCGGCGAACTCGCCCTGCGCGCCCGCCATCGGCGCCAGGCTCACCGCCGCCATTCCAGTCCAGCGCGCGAGCATCTCCTGCAGCTCGTGCATGCAGGCAAGAAAGCCCTGCCCGGCTTCCTCCAGCGCCGCCGGATGCAAGGCGAGGAACTGCGGCAGGAGTGCCGCCGCATTGCAGGCGCGCGGGTTGTACTTCATCGTGCACGACCCGAGCGGGTAGAACTCGGTATCGATCGAATAGTTGCGCTGCGACAGGCGCGTGTAGTGGCGCACCACGTCCAGTTCGGAGACTTCGGGAAGCTCGAGCGGCGCGCCGCGCAGCTCGGAGAGCGGGATCGCGCTGGGCAAGTCGCACGTGCGCGGCTGCTGGGCGCGGCTCGTGCGCCCGGGCCGCGATAGCTCATGGATCAGCATATGACGAGTCAGGCTCAGTCTTGTGCTTGTCGGTTATTGGAAGGGGGACAACTCCCGGCAATCGGACCATGGCGCCCGGCGCCTTGTCCGGGCCCTCACTTCAATGCCGCCAGCGCCGCTTCGTAGTTCGGCTCCTGTGCGATCTCCGGCACGAGCTCCGAATACAGCACCTTGTTGTTCTCGTCCAGTACGACCACGGCGCGCGCCGTGAGGCCCTTCAATGCGCCGTCCTGGATGTCGACGCCGTATTTCTGGTGGAAATCGCGCCCCCGCATGGTCGACAGCGTCACAAGGTTGCTCACGCCCTCGGCGCCACAGAAACGCTTCTGTGCGAACGGCAGATCGGAAGAAACGACCAGCACGACCGTGTTGGGATGCGCGGAAGCGCGTTGGTTGAACTCCTTGGTCGATTTCGCACACACTGGTGTATCCAGGCTCGGCACGATCGAAACGACCTTCTTCTTACCCGCGAAGTCCTTCAGACTCACATCCTTCATGTCGTTGCCGGTGAGATTGAAGTCGGGCGCGGAATCGCCCTTGTGCAGAAACGATCCCCCGACGTTCAGTGGATTGCCACGTAGCGTGACGCTAGCCATGCCGATCTCCTGTGCGATTGATTATTGGAATTGCCGCCGAGCAGTGGCGCCGCGCGATCGGCTCGGCGACCAGGTTCTCATGCGCCGAAGGCCCGCCCCGGTCGCTCGTCCATGACGCGCGCGATCCGGCCGGCGAAATCGATCACGTCACACTCGTTCTTGGTCTCGGTGACACAGACCAGAAGCCCGTTGTCGATTTCCGGATAGGCGCGCCTCAAACTGAGGCCGCCGAGTATGCCTTCAGCTCGCAGACCTCGCAACACATCGTCGACCGGCTCGCTCAGCGTGAGAACCGCTTCGTGAAACATCGGGCCCTCGAATGCGCGGCGCACGCCCGCAAGCGCGCTCACGCTGCCCAACAGCATCAGCAACCCCGCGTGACAAGCCTCGGCGACGCGGCGCAGACCTTGCGCTCCGAGCAAGGCCATGTGTATGGTCGAAGCGGTCACCATGAGGCCCTGGTTGGTGCAGATGTTGGAGGTTGCCTTGGAGCGGCGAATGTGCTGTTCGCGTGCCTGCAACGTGAGCGTGAAGCCGGGCCGGCCGGCCGCATCGAGCGTGCGTCCCACGATGCGGCCCGGCATCTGCCGCAGCAAATCCTTGCGGCAGGTCATGAAGCCGCAATACGGACCGCCCGCCCCGAGCGGGATGCCGAGCGGCTGGCCGTCACCGACGGCGATGTCGGCGCCGCGTGCGCCCCAGGCGCCCGGGGGTTCGAGCAGCGCAAGCGCCAGCGGATTCACCAGCGCGATTGCGAGCGCGCCGTGCGCGTGCGCCCAGTCGGTGAGCGCATCGACCGGTTCGAGCACGCCGAAATAGTTAGGCTGGGGAACGACCAGCGCAGCCACCTCGCGCGCGTCGACGCGCGCGAGCGATTCGGTCGCGATCGAGCCGCGGCGGCGATCGTAATCGAGCTCGATCAGTTCGATGCCCTGATTGCGCACGATCGTGCGTACGGTGTCGCGATAAGCCGGATTAACGGTGCGCGGCACGACGAGCTTGCGCGCCGACTTGTGCGCGCGCACCGCCATCAGCGCCGCTTCGCCAAGCGCGGAAGCGCCGTCGTAGAGGCTCGCGTTGGCCACATCCAGCCCGGTCAGCGCCGTCATCATGCTCTGGTACTCGTACAGCACCTGCAGCGTGCCCTGGCTCGCTTCAGCCTGGTACGGGGTATAGGACGAATAGAACTCGCCGCGAGTCGCGATCTGCCACACCGCTGCCGGAATGTGATGCTCGTAGGCGCCGGCGCCGACAAAGCTGCGAAAGCCTCCGTCCTGCCCGATCCGCGCCTGCACGAGGCGCATGACCTCGGCTTCGCTCAATCCCTCATTCGCATCGGCTGCCGGCGCGGCAGTGAGCTCGGCGGGAATCTCATCGAACAGTGCATCGATCGAATCCACCCCGATCGCCGCCAGCATGGTCCGAACTTCGTCTTCAGTGTGTGGAATAAATGGCATCGCGCGGCGCTCGTCAGGACAATCGGGCGATCATCACGTCATTCCTTGTCCGCTTCGGCGACCTTCTCGTACGCGGCCGCGTCGAGCAACCCTGCGACCTCCCCGGGGTCCGCAAGCTTCAACTTGAAGATCCACGCGCCATAAGCGTCCTCGTTGATGCCCTGGGGTGCGGTGTCGAGGCTGTCGTTTATGGCGATCACCTCGCCGGACAGCGGCGCGTACATGTCGGCGGCCGCTTTCACCGATTCGATGACGCCGCATTCCTCACCCTGGCGCAGGCTGCGACCCGCTTCGGGGTACTGGACGAATACGATGTCGCCGAGCTGCTCCTGGGCATGAAACGTGATGCCGATCGTCGCCGTGCCGTCGGCGTCGATCCGCACCCACTCGTGACTCTGGGTGTACTTGAGATCGGCAGGTGTGTGCATGGAGTTCTCCGGCGAGACAGGTCAAGGATAGAACAGAAATAACCGGTACCCGGCAGGTCGCAGAGCGCCGGTATCGAGCGTCACGCGCACGTCGACTTCAGCCAGCGCGGGCATCGCGTTGTTTGCATCCATGGCAGCCGGCAAGTAATCGCGCGGCAGGAAGATGCGCCGCGCAACGGTCTGATCCTGCGCATCGGTGAGCGTCAATTCGAGCGCCGGCGGCGCGACGCCGATCGAGCCGCGATTGCGCACGGTTGCGGTCAGCACGATGACGCTCGGGCGGGCCGGATCCGCCTTGAGATCGGACGCTTCGATCGCCAGCAGATCGGGTCGCTGCGGCCATGCCACGGTGCAGCCGACAGGCGCGCACATCCGCTCCAGTAGCGACCGCGATGCGGGCCACGCCGCGGCCAGCCGGTCGCGGAAAGCATACGCAAGCTGCGCGGCCAACAGCAGGGCGAGCACCGCCAGCGCAGCAAGCCACAGCGGGCGTGAACGGCCCGCACTCGGCGGCCGATCGTGCGCGAGTCCGGCGTCGAGCCCCGGCTCGCTCGCGCCGATGTCGAGTAGGCCTTGCTGCGGCGTTCCGAATCCGACCGCGGCCATGCCGGGCGCCACCGCGCCAATGCCGGACCCGGCTATGCCAATGCCGGACCCGGCTATACCAATGCCGGGGCCGGCTATGCCAGCGCCGGATCCGGCAGTACTGAAATGCATGGCGGCGCCTGACATTGACGGGTCAGTCGTCGACTCGGGGGTCTCGTCGGGCAAGGTCGCCAGGCTCTTGAATGCATCGAAGACACCACGGCACTTGCCGCAGCGCACCTTCCCTTGTCGCTGCTTGAGCTGCTCCGGACTGACGCGAAACGTGGTGGTGCAGGCCGGACAGCTCGTCACCATGCTCATGCACTAATCCCCCTGGCGGCGCCGTCCGGCCAGCGCCACCCAGCCTTCGTCGCTGACCGGCGCAGCCATTTCGTACCAGGGCGAATAGGCATCGGCGACCTCGCGCCACTGCTCGTGCAGGATGCCCGAGAGGACGGCATGCCCGCCCGCACGCGTGGCCGCGGCGAGCAGCGGGGCAAGGGCGATCAGCGGCTTGGCGAGGATGTTGGCGGCCACGACATCGGCATCGAACGCGAGCTCGTCGCCGGGTGCGACAAACTCCGCGCAGACCTCATTCTGCATGGCATTGGCACGGGCGGCAACCAACGCCTGCGGGTCGATGTCGACCCCGCGCGCGCGCGCTGCGCCCAGCTTGAGCGCCGCGATTGCGAGAATGCCCGAGCCGCAGCCGTAATCGAGTACCCGTTCGCCGCCGCGAATGTTGCGCACGAGCCATTGCAGGCAAAGGCGTGTGCTCGGATGGCTACCGGTGCCGAAGGCAGCCCCTGGGTCGAGCACGAGGTTGATCGCCCCCGGGTCGACGGCACGCGCCCAGGTCGGCACGACCCACAGCCGGGAGTCGATGCAGATCGGCGGGAATTGCGCCTGTGTGAGCCGCACCCAGTCCCGATCGTCAATCTCGGCTTGGACCAGGTCGGCGGGCAGGTCGATCGCACAGTCGCGGCACGCGCGCGCGAGCGCCTGCCCCGCGTCCGCGTTCGCTGCGAACAGCGCCGTGAGGCGCGAGCAAGCCCAAGGCCGGGTCGCGGCGCCGGGCTCGGCGAAGACAGCCTGTTCGGACGCCGTACCGCCGTGCGCGTCGGCCGCATCGACCGAGAGCGCGCCCGCCGCCAGCAGTGCGTCGGTCAGGCGCTCGACCCGATCGCCGGCAAGCGTGAACGCGAGCGACTTGAAAGGCATGGTCTCACCGTGACGGCTCGGCCGCGACGCGTTCAGTCGCCGCGCGCATGCGCTGCGAGCTTGTCTTCCAGGTAGTGGATGCTGGTGCCGCCGGCGCGGAAAGCCGCGTCGCGCATCAACTCCTGGTGCAGCGGCAGATTGGTCTTGATGCCCTCGATCACGGTCTCGGACAATGCCACTTGCATGCGCGCGATCGCCTGGCTGCGCGTGTCGCCGTAGACGATGATCTTGCCCATGAGCGAGTCGTAGTTCGGCGGGATGAAGTAGCTCACGTACGCGTGCGAATCGACTCGGACCCCCGGACCACCCGGCATGTGGAAGGTGGTGATGCGCCCCGGCGAAGGCGTGAAGCGGAACGGGTCCTCCGCGTTGAGACGGCACTCGATCGCGTGCCCGCGCAACACCACGTCGCGCTGCTTGAGGCCGAGCTTCTCGCCGGCGGCGATGCGCAACTGCAGTTGCACCAGGTCCAGCCCCGTCACCATCTCGGTCACCGGGTGCTCGACTTGGATGCGCGTGTTCATCTCGATGAAATAGAACTCGCCGTCCTCGTACAGAAACTCGAACGTGCCCGCGCCTTCGTAGCCGATCCGGCGGCAGGCCTCGGCGCAGCGCTCGCCGATCTTGGCGCGCAAGCGCGCGTTGACATGCGGTGCGGGTGCTTCCTCGATGATCTTCTGATGGCGGCGCTGCATCGAGCAGTCGCGATCGCCCAGCCAGAGCGCGTTCTTGTGCTTGTCGGCCAGTACCTGAATTTCGATGTGGCGCGGCGTCTCCAGAAACTTCTCCATGTATATCGCCGGATTGCCGAACGCCGCCTGCGCTTCCGTGCGCGTGGTCGCAACCACGTTCGGCAACGCGGCCTCCGTGTGCACCACCCGCATGCCGCGCCCGCCCCCACCGCCGGCTGCCTTGACGATCACGGGGTAACCGATCGAGCGGGCGATCTTTACGATCTCGTCGCTCGATTCGGGCAGGGCGGCGTCGTGCCCGGGCACCGTCGGCACCCCGGCTTTCTTCATCGCCTTCTTGGCACTCACCTTGTCGCCCATCATGCGGATGGTGTCCGGACGCGGCCCGATGAAAACGAACCCGCTTTTTTCCACCCGTTCGGCGAAATCCGCGTTCTCGGACAAGAAACCGTAACCGGGATGGATCGCCTCCGCATCGGTCACTTCGGCGGCGCTGATGATCGCCGGTACGTTGAGATAGCTCTCGGCGGGCGCGGCCGGTCCGATGCACACCGACTCGTCGGCGAGCTTGACGTATTTCGCCTCGCGGTCGACCTCGGAATGCACGGCGACGGTCTTGATGCCGAGCTCGCGGCACGCGCGCTGGATGCGGAGCGCAATCTCGCCCCGGTTGGCAATGAGGACCTTACCGAACATGTGCGCCCGATCAGCCGATGACGAAAAGTGGCTGGCCGTACTCGACTGGCTGGCCGTTTTCCACCAGGATCGCCTTGATCGTACCGGCCTGGTCGGCCTCGATCTCGTTCAGAAGCTTCATCGCCTCGATGATGCACAGCGCCTCGCCGGCCGCCACCGTCTGACCGACTTCCACGAACGGTTTCGCGCCCGGTGCCGAGGCGCGATAGAAGGTGCCGACCATCGGCGCCGTCACGACGTGCCCGGCAGGAATGGCGGCAGCCGTTTCTGCCGCGCCCGAAGCCTCGGCGCCCGCGGCTGTCCGCTGAACCGTAACGGCGCCGGCAGCAGCGGCTGCCGCCTGGGCGTTCATGGTTGCCGGCACGGCAGACATCGCGCCGCTGCGGCTGATGCGCACCTTTTCCTCGCCCTCGGTAATCTCCAATTCGGCGATGCCGGATTGCTCGACCAAATCGATCAACTTCTTCAGCTTGCGCAAATCCATGCAGGCCCTCTATCGATAGGGGGTCAAGGTCGATTTGCGCCCGGACAACGGCAGCGTCCGGTCGGCGTGTGCATCGATGCCGCCCCCCTTGGCGCGCATCTACGGCGTATCGCGCGCGGCGACGAACGCCAGCGCCGCCTCATAGCCGTACGCACCCAGGCCACTGATCACACCCAACGCGAGATCCGAAAAGTACGACTGATGGCGAAAGGGCTCCCGGGCGAACACGTTCGACAGGTGGACTTCCACGAACGGGATCGCGACCGCCGCGAGCGCATCCCGCAGCGCCACGCTGGTGTGCGTGAACGCAGCCGGATTGATGATGATGTGGTCGACCGCATCGCGACCCGCCGCGTGCACGCGGTCGATCAGCTCCGCTTCCGCATTGCTCTGGAAACTCGTCAGGCGGATACCGCTCGCGACCGCCTTTGCGGCCAGATTCGCGTCGATCTGCGCGAGCGTGGTGGTGCCGTAATGAGCGGGTTCGCGCGAGCCCAGAAGATTGAGGTTCGGACCGTGCAGGACGAGAATATGGCGCGCCCGTTTAGTGACTGTTTTCACGGCGCGAAGTTGGCTCGAGCTTTTTGCCATCGCGCGAGTTTGCAGCACTTGGCGCCATTTTGTCCAGTTTTTGCTGCAAATCGACGCTCATTCAAGCTGCTTGGTGCAATCGGCACCTCATAGCAAGCGATCGAGCAGTGGGGCGAGGCGATGCTCGTCCAGCACCCCCAACTCGACGTGTGCAGCCTTCCCCTGACGATCGATCACCACGGTAAACGGCAAGGCGCCTACGCGGTTGCCGGCGGCCCTGGCAAGATCCAGCCCCTCGCGCTTCGCCATCAGCACGGGGTAGTTCATGGCGTGCTCGGCCATGAACGCGACCACCTGCGCGCTATCGTCGATGGCGATACCGACGAACTGGACGCCTTTCGGCCCGTAGCGCTGCTGCAGGCGGATGAACTCCGGGATTTCCTTGAGGCACGGCGGGCACCACGTCGCCCAGAAGTTGACGACCAGCACCTTACCTTGCCATTGCGCCATGGGCTGCGGTACACCGGCGGGGTCGTTGAGGCGGGTTGCCAACAGTACCGCACCCGCGTCCTGCGGTGGCGTATCGGCGCCGAGCCAGAGGCGGGCGAAATAGCCTCCCGCAAGCGCAAGCAGCGCGACGACGGCGAATAGAAACAAGCGGGTGGAGCGGGTCACGAGCGGGCTCGGCGGCGAAAAAGACGAAGCTTACCCGATCGCCTTCGCCGAACCGTACCGACAGCGACGATACGGCAGCGCCCGCGCGGGACGCTAGCGCGGTACGCGGTCGAGCACAGCGGAGAAACGCGCCGCCGGCTGGAAGCCGAGCACCCGCAGACCCTTCACTTCGCGCCCGGTCGCATCGAAGAAAATGATCCCCGGCGGACCGAACAGCGAGAAGCGCTTCAACAGTGCCTTGTCGTCGTCGCTGTTTGCGCTGACATCGGCTTTCAGCAGCACGAACGATTGCAGGCGCTGCCTGACCGCGTCGTCGCTGAATGTGAAGCGCTCCATCTCCTTGCACGAGACGCACCAGTCGGCGTAGAAGTCGAGCATGACGGGCTTTCCGCCGGTAGCGGCGAGCCGCTCGTCGAGGGCTACGGTGGTGGCGACACGCTCGAACCGCACTGGCGGCACGGCGCTGCTCGAAGCGCCTGCCCCCGCCGCGGCCCCGAGGCGCAAACCGGCGAGCGGCTGAAGGATGTCGCGCCCGCCCGAAAACGCGCCCAGCAGCAGCGATGCGCCAGCCAGCAGCGCGACGATGCCGACGCCTTTCCAGAGCTTGCGCAGCCCGCTCGCTGCCGGCGGCAGCGCATCGAGTGCGTGCAGATAAATCGAGCCGATGACGAGCAGCGCTCCCCACATTAGCATCTGCACGACCGTTGGCAGCACCGGCGAAACGACCCAGATCGCGACCCCGAGCAGGACCACGCCGAAAAAATGCTTCACCGACTCCATCCAGGGTCCGGCTTTGGGCATCAGATGACCCGCCGAAACACCCACACCGACCAGTGGCACACCCATGCCGAGGGCCATCGCGAACAGCGCCGAGCCGCCCAAGGCGACCTCGCCGCGTTCGGCAATGAAGAGCAGCGCACCCGCGAGCGGCGGCGCCACGCACGGGCCGATAATGAGCGCCGAGAGCACACCCATGAGAAAAACTCCGAGCGCCTGTCCGCCGCGGAAGCTGTTGCTGCGCACCGTGAGCCAGCTCTGCACCGCGCCCGGCAGCTGCAGCTCGTACAGACCGAACATCGACAGGGCGAGGGCGACGAACAGGGCCGCGAAGCCGCCCAGCACCCACGGGCTTTGCAGCGCTGCGGCGAGCATCGCGCCCGACAGCCCCGCGGCGATCCCGGCGGCCGCATACGTGATCGCCATACCCAGGACGTAGGTGAGCGATAACGCGAATGCCTTGCCACGCGTTGCGCCGCTGCGCCCGCCGACCACAATACCCGACAGGATGGGAATCATCGGCAGCATGCACGGCGTAAAGGCAAGCGCCAGGCCGAAGCCGAAGAAGCTCAGGATGATGACCCAGAAGCTGCCGCTGCCGAGCAAGGTCACGATCGCCGCTTCGTCCTGCGCGTCGGCAGCCCCCGCGACGGGCAGAGCCGCCGGCGCGGTCAAGAAGGCCGAGCTGCGGGCAGCCGCAGCGGGAACCTGGGTCGCCGCACCGAAAGCGGCGAGCGTCAGGCGCACGCTCTGCTCCTGCGGCGGATAGCAGATGCCGAGATCCGCGCAGCCCTGCGAGGTCGCCTTCAACATCAGCACGCCGGGCGTATCGGCCGCCGCTTGCAACGGCAGCTTCACCTCGACTCGGTCGCGATACGTCTCGACTCGGCCGAAGAAGGCGTCGTCCTTGATCTTTCCGGGCGGAAACGACGGTGCACCGAACGAGGCCGGCGATGCCTCGAACGCAAACTTGTCGCGGTACATGTAGTAGCCCGGCGCAATGTCGTAGCGCACGACGAGCGTCTGGGCGTCGAGCATTCGGGCAGACAGCTTGAACGCTTGCTCCGGCGGCAACGGCTCCTCCGCGTGCACGAGCGGTGCGCACAAGAGGAGCAGCAGAACAATCCAGCGCATGGGAATGGTCAGTTTGACGTGTCGGATCGCGTTTCGGCCGAGACCCATTGTAGATACCCGGGCAGGCCCCCGCGGATAGGGACCGCCACGATCTCGGGAAGTTCGTAGGGGTGCAGCGCCCGGATCGCCTGCTCGAGCTCAGGGTAGCGCTCTGCGGTCGTCTTGATCAACACCGGTACCTCGGTCGTCGTCTCGATCGCCCCCTGCCAGCGGTAGACCGACGTGCATTCGGCCAGCACGTTGACGCATGCCGCAAGGCGCCGCTCGACGAGCGCTCGCGCGAGCGCCAGTGCGGCGTTGCGATCGGGCAGATTGCTGCAGACAATCAAGATGTCCATGGGGCACCATGCGGATACCAGCGCCCCCCACGGGGAGCCGCGGCAGGCGCATCCGCTATCCTACATGCTACACTCGACGCACTCACGTGCGTGAGCGGTCGCTCTCGTTGCGCGCCTTTGCTTTCGAGATGTCCAGCCAAGTTACGATCCAGCCTAGCGGCCATCGCTTCACGATCGACGGCGACGAAACGGTGCTTGCCGCGGCGTTGCGCGAGGGGTTCAACCTCGCCCACGGCTGTCGCAACGGCGCCTGCGGCACCTGCAAGGGACGGCTCATCGCGGGCGCGATCGACTACGGCAACTATCAGTCCAGCGCCCTGAGTGAAGCCGAGCGCGCAGCCGGACTGGCGCTGTTCTGCTGCGCGCGGCCATTGGGCGACCTGGAGATCGAGTGCCGCGAGATCGCCGCGGTCAAGGGCATCCGGATCCGCAAGATGCCCTGCCGGGTCGAGCACATGCAGCGCAAGGCCGACGACGTGATGATCGTGCGCCTGCGCCTGCCGCAGAACGAACGCCTGCAGTACCTGGCCGGCCAGTATCTCGACATCATCACGCAGGATGGGCAACGGCGCAGCTTTTCGCTGGCGAACGCTGCGCATGCCGGCGAATTGCTCGAGCTTCATATTCGCAATTACGGCGGCGTCTTCTCGCGCCACGTATTCGAGCGCATGAAGGTGCGCGACATTCTGCGCTTCGAGGGTCCGTACGGCACCTTCTTCCTGCGCGAGGAGGGCGCCAAACCCGTCATTCTGCTGGCGAGCGGAACCGGGTTTGCGCCCATCAAAGCGATCGTCGAGCACGCCTTTCATGCCGGTGCGGCGCGTCTCATGCGCCTGTACTGGGGCGGGCGACGGCGCGCCGATCTCTACCTGAACGAGCTCGCCGAACGATGGGCCGCCGAGCATCCGGATTTCGCTTATATCCCGGTACTGTCCGAGCCGGCTCCGGACGATGGTTGGGGCGGGCGCTTGGATCTGGTGCACCGGGCGGTCATGGCCGATTTCCCGGATCTGTCCGGCTACCAGGTCTACGCCTGCGGCAATCCGCTCATGGTGCAGGCTGCGCGCGCGGACTTCATCCAGCGTTGCGGCCTGCAGGAGGCGGAATTTTTCTCCGATGCCTTCACGCCTGCGTCGGCTCCGCCGCCACCGGCGCCGAGATGAGCGGCAGCTGCGCGCGCGGATCGAGCTCGCTTTCGGCCAGCCGCAAGCTCGCTTCGTAATGCGTACGTGCGGCGGCGGATTCACCCAGCCGATCGTGCAGGCGTGCAAGCTCGATATGGGCCGCGAAGCTGTCGTCGAGCGACAGACTTGCCTCGATGTAGCTCTTGGCCTTGCCCCATAGCTGATTGCGCACGCACAAGCGCCCGAGGGTCAAGAGCAGCGCGGGATCGGTCGAATGCGCCCGCAGCCACCCTTCGGCGCGTTCGATCTGGCGCCGTTCGTCCGATCCCACGCACTCGCCATACAAGGCAACGAGGTCGCTATCCCAATGGCGCTCCAGGCCCGGCCCGATCAGCGCAAGCGCCTCGTCGCACTTTCCCAAGCGAACGAAGGCGCGCGCCGCGCAGGCAGCGACCTTGAAATCCTGGCGCTCGCGCACGCCGAGCCGCTGCCAATACTCGCGCAACTCGTCCGCGTCGCGCGCCTTGCGTGCGATGTTCTCGCCGATCGCGTACCGGCGCAGCTCCGCAGCCTGGGTCTCATCGAGCGCTTGCACACGCTCGAGCTGATTGATGAGCTCCACGGCGCGGTCCCAGTTGCGTGCCTGCTGCTGCGCCTTGAGCTCCAGGCGCAGCGCCGCCGTGTGCTTGCGCGGCAGCCGTTCCAGGGCAGCCAGGGCTTCCTGGTATTGCCGCGCGCTGAGCAGCAGCTCCGCCTGCGCGACGATGCGCATGGTCTGATCGGCGTCGCGGTAGTAGACCGAGCGGGCGAGATACGAATCGCGCCGTTCGAACGCGCGCAGCTCGTGCGCCGCGCGTGCCGCAATCACTGCGGCGAGCCCGCTGTGCTCCTTCAGCTCGATCGCATCGGCCGCGGCCTTCTCCGCCTGCGCATAGCGACCCTCGAAGTAGGCGCGCAGCGCGGCGACCAGCGTTTGCGCCGCGCGGTCGAGCCGGCGGCGCTCGCGAAACTGGCGCACCTGGTCGGGCAGCCGCAAGGCGTGAGCGAGCACCCGCAGCAACACATAAAGCGCGGCGAATCCGATCAGCAGCAACGCGATCAGCAAATTGAGAGAGAGCTCCACCCGATACGGGTACACCACCAGCAGCACATAACCCGCGTTGTAACGCGCGGCCAGGGTGATCGCGACCGCGAGGGCGGCGAGCAACAGCACCCAGAACAGCGCACGCACTAGCGCGCTCCCTTCTCGCGCGTGAGCCTGTAGTCGCGCACCGCCGTCAAGCTCGCATCGATGTCGGGCGCGTCGATGGCGACATCGACCTGGGCAAGCTGTTTGAGTGTGGCCACCGCACCGGCAAGGTGCGGATTGTCGACATCATAGAAGCGCTGCACCCATTGCAGCGCCTCGGTCAGATCGTCGCGGTAGGTCTTGCCATCGCGCTGCAACAAGGCGATTCGCGCCGACAACAGGCGTAGCCTGAGATTCTCGCGCAGGAAGAACTCCTGCCCCGGATCGACCAATGGCACCTCGGGCCGTTCGAGCGTCTGGATGCGAATGAGGCTGCGCAGGTCCTGCCACATCTCGCGCAGCAGGTGGCGCAACGGATTGTCCTCCGCCACCGCCTTCGACAGTGACTGCGGCGGCGGGCGCTGCTGCATCGCAAGCGGCAGGGAATCGAGTACCTCCATCAGATTGTCGATCTTGACCGTGATGCCGACCACGTCGACGAAGGGCGAGCGTTGCAGCCGCTCGATATCGCGCTCGATCACCTTGCGCAGCGGCGCGAGTTGCGGCCGATCGAGGCGCTGCAGGCGAGCGTCGACGGACTGCAATGCGGTCAACGCGGCTTTCACGTTGCCGGCGAGCTGCAGTTGCTGGGCGGCGATATTGAGCGTCTGCTCGATATCGGCAAGCGCCCATTCGTCGCTACCGCGCGCCAATTGCTGATACAGCGCCTCAAGAGCGACTTGCTGATTCTGCGAATCCGCGAGCCCGCCTTCGAGCGCGCTCACCTGCGCTTGCAGCTCGGCCGCGCGCGCACTCACGGCCTGCGCTGTTTCGAGCGCGAGCTTGTTGCGCGCATCGCCCTCGGTGAGGCGCCGCGCGAGCTCCACCTGCAGCGCAGCGACCTGGTTACGCGTGTCGTACCACTGCCAGCCGACGATACCGAGCGCGGCGACGATGACGGCGAGCAGCACGCCCATCGACACCGACCCGGTGCGGCCGGGTCTGCTGCGCGCTGCGTCGACCGTCGCGGTCGTGGCGGCGCTCTGCGGTGGCGCCGAACGCTCGTTCGAGGGCGTTTCGCTCATGCGCGCTATTCTACGGGCCGCGCGCCGAAGTAGTGGGCGATCGCGCCGATCATCGCCTCGGGGGCGGGGCCGGGGGCGCCGACCAGCCCAAAACCCAACACCCGCGCCCGCCCCGCGCGACGCCCGGGCGGCCCCCACCACCG
>WYBJ01000317.1 GCA_011525945.1 Burkholderiaceae bacterium | reverse complement strand
CGTACCGCTCTGTTCAGAACAATCTTCAACCGATCGAAAGCCGCCGCCTGAACCACCTCTGAGCCACTCAGTTCAGACTCATACCTGGATTAGAAACGACTGCCGAAGTCCTTTTCAATGGCGTAGGAAAGATGGCGGCAGGCAGTCAAGCGCCGTAACCGGACGAGGTCGTGGCGTCAGAACGACGCTTCATCCAAGGCGAGCGTCGCTTTTGCGCCGTGCGTCACGACCCGGACGGCCGCGCGCGACTGTGGCAGGATGTGCTCGGCATAGAAGCTCACGGTCTTGAGCTTGGCGCGATAGAACGTGCGATCGGCCTCTGCCTCGTCGCATCGTCGGGCCGCGACACGTGCAGCGCGCGCCATCGCCTCGCCACCCAGGACCAGCCCGCAGAGCTTCAGATACGGTACCGCGCTCGCTGCGCCCTGGTGGGGATCGCTCGGGAAGATCCCCACCAGCCAGTCGGTGGCCTGCTCCAGCGCCGCGAGTGCGTCCTTCAGCCGCTCGCCGGTCGCTTCGAGCCCGGGATCGCCGCTGCCGAGCAAGTCCGCCGCGGTTGAAGACGCTTGCGCGAGCACCATGCGCATGGTCGCACCACGCTCCGACCCGATCTTGCGGCTGACCAGATCCAGGGCCTGAATGCCGGTGGTGCCTTCGTAGATGGTGGTGATGCGCGCATCGCGATAGAACTGCGCGGCGCCGGTTTCCTCGACGAAACCCACGCCGCCGTGGACCTGCACCCCGAGCGAGGCGATCTCTATCGCCTGCTCGGTGCACCAGCCCTTCACGATCGGCGTCAGCAGGTCGAGCAGCGACTGGTGCCGCGCACGCTCGGCTGCGTCGGGATGGTGATGCGCCAGATCGATGGCGGCGGCTGCCGTGTACGCCAGCGCCCGCATCGCTTCGGTTTGCGACTTCATCAGCATCAGCATGCGGCGCACGTCCGGATGCCGGATGATGGCGACCCGATCGCCGCTCGTCGCACCGAGCTCGCGCCCCTGCACGCGCAAGCGGGCATACGCAGCCGCGTGCTGGTAGGCGCGCTCGCTCATCGCCACGCCTTCCAGGCCCACGGCGAGGCGCGCATGATTCATCATGATGAACATGTAGCGTAAACCCTCGTTCTCCTTGCCGACGAGGTAGCCCGTTGCACCTCCATTGTCGCCGTACGCCAGCACACAGGTAGGGCTCGCATGAATTCCCATCTTGTGCTCGATCGAGACGCAGCGCACGTCGTTGCGTACACCCGCGTTGCCGTTCGCATCCGGCAGGAACTTGGGCACGATGAAAAGCGAGATGCCGCGCGTGCCCTCGGGCGCATCGGGCGTGCGCGCGAGCACGAGATGCACGATGTTTTCGGTCAGATCATGCTCGCCGTAGGTGATGAAGATTTTCTGCCCGAACAGCTTGTAGGTGCCGTCGGGTTGCGGCGTGGCGCGGGTGCGGACCGCGGACAGATCCGAGCCCGCCTGCGGCTCGGTGAGATTCATCGTGCCCGACCAGATGCCGCTCGTGAGCTTGGGCAGGAAGCGCGCGCGCTGCTCCTGCGAACCGATGCGCTCGAGCGCTTCGAGCACACCGCTGGTGAGCATCGGGCACAGGCAGAACGCCATGTTGGCGCTGTTCCAGATCTCGCCCACGGCCATCGCCACGATCTGAGGCAGGGCCTGACCGCCGAACTCGGGCTTGCCGGCGAGCCCGTTCCATCCGGCCGCGACGAACTTGGCGTAGGCTTCCTTGAAGCCGGGCGGCATGCTCACGCTGCCGGCGTCGAAGCGAGCGCCGTACGTGTCGCCGACGCGGTTGAGCGGCGCCAACACTTCGGCGCCGAACTTCCCGGCCTCTTCCAGGACCTGATCGACCAGCTCGGAGTTGAGCTCACCGAACGCAGGCAGGGCGGCGACGCGCTCGAGCCCGATCAGCTCCTCGATGACGAAACGCATGTCGGCAAGTGGGGCGACGTAGTCGGACATCAGCGCACCTTGTTGGACAGCGACAAAAAAAGTAGCGCCGCGCTCGCTGGCGCGGGGCGACGACCATTATGGCACCAGTCGCACGGCCGACCTCGAACGAATCTTTCACCTCGGGCACGGCGGCTGCGCGCACTGGTCGTTCCATCGAAACGGCAGTCCTCCCCCGATAGATCTTCAGAAGGAGCCATGCATGAAATTCCCGTTGTTGTTTTTCTCCGCGGCGCGGCGCGCGGTGGTGAGCGCCGTGGCCGGCGGCGACATCACGATCGCCGCGGCAAGACGGTAGGTTCGCATATGTCCAAGCAGATATCGTCCGGCAGGCGGCGCCTGCTGCAAGGCGTGCTCGCCCTGATCCCGATTGGGGCGTTCGCTCAGAGCCCGGGTAAGCGCGTCGAGGAAAGCGAGCCGCAGGCGCAAGGATTGGGCTACAAGCGCGACGCATCCAAGGCCGACAAGGCGAAGTTCAAGAACTTTCGACCCGGAGAAACGTGCGCGGGCTGCCGATTCTACAAAGGCGCGGCAGGTGAAGCCTGGGGTCCGTGCGAGATCTTCGGCAACAGGCTGGTGAACGCCAACGGCTGGTGCTCAGCCTGGATGAAGAAGACCTGATTCGAAGCGGCGCTCCGCATTGCAAGGTCGCGCTTGCGGAACGCGCGCCAAGTACGCCGCCTACCCTCTTTCGTGGCGCGCGGCGTCAGCCGAGCTTCTGCGTGAGCTCGGGCACGACCTTGAAAAGGTCGTCGACGATCCAGTAGTTTGCAACCTGGAAGATCGGCGCCTCGGGATCCTTGTTGATGGCGACGATGACCTTGCTGTCCTTCATCCCCGCCAGGTGTTGTATCGCCCCCGAAATTCCGACCGCAACGTAAAGCTCGGGGGCGACGATCTTGCCCGTCTGACCGACCTGGTAGTCGTTCGGCACGAAGCCGGAATCGACGGCGGCGCGCGATGCGCCGACAGCAGCGTTCAATTTGTCGGCCAGCGCTTCCAGGATCTTGAAATTCTCCCCGCTGCCCATGCCGCGCCCGCCCGAGACGATGACGCGTGCCGCGGTGAGCTCGGGACGCGCCGACTTGGTGAGCTCCTGACCTTGCACGGCGCTCAGCCCGGTATCGGGCCCCGCCGGGATCGACTCGACCGCCGCGCTGCCGCCACTATCGGCAACCGGATCGAACGCCGTGGCGCGCACGGTGATGACCTTGATCGGATCGTTCGACTGCACGGTCGCGAGCGCGTTGCCGGCATAGATCGGACGCACGAACGAGTCGGGCGAGACGACATCGCTGATGTCGGAAATTTGCGCCACGTCGAGCAGCGCGGCAACGCGCGGCATGAAATTCTTGCCGAACCCGCTGGCCGCGGCGAGTACGTGGCTGTAATTCTTGGCGAGCGGAACGATCAGGGCGCTCAGGTTCTCGGCAGTGGGGCTGGCATAGTAGGCCGCGTCGGCCTGCAACACCTTGGCCACGCCTTCGGCTTTGGCCGCAGCTGCCACCGCTTCGGCCGCCTGGTGGCCCGCGACCAGGACATGGATGTCGCCGCCGATCTTGCGTGCGGCGCCGAGTGTATTGAGAAAGCCCGGCTTGAGGCGGGCGCCGTCGTGTTCAGCAATGACGAGGATGCTCATCGAGTCAGACCTCTTCCCCGGCGAAGGGGCGAATGATTGGGTGGAAGGGGAAACGGTGAAGTCGCCATCGGTGCTAGCCTTGGCCGGCACGAGTCAGATGACGCGCGCCTCGTTCTTGAGCTTGTCGATCAACTCCGCCACATCGGCCACTTTGACGCCGGCCGAGCGCTTGGGGGGTTCCGCGACCGTAACGGTTTTCAAGCGCGGCGTCATATCCACCCCGAGCTGGTCGGGCTTGATGTTGTCCAGCGGCTTCTTCTTCGCCTTCATGATGTTCGGCAGCGTCACGTAGCGCGGCTCGTTCAATCGCAGGTCGGTAGTCGCAACCAGCGGCAGCTTGGCGCAGAGCCGCTCGAGCCCGCCGTCGATCTCGCGCGTGATCTGCGCGCTGTCACCGGTGATCTCGATCTTGGAGATGAACGCCGCCTGCGGCCAGCCGAGCAACGCGCTCAGCATCTGGCCCGACTGGTTGTTGTCGTCGTCGATTGCCTGCTTGCCGAGGATCACGAGCCCCGGCTGCTCTTTCTCACACAGCGCCTTGAAGACTTTGGCCACCGCCAGAGGCTGGACTTCCTGGTCGGTCTCGACCAGGATCGCGCGATCGGCGCCCATCGCAAGCGCGGTGCGCAGCGTTTCCTGGCATTGCGGCACCCCGATCGACACCGCGACGATCTCACTCACACTGCCGGCCTCCTTCATGCGCACGGCCTGCTCCACAGCGATTTCGCAGAAGGGGTTCATCGCCATCTTGACGTTGGCCGTATCGACGCCGCTGCCGTCGCCCTTGACCCGCACCTTGATGTTAGCGTCCACCACACGTTTGACTCCGACCAGAACTTTCATCGGCACTTTTCCGTTTCGAAGGGGCTCAGGCGGGCGATTATAACCTCGGCTTGCGCGATCGCACCCGCCGCATGGCGAGCCGCCGTTGCGTATAGCGGCACGACCGGTGGCGGCAAAAGCCGCATGGACGTTACGCCTTGCGTCTGGGCCAGCGCGCGGCCAGCTCGCCGGCGATACCGCGCCGAAATGCGAGCACGCAGACCACGAATACGGCCCCCTGCACGATCGTCACCCACGCGCCCAACTCGGCCAGGTAGCTTTCCATGGTGATGACGAGAAAGGCGCCGATGACGGGCCCGAACACCGTGCCCATGCCGCCGAGCAAGGTCATCAACACCACTTCGCCCGACATGGTCCAGTGCACGTCGGTGAGCGAGGCGAGTTGGAACACCAGCGCCTTGGTCGCCCCCGCGAGGCCGGATAGCGCCGCCGACAGCACGAACGCGAGAAGCTTATAGTGCTCGGCGCGGTAGCCGAGCGAGATCGCGCGCTGCTCGTTTTCCCGCGACAGCGGCGCCTGCCTCCTCGGCAGCGGCCCCTCCCCACGACGCGGCGCGCCGGCGCGGCCTTGCACCTGTCCGGGCGGACGGGCGCAAGCGCGCGCAGGTGGGTGCTGCCGCGCCCGATGACCGGCTAGATCAGTGCGGCGCGCTCGCGCAGGACGTACTTCTGCACCTTGCCGGTCGCGGTCTTGGGCAGCGGGCCGAACACCACCGCCCTCGGCACCTTGAACCCGGCCAGACGCTCGCGGCAGAACGCAATGATGTCGGCCTCGGTTGCGCTCGCCGCGGGCTTCAAGGCAACAAACGCGCACGGTGTCTCGCCCCAGTGTACGTCGGGTCGCGCCACCACCGCCGCCTCGAGCACCGCTGGATGCCGATAAAGCATGTCCTCGAGCTCGATGGACGAGATGTTTTCGCCGCCCGAGATGATGATGTCCTTGGAACGGTCCTTGATCTGGATATACCCGTCCGGGTGCACGACGCCGAGATCGCCGGTGTGGTACCAGCCGCCGGCGAAGCTTTCGGCGCTTGCGCGCGGGTTCTTCAGATACCCGCGCATGACGACATTGCCGCGCATCATGACTTCGCCCAGGGTCGCGCCGTCGTGCGGCACGGGTTCGAGGGTTACGGGATCGAGTACGCTCACTTCCTCCATGATCGCCTTGCGCACGCCGACGCGGCTTTTCAGGCGTGCGCGCTCGGCCAGCGGCAACGCATCCCATTCCTCGTGCCAGGCGCAGGCAACACTCGGGCCGTACGTCTCGGTGAGGCCGTACAGGTGTGTCACCGCGATGCCCATCTGCTCCATGCGCGCGATGACGGCCGCGGGCGGGGCCGCACCCCCGGTCATGGCTTCGAGCGGATGCTCGACGAGCGCGCGCTCGGCATCCGGCGCGTTGATCATCATGTTGAGCACGATCGGCGCACCGCACAGGTGTGTGACGCGATGACGATGGATCGCCTCGAAGATGGCGCGGGTCTCCACGCGGCGCAGGCAGACGTTGGTGCCGGCGATGAGCGCCATGGTCCAGGTGAACGACCAGCCGTTGCAGTGGAACATCGGCAAGGTCCACAGATACACCGAGCTCGGCCCCATGACCGAAGCCACCGCATTACCGAAAGAATTGAGATACGCCCCGCGATGATGAATCACCACGCCCTTGGGATTGCCGGTCGTGCCCGAGGTGTAGTTGAGCGCGATCGCCTGCCATTCGTCGCGTGGCAATTGCCAGCGAAAGCGCGGGTCGCCGGACGCGAGCAAGGCCTCGTAGTCCAGATCCCCGATGCGCGCGCCTTCGCCGTCGTACATCGGATCGTCGATGTCGATCACGCGCGGCGGGCGCTCGCAGCGTGTGATCGCCTCGGCCGCCACGGCGGCAAACTCGCGATCGACCAGCAGAAGCTTGGCGCCGCCATGGGTAAGGATGAAGCCGATCGTCGCCGCATCGAGTCGGACGTTGATGGTGTTGAGCACCGCGCCCGCCATCGGCACCCCGAAATGCGCCTCGTACATCGCCGGTGTATTCGGCGCCAGCACGGCCACGGTATCGCCGAGACCGATCCCGTTGCGCACCAAGACCGACGCCAGCCGGCAACAGCGCGCATAAGTCTGCGCCCAGGTCTGACGCAATGCGCCGTGGATAAGCGCGGTCTTGTCCGGATACACCTCGGCGCAGCGGGCGAGGAAGCTGACGGGGGAGAGCGCGACGAAGTTGGCCGGGTTCTTGTCGAGCTGGTCGTCGAAGGGATTTGACACGTTTGCGTCCTTACAGCTCACGCCTGCGCGCGCAAAGCGCACACGTGCTCGGACGCGGCCGGTTTCACGGCTACGCGAGCCGAAACATCGGCCGTGTGATCCGGGTACGCAATGCTCGCAGCCATGTTAAGCCCGCGCGACGCCGCACCTCAAGACCGACGTACGGCCGGCGTCGGCGCTGGCCCGGGTACAATCGCAGCGCGCCCCCGCAGCCTCAAGTTACGGCCTGCCTGAACGCACCCACGCTCGATTATTTGGCGAGCATGCTCTATGCTGCGCGCGCATGCCGGCACCGGCGTCGGACGCGAGGGTACTGCGCGGCCGCAGACGCGCGCGTCGTTCGGGACACACGTGGATGGATCGCAAAGAGCGGCGAGGTCATCCGCCACGGAAACGCGCGGTGCGATTTGATCAACTGGAGGAGACGAGAGCATGAAATCTGGTTGCCTGAGCTACGCCCTGCTGGTCTTTCTGGCCGCGTGCGCCGGTGGCATCTACGCCCAGGGATTCCCCTCACGCCCCATCCGCATCGTGGTGCCGTTTCCGCCGGGCGGGCCTTCGGACTATTCCGCGCGCGTCATCAGCGCCAAGCTACCCGAGTTCTTCGGCCAGCAGGTGATCGTCGATAACCGAGCAGGCGCATCCGGAACGCTGGGCGCCGAATTGGTGTCGCGCTCCGCGCCCGACGGCTACACGCTGGTCATCGCCAACACGGGCATGCTGACGGTTCTGCCGCACCTGCGCAAGGACATGCCGTATGACCCGTTCAAAGACTTCACCCCCATCACCAACCTGATCGGCGGCCCCTCGTTCCTGCTCACGCACCCCTCGGTGCCGGTGAAGAACCTGCGCGAGCTCATTGCCCTCGCGAAGAGCAAACCGGGCCAGCTGACCTATGCGTCCGCGGGGGTCGGCCAGATCTCGCACATGAACGGCGAACTGCTGAAGCTCCTGGCCGGCATCAATATATTGCACATCCCCTACAAGGGCACGGGTCCGAGCATGACCGAGCTGCTCGGCGGACAGGTCTCGATGACATTCTCCACCTCGGCGGATACCTTTTCCTACGTGCGCGCGGGCCGGGTGCGGTTATTGGCGGTAACCGGAACGAAGCGCCTGGCGAGCGCTCCCGATACGCCCACGATGATCGAAGCCGGCCTGCCCGGTTTCCAGTCGCTCAACTGGAACGGCATCGTCGGGCCGGCAAAAATGCCGCGCGATGTCGTCGAACGCCTCAATCAGGGGATGGTGCGCGCGCTCAATCTGCCCGACGTGAAAGAAAAGGTCGCCGCCCAGGGCAACGATGTGATCGGCGATTCGCCGCAGGCGTTTGCGAAGTTCATCCGCGCAGAATGGGAGAAGTGGGGCAAGGTGGTGAAGCAGGCGGGGATCAGGCTCGACTGAACGCTCACTGCCACGGCAATCTCCAGCTCCGGGGTTCGCCGCGCTCGGGTGTAGCGGCTTGCTCCGCGTGCCGAGTTGCCGGCGGCGAATTCCCGTTCGCCGCAGCGCGCCGCGCCGAACCGCCTCAGGTGTCGATCGCCTGCGCGCCCTTCGCCTGCTCGCGCAGCACGAACTTCTGGATCTTGCCCGTCGAGGTCTTCGGCAGCGTCCCGAACACGACCGCTTTGGGCGCCTTGAAATGCGCCAGTCGCTCGCGGCAAAACGCGATGATCTCGGCGGCGTCGGTCTTTGCGCCCTCCTTCAACTCGACGAACGCGCACGGCACCTCGCCCCATTTCGGATCCGGCATCGCGACCACCGCCGCCACCATGACGTCGGGATGGCGCGAGAGCGCGTCCTCGACTTCGAGCGAGGAGACGTTTTCGCCGCCCGAAATGATCACGTCCTTGGAGCGATCCTTGATCTTGACGTAGCCGTCCGGCTGCAACACGGCGAGATCGCCGGAGTGGAACCAACCGCCCGCGAACGCCTCCCGTGTCGCCTGCTCGTTCTTCAGATAGCCCTTCATCGTGATGTTGCCGCGAAACATGATCTCGCCCATGGTTTCGCCGTCCGCGGGAACGGGCCGCATGGTCGCCGGATCCATGACGCACATGCCCTCCTCGAGCGGGTAGCGCACGCCCTGGCGGCCGTTGCGCTCGGCGCGCTGCGCCAGCTCGAGCGACTCCCACGCCGCGCGCTTGGCGCACACGGCCGCAGGTCCATAGGTCTCGGTCAGCCCGTAGATATGGGTGAGATCGAAGCCCATGCGCTCCATGCCTTCGATCACCGCCGCCGGAGGCGCGGCGCCCGCCACCAGGCAATGCACCGTGTGCTCGATCCCGGCACGCAGATCCGCAGGCGCATTGATGAGCAAGTTATGCACGATCGGTGCGCCGCAATAGTGCGTGACGCGGTGACGGCGGATCGCATCGAACACGGGTGCAGCCTCCACCTTGCGCAGGCAGACGTTGGTTCCAGCCACAGCGGCCGTGGTCCACGCGAAACACCAGCCGTTGCAATGAAACATCGGCAAGGTCCAAAGGTACACCGCGTGGCGCGGCATGTTCCACACCAGCGCATTGCCGACTGCATTCAGGTAAGCACCGCGATGGTGGTAGACGACACCCTTGGGATTGCCGGTCGTTCCCGAGGTGTAGTTGAGCGAAATCGCGTCCCACTCGTCGTCGGGTGCGGCGCGAACGTTCTCGCCGTCGCCGGAGGCAAGAAACGTTTCGTATTCGATCTCGCCCAAAGGCTCGCCGCCGGCGAACGCCGGATCGTCCACATCGATCACGAGGGGCTTTGCCGGCAACGCCGACAGCGCCTTCGCGACGGTCGCGCAGAACTCACGATCGGTGAACAGCACCTTGGCCTCGGCGTGCTTGAGCATGAAGGCGATCGTATCGGCATCGAGCCGAGTGTTGAGCGTGTTGAGAACCGCGCCGGCCATGGCAACGCCGAAGTGCAGCTCGTACATCGCGGGCACGTTGGGCAGCATGGCCGCGACCGTATCACCCGGCCCGATGCCCCGGCGCAGCAACGCCGATCCGAGTCGCCGGCAGCGAGCGTAGGTCTCCCCCCAGGTGTGGCGGCGCTCACCGTGTATGACGCTAGGATGATCGGGATAGGTGAAGGCGGACCAGTCGAGCAGCGTGAGCGGCGTGAGCGGCGCGTAGTTCGCCGCGTCGCGCTCCAGGCCAATCCGGTATGGATTCATGTGCGCCACAGCTCGGCCAGATCGAGCTGAACGTGCGGCAACGAAATGGGCGAGATCACGCCACCGGGAGCCGCCGTGGAAACGTCCCGATAGCCCTCGGCGCCAGGTTGGCGGTGGATGATCACGGCTTCGCTCCGCAGGTCGACCAGCCAGACTTCCGCTACGCCGTGGCGCGCGTAGAGCGGAATCTTGATGTCGCGGTCGTAGCCCAGAGTCGTATCGGCGACTTCGACGATGAGCAGTACGTCGGCGGCCGATGGCAAGCCACCCAGATAGTCGTCGGCGCGCGCCTTGAGCAAGGCGATATCGGGTTGAGGTTCGTCGCGCGGCGGTAGTGCGATCGGATTCTGGACCGACACGTTCGCCGCGTTACCGACAGCGCGCAAAAGCATCCTGTTCAGCCGATTGACCTTCGAAGCATGCACGACACCGATTGGAGCCATTTGTATCAACTCCCCGTCGATCAGCTCGATGCGATCAGCCTCGTGCAGGATGCCGGCCTCGCCCATGCGGTGAAAGTCCGATACCGAGAGCTTGCGGCGTTGCAGGGTGTTCAATGCGCCCATGACTTCCACCTCGGGGAACGTCCGATCGACAGGCGATCGCAAAAACCATGATGGCGCAAGCGCCGCCCCCTTGCAATCCGGCCGAGCGCATACGACCAAGGCATTACCGCACCCACTCGACCGCTTCGGCAATACGGGTCACCGCGTGCACGTCGATCCCGGCAACCTCCTGCTTAGGTGCATTGGCCGCCGGGATGATCGCCTGCTTGAAGCCGAGCTTGGCCGCCTCGCGCAGCCGCTCCTGACCACGCTGCACCGGGCGTACCTCACCCGCGAGCCCCACTTCCCCGAACACGACGAGCTTATCCGACAGGGGCTTGTTCTTGAGCGAAGACACGACGGCGAGCAGCACCGCGAGATCCGAGGCGGGCTCGCTGATGCGAACCCCGCCGACCGCGTTGACGAATACGTCCTGATCGAAGCAGGCGATGCCGGCGTGCCGGTGCAGCACGGCGAGCAGCAGCGCGAGCCGATTCTGCTCGACTCCGACGGTGAGCCGGCGCGGATTGGGCGCATGCGCTTCATCCACCAGCGCCTGCACCTCCACGAGCAGCGGGCGCGTCCCTTCCTGGGTGACGCAGATGCACGACCCGGCAACCTCCTCGGCATGCCGCGACAGGAACAGCGCCGAAGGATTGCTCACGCCGCGCAGTCCCTTGTCGCCCATGGCGAAGACGCCGATCTCGTTCACCGCCCCGAAGCGGTTCTTGATCGCGCGCACCAGACGAAAGCTCGAGTGCGTATCGCCCTCGAAATAGAGCACCGTATCGACCATGTGCTCGAGCACGCGCGGGCCCGCGATCGCGCCCTCTTTGGTGACATGCCCCACGAGCACGATCGCCGCGCCACTCGACTTGGCGTGGCGCGTGAGCTGCGCCGCGCACTCGCGCACCTGCGCGACCGAACCGGGCGCGGACTGCAGTTGATCGGAATAGAGCGTCTGGATCGAGTCCATCACCGCGACCGCGGGCTTGACGGCGCCGAGCGCCGCGAGGATCTTCTCGACGTTGATCTCGGCCAACACCTTGGTGGCCGTGACGTCGAGCGCTAGGCGCCTGGCGCGCAGTGCGACTTGCGCGGAGGATTCCTCACCACTGACGTACAGCACCGCATGCGCTGCGCTCATGCGACACAACGCCTGCAGCAGAAGCGTGGACTTGCCGATGCCCGGATCGCCGCCGATCAGGATCACCGCGCCGGGCACCAGGCCGCCGCCGAGCACGCGATCGAATTCGCCGATGCCGCTGGCAAGCCGCGCTTCCTCCGCGGCTTCGACCTCGGACAGCGCCACCACCTGGCTTGGCTGCGCCAGCGCCGCGAAGCGCTTCGGCGCCTGCGCTTCGGCGAGCGCTTCGACCAGCGTGTTCCACGCCTGGCAGTGCGGGCACTGCCCCTGCCACTTGAGCGTCTGGCCGCCGCACTCGGTGCAGGAATAGATCGTCTTCGCCCTGGCCACGGCGCGCCTCAGCGCTCGACGATCGGGACGCGCGCGGCGAGCGCGCAGAAAAGCTCGTAGCTCACCGTGCCTGCCGCTGCCGCCACCTCGTCGGCGGGCAAGCCTTCGCCCCACAACGTCACCGCGCTGCCGACGCCCGCACTCGGGACGGGTGTCAGGTCCACACACAGCATGTCCATCGAGATGCGCCCGACGATTCCCGTGCGCGTACCCTCGAGCAGCACCGGGGTTGCGTTGGGTGCGTGGCGTGGATAGCCATCGGCGTAGCCGCAGGCGACCACGCCGACGCGCATCGGCGTAGTCGCGACGAAAGTCGCGCCGTATCCGACCGCATCGCCTGCGGCCAGTTCCTGCACGCCGATGATGCGCGAGGTGAGCGTCATCACCGGGCGCAGCCCGAGCGCCAGAGCAGGCTCCCCGGCAAACGGCGAGGCGCCGTAGAGCATGATGCCGGGGCGGATCCAGTCGCCGTGCGCCTCGGGAAAACGCAGGATCGTCGCCGAATTGGCGGTCGAGTACGGCAGCGACCGGCCGCGCGCCGCGTCCAGGAAGCGTTGCAGCTGCTCGCCGATGCCCCGTTCGTCGTCCGCGCAGGCGAAGTGGGTCATGAGCGTGACCGAGCGCACGTGCGCATCCGCGCCCAGTCGCGCCAGCACCTTACCGAGCGCATGCGCACGAAAACCCAGCCGGTTCATGCCGGTATTGAGCTTGACGAATACGTCCAGGCGCGCGCTCGAGGGCAGAGTGCGCAGCATCGCAAGCTGTTCGGGATCGTGCAGCACGCAGGCGAAGCCGTCATGCGCCGCGAGCGCCAGCTCGGCGGCGTCGAACACGCCCTCGAGCAGCAGAATGGGCTTCCGCCAACCGGCTTCTCGCAGCCGGACTGCCGCATCGATTTCGAGCAGCGCAAGACCGTCGGCCGCGCCGAGCGCGCTCGCGCAACGCATCAGACCGTGACCGTAGGCATCGGCTTTCACGACAGCGAACGCGCGCGCAGCCGGAGCCGCACGCTTCGCCACGGCCAGGTTGTCGCGTAGCGCGGATAGATCGATGCACGCTTGCAGGGGTCTGGGCATGGCTGAGAGGATAAAGGAGGGCGTACGAGCGCGGAAGGCTGCCCGCGCAACGCCCCCGCTCAGGACGTCACGATCTGCGGCATTCGCGCGCTGGCGAACGCGGCGAAAGTCTGCAGCCGCCGGGTGCGAAACTCCTCCTTCAAGCACACCCAGGACAGGATACGGATGAGGCGCGGTTCGAGCGCGATTCCCACCAAACTGCCGAGTCGCAACTCCTTCACGATGGTCGCCCGCGACATGATCGAGTAGCCGAGCCCGGTCTCGACCACGCTCTTGATGGCAACCGCGCTGCCGAGCTCCATCACCACGTTAAGGTCGTCGGGCGAGACCCCGTGCTGGCGGAAATAGCGATCGGCGAACTCGCGCGTGCCCGAACCCGCCTCGCGACGCACGTAGCGCTTGTCGAGTAACTGCGCCGGCGTGACGCGACGCATGCGCGCAATCTCGCTCCCCGGTGCGCAAATCACGAGTAACTCCTCCTCGCAGATGTGCTGCGTCTCCAGGCTGGGCAAATGCGAGGGCGATTCGATGAAGCCCAGGTCGAGACTGCGCTGCGCCACCCGACTCTCGATCAGCTCGGAGTTGCCGACCGTAAGCCGGATTTCCACCCGCGGGTGGCTCGCCTGGAACTCGCCGATCACCTGCGGTAGGATGAATTCCCCATTGGTGAGGCTCGCGCCGATGATCAAGGGCCCCGCGATCTCGCCGCTCATCTCCGCCATGCGCGCTTCCAGCTCGCCGGAAAGATTCAGGATGCGATCGGCATAGGCGAACACCAGATCGCCCGCCACGGTGAGCTTGATACGGCCGTGGGCGCGATCGAACAGGCGCGCGTTGAAGTGCTCTTCGAGCTGCTTGACCTGGAAGGTGACCGCGGGCTGCGTCATCGAGAGCGCTTCCGCGGCCTTGGTGAACGACAGCTGCTTGGCGACGGCGTGAAAGACCTGCAGGCGGCGATCGGCCATAAACGGCAATCCTATCGATCATCCGGAACGCAGCCGCCAAGCCGCTTTCCGCATTGCGCTCCCCTCTCGCTCCGGCAGGGGTGGCGGAAGCATTTATGGTATAACAGCGCGCGACTCGCGGCGCCCAGCCGCGGTCCACCTCACACTCTCGACCACTCATGCCGATTGTCCATAGCGTGCGCGCTGCCGGCGTACAGCCGATCGCCGCGCGCGCCAAGCCCTAAGCACGCCGATGCCGGCCGGTTTTTACACCATCATGGCGGCGCAGTTCTTCTCGTCGCTCGCCGACAACGCGCTGCTGGTCGCTGCAATCGGGCTGCTGATGCAGCTCAACTCCCCGGATTGGCTACCGCCGTATCTCAAATTCTGCTTCGTCATCTCGTATGTGGTGCTCGCGCCCTACGTCGGTGCATTCGCCGATCGGCTGCCGAAGGGCCAGGTCATGTTCATCAGCAACACCATCAAGGTCGCGGGCTGCCTGATGATGCTGGCGGGGATCGACCCGCTCATCGCCTATTCGCTGGTCGGACTCGGTGCCGCCGCCTATTCGCCCGCGAAGTACGGCATCCTGACCGAGTATCTGCCGCACAGCCGTCTGGTCGCGGCCAACGGCTGGATAGAGGGCCTGACGGTGAGTTCGATCATCCTGGGCACCGTACTCGGCGGCGTGCTGATCGCGCCCAAAGTGTCGGGCGTGCTGCTGGCGCTCGACGTGCCCTACGTGGAGAGCGGTGTCGACACGCCCGCAGAAATCGCGATCGCCATCATTGCGCTTTTCTACGTCATCGCCGCGCTCTTCAATCTGTACATCCCCAGAACCGGCGTTGCGCTGAAGGCGCTCCCGTCCAACCCCTGGGCGACACTGAAGGACTTCTCGACCTGCTGCGTGCGCTTGTGGCGCGACAAGCTGGGTCAGATATCGCTCGCGGTCACGACGCTATTCTGGGGCGCTGGCGCGACCTTGCAGTTCATCGTCATCACCTGGGCGGACGCCGCGCTCGACTACGACCTGAGCCAGGCCTCGATCCTGCAAGGGGTGGTCGCCGCCGGCATTGCCGCCGGTGCGGTGATCGCGTCGATGCGCGTCTCGCTCGATCGCGCGGTGACGGTCGTACCACTCGGCGCCGCGATGGGGCTGATCGTGATCGGCATGATTTTCGTGCGCGACGTCTGGATCGCGGTACCGTTGCTGGTCATGATCGGCGGCTTCGCCGGCTTTTTCGTGGTGCCGATGAATGCCCTGCTGCAGCATCGCGGTCATCACCTGATGGGCGCCGGGCGCTCGATCGCGGTGCAGAACTTCAACGAGAACGCGAGCATCCTGCTGATGATCTGGGGCTATTCGTCGCTCATCAAGCAGGGCGCCTCGATCCACCTCGCGATCGTGCTCTTCGGCTCGTTCATCACCGCAACGATGATGCTGGTGCGCGCCTGGCACCGGCGCAACCTACGCCTCCATGGCGAAGACGTGCGGGAGTTGCTGGCCGTGGCGAGGTCGGCGCATCACTGAGTGTTGGGATTGGGACAGACCGCGTTTTCCGACTCGAAGACGTCGCCCGCGCGTATTCCCGCCGTCCTCATCGGCGCAACTTCAGGTAAATTTCCGGCAACCGCCGCGGCAAACTGTTGATGTGATCGAGCACCAGGTAGTGCCCCTTGCCGAAGATCTGCGGCAGGTATTCGTTGGCGAGCGTGTCGACGGTGATGCAGTACGGATGCACGCCGCGTGCGACCGCTTCCTTCACCGCCATGCGCGTGTCCTCGTGCAGGTAGCGCCGGTCGCCGCCGTCGTCATAGTCCTCGGGTCGTCCGTCCGACACCAGCAGCAGCAGCCGCCGTCGTGACGAGACGGCGTTGAAGCAGGCCGTGGCGTGGCGGATGGCGGTGCCCATGCGCGTTGCCAGCCGCCCCGACAAGCCTCCCACCTGCGCCTTGACCTCCGACGACCACGGCTCGTCGAAGTCCTTGATGCGGTAGTAGGCGACGTTGTCGCGGTACTTCGAGCAGAATCCCGCGATGGCGTAGCTGTCGCCCACCATTTCCAGGCTCTCGGCGAAGAGCAGTATGCCCGCGCGCACCCGGTCGACCAACCGCCCGCGACCCTCGGGCAGAAGCTGCATGATCGATGTCGATAGATCGGCGAGCAGGATCACCGAGACTTCGCGCTGGTTCAACTCGCGACGCCGGTAGACCGTCGCCTCCGGCGACATGCCGGCTGCGCGCTCGGTGACGTAGGTGATCGCGGCTTCGAGATCGATCTCCTCGCCTTCGAACTGACGCCGCTGCGGGGCGAGCCGGGTAGGCTTCTGCGCTTGCAGCGCCTGCTTCAGCTTCTTCAGCGCCACCGCGTATTCCTGCTCGAGACGGCGCGCCTCGCCCAGGTTCGATTCCGCCAGCTTCTTCTCCTGCACCCAGGCCCAGTTGCGCTTCAGGCGCTGCTCGCGATAATCCCACTCGGGATACGGGATGCCCTTGTCGGAACTGCCCCCTCTGCCGGCCTGCTCTTCCTGACGCTTGCGCGAGGTGCCCACGCCGCTGGTGGTGCCCGTGCCGGTCGCTTCCTGCTCGTCGGCCTCGGAAGACTCCTCGCGCTCGCCCGCGGTTTCCTGCGATTCGCTTTCTTCCTGCTCCCCCGCCTCCTGCTCCTGTTGCTCGCCCTCGCCCTGCTCGCCTTCGGACTCCCCGCCTTGCGAATCGGAAGAGCGCTCGCGCGGCTGGAAGGCGCGCGAGGCATTCGGCGAGCGCCCGGGCAGGTAGGCGAGCACCGAGGACTCGCGCGAATCGATCGGCGGCAAGCGGGTACTCTCGAACAGGCGCAGCGCCACCTCGAAGGCATCGGCGATACCCGCGCGCGGCAGCGCGAGACGCAGCAGCAATTCCCGCTCGCCCGCATCGAGATCGTTCGGCAGACCGAGCGCGAGCCGGATCGTATCGAGCGCATAGCGGTAGTAGCTACCGGCGGGATCGGGCGGCACGCCCATCGACTCGGCTGCGCGCAGCATGCGCTTGAGGTGATTGGGCACGTCGCGATTGACCGCCATGTCGACGCGCAAGTCCTCGGCGATATCGAACACGAGCTTGAAGCGCTGCGCGTCCTCGCCGAAGCGCGTGAACAGCGGGTCCATCGCGATCGCCTCGCCTTCGCGCGGCGCCGGCAGGCCCGAGAGCTCGAACATGCGCCGCACATCGCGCGGATCGTACGAGCCGTGGATCATGCTCCCGGCCGAGTGCAGCACCGACAGCACCGTTTCGTCCTGATCGGTCAGCACCGGCGGCAGCATCAGGCTCTGCCCGTCGCATTCGATGAACGGCCGGCCTTTCTCGGGGGTCCAGGCGCTTTCCTTGAGATCGATCGTCTCGTCGAACCAGATCTCCACCAGCAGCGAGAGGAGTCGCGTGTGCTCGACCGGCCGGTAGCCGGGCAGGCTCTCCAGCAACAAGCGCAGACTTTCCTCGGACTCCAGGCGGAAATACGCTTCGCCCCTCGCCCGCCCGCTTTGCATGATGTCCGAGCCCCGCGCCGCCCACGGCGTGACCGCCTGGGGGCCGAGCAGGTTGCGCACGCGCAACGCCCCTTGCAGATAGCTCACCAGCATCAGGTGGCGCGATTCGTACAGTTCCTCGGCGCAATCGAGGATCTGCTCGATACCGGCGATGCCCGAACGGCCCGAAAGCTCGCGCACCGGGACGGCGAAATAGGCGCGCCCCGAATCGAGGTGGCGCTCGCACCAGCGCAAGCCGAGCTCGGCCCAGCGCCGTTCGCCGGCGTGACCGAGCAGACCGTATGCTTGCGGCAGCTCGTGCATGAATGCCTCGAACGCGCGCGCGGCGCCGGCCCAGCGCGTGAACGCGAGCGCCTGCTCGGTCCAGGGCAGAACCTGTTCGGAGGCGTTCTCCGCGGCAAGGCTGCCCTGGATGAACGCGCGCCCGCTGTCGCGGTCGTGCGAGATCAGACGGTACGCGGCATCGAGCCAGGCCGCGGCGGCATCGTGCCCGTGAGCGAGAATGGCGGGAAGATTCTCCTCGGCGCTGCGGGCGGCGAGCGCGCTCAGCTCGCGCAATCGCGCCAGTGCGTTCTGCAAATCGGAACTGAAGCTCACGGCCACTCGGTTAGCGCTCGATGCGGCGGCAGGCGCGCGGCAGAGCGCATATCAATCGAAATGGGCGCTGATGATCTCGCTCAATGCCGCCGACAGCTCGATGTCGTCGGTCATCGGGTGCACCATCGCAGCCCGGCACGCCTCGACCGGAGGCAACCCGGCGACGATCAGGTTCGCTGCGTACACCAGCGCGCGGGTCGAGGTTACCTCGTCCAGGCCATGATCCTTCAACCCGCGCGCCTTGTTGCCCGTGGCAACCAGCTTGGTCGCGATGTCGCCCGGCAATCCCGGCACCTCGGTCATAATGATCTTCTTCTCGATCTCCGGGGTCGGAAAGTCGAACGTGAGACCGATGAAGCGCTGCTTGGTCGAGGGCTTCAAATCCTTCAGCACGGTCTGGTAGCCGGGGTTGTACGAGATCACGAGCAGGAAGTCGTCGTGCGCGTCGATCTCCTCGCCCTTCTTTTCCAGCGTGAGCTTGCGCCGATGATCGGTGAGCGAATGGATGACCACGGTCGAATCGGTGCGCGCCTCGACGATCTCGTCCAGGTAGCAGATGGCGCCGGCCTTCACCGCGCGCGTCAGCGGCCCGTCCTGCCACACGGTCTGCGCACCTTCGAGCAGGAAGCGGCCGACGAGATCGGAGCTGGTCAGGTCCTCATGACACGACACGGTGACGAGCGCACGCTTGAGCCGCCACGCCATGTATTCGAGAAAGCGCGTCTTGCCGCAACCGGTCGGACCCTTCAACATGACGGGAAGTTTGCGCCGGGCCGCAGCTTCGAACACCGCGATCTCGTTGGCCTGCGGCTCGTAATACGGGGCGGCAGCGGCTACCTGCGGCGGCTGCACGATATCGTGCTCGACCCCGCGCTGTCGGTTCACGGCATTGCTCATGAAAACCCCTCAGAAAAGTCCGGTTGTCGCACCACTGCGGCGCAAATCTTAAATTGTACGCATCCCATGCCCGCTTGAACACGCCGACTCGCCGCAAAGACGAGGCATCGCCCGGGTGCACGATCCGGCAGCATGCAAGTCGCAACTCGGAGCGACGGATACGCCCTGCTACTTCTGCGCCAGAACGCGCGCAGCGCCCCGGCGCTGCCACATGAGCCACCCTGTGGCCGCCATCGCAGCCACCAGGAACGGAATCGAGCCGAGGTTGACGGCATGCCAGCCGCTCTTGTTGAGCAGCAGGCCGGACGAGGCCGATGAGACCGCCATGGTGGCGAATACCAGGAAGTCGTTCGCCGCCTGCGTCTTGGCGCGCTCCGCCGGCGTGTGGCATTCGGTGAGCAGCGCGGATCCGCCGACATACATGAAATTCCAACCCACGCCAAGCAGGAACATCGACAGCCAGAAATTGATCACCATCGTGCCGGAAAGTGCCGCGGCCACACACACGAACAGAAGCGCGATGCCCGCAAGGATCACGTTCAGCACGCCACAGCGCTGGATGAGTGAGCCGGTGAAGAACGACGGCCCGTACATGCCGATCATGTGCCAGGAGAGCACCAGCGCGGTAGCGCTGAAGTGATGATCGTGCGCGCGCATCGCGAGCGGCGTTGCGGTCATCATGAGATTCATGATGCCGTAGGAAAGCATCGCCGCCAGCGCCGCGACGATAAACACGGGTTGGCGCATGATCTCACCGAGCGGCCGCCCCGAGTGGCTGCGCTCGTGCTCGCTCAGACGCGGAATATCGAGCCGCGTCAAGATCATCATCGCCAGCAGGCACACCACGCCGAGCGAGATGTACGAGCCGAGGTAGGTATGAGCCGAGGCCGTATAGGTATGCTTGGCGAGCTCCGGACCGAATATGCCGCCGAAAAGCCCGCCCGCGAGCGTGAGCGAGATCGCCTTGGCGCGAAACGATTCAGCGGCCGCATCGGCGGCGGCGAAGCGGTAATACTTGCCGAACGCCGTGTAGCAGCCCATGAGAAACATGCCCGCGCAGAGCAACCAGAAGCTCGCTGCCACGATCGCGTAGCTGCACACCGCCGCGCCGACGATGCCGAGCGCAGTGCCGCTCTGAAATCCGGCGCGCCGCCCGATCACGCGCATGAGCAGCGACGCCGGAATGGTCGTGCACGCCGATCCCAGGACGTAGGTGGTCAGCGGAACGGTGGCGAGCGCCTTGTCCTCGGCGAGTGCGTAACCCGCCAGCCCGGTTACCGAGATCATGGTGGCGCCGGTGATCTGCAGCGTTGCCTGGCATCCGGACAGGACCAGGACGTTGCGATACTGCTTTTGCATGTCGTGTGGGCGTGTGCAGAACCAATTGCCGCGCGACGCAGTCCTCCCTGCGAATGCGCTCGCGGTGTGCGAGCGACCATACCGCAGGCGGCGCCTGCCGGCAACGCTTTTTCGGCAGCGCCGAGATCCGCATGGACGAGGAACCGGCGCCGCCGGCGGCCGGACGCCGATGCCGATCCGATTCGTGCGCCCCCGAAACGGCTTGCGCCTGCCGCCGTCGCATCGCCCGATGGCGAGCGCGCAATGCGCCACCGACCTCGCCGGCGCGCCGGGGGCGCACACGACGACGTCTGACCGCACCCTACTGCGCACGGCGGCGAGCCACGGCCGGCGGGCGGTGGAATCGGGTCCATGTTGATCTGGATCAAGCCCGATCCGCTGTCTAAAGCCTAGGCTTAATAAATCGGAGGCGTATCATGCAGACAGTCGCCGTGGCGAAGCGCCGCTACGCCCTCGTGTTCGAACCCGGTCATGACACACCCGCCGCAGGCGGTACATCGGCGGCAGCCGGATGTACCGCCTGCGCAGATCCACCGCGTGCGTGACGCCTTGCCGATGAGACAAGACGCAAACACCACCGTCGCCCTGGTGGTCGTGTGCCAGATCGCGCACTTCCTCACCTTCGCCGCGATCCCGCTGCTGCTCCCGGCGATCCGCGAAGACCTGCGCATCAACTTCGCCGAGGCCGGCATGCTCGCCGCCGCCGCTACGCTGAGCTATGCGCTGGCGCAGATTCCCGCAGGCTATCTCTCCGACCGATTCGGCCCACGGCGGCTGTTCTTCGTGGGCCTCATGGGATGGTCCGTGCTCTGTGTGAGCTTCGGCCTCATCCATGCCTTCTGGCTCGCCTTGGCCAATCAGTTCGTCGCCGGCGCCTTTCGCGCACTGCTGTTCGCGCCGGGGCTCGCCCTGCTCGCTTCGTGGTTTCCACGGCGCCGCGCCACCGCCATGAGCCTTTTCCTGCTTGGCGGCGCCGTTGGCAGCATCGTGCTCTCGCTCGCGGGGCCGGCGCTCGCCCGGCTGCTGGGCTGGCGCGCAACGCTCATCATCTTCGCCTTCGCCGGCATAGGCGCCGCCTGCCTTTTTGCCGCACGTGCGAAAGAGCAGCCACGCACGCCCGGGCGTGAGCCGCTCGCGCCGCACGACCTGCTGCGGGCGGCGCGCGTGCCGATCCTCTGGGTGTGCAGCTCGCTGCAGTTCATTCGCTTCTCGGTAGCGATGGGATTCAGCTTCTGGCTGCCTTCCTACCTCATGGCGGACCGCGGTCTGTCGTTGTCGCAGACGGGTCTCATCATGGCGATGAGCGCGGCGCTGTCGGCGCCGTCGAACGCGCTCGGTGGCTACCTCTCCGACCGGTTGCGCAATCCCCCGCTCGTAATCGGGGCGGCGCTCGGCACGCTCGCTTGTGCGGCGGCGCTGCTGCCCGCGGTCGCGACGATCCCGTTGCTGCTCGTCGTGGTCGCGGTGTATTCGGTCTTCCTCGGCGCCTACTTCGGGCCGCTGTTTCTGGTGCCGGTGGAGGTGCTGGGAAGCCGGATCGCGGGCACGGCCATCGGCTTCTCCAATCTGTTCGCGAATATCGGCGGCCTCAGCGCCGTGTACGTGCTCGGCGTCATCCGGGATCACTCCGGCTCCTTCGCCGGCGGCTTCCGGGCGATTGCCGGGCTGTGCGTGGCGGGCGTGGCGCTCACATTCGTCCTGGCCCGCATGCGCACGCGCGCGCTCGGCGCCGCCGCGTCCCGCGATCGGCCGCTCGGTTTCGAGCTCTGACCACGTGCCTCGCGACAGACGTTTGACCTGGATCAACCCATCTTGCGGGAAGGCGACTATGATGAGCGAGGTATCCCTCGGAGGCGCGCCATGCAGACGACAGCGAATCGCGATCACCCCCGCCCGGTCCCGATCCAGAGCCAGGACTGCGATCCCGCTCCCGACACTCCCTTCGCTGTGGGCACGGAGTCCGAGATCGACGCCGATTTGCGCCACCGACTCATCAGCGATGCGGCCTACGCGCGTTACTGCAAGCGCGGCTACGCCGATGGCTACGACGTCGAGGACTGGCTGGACGCCGAGGCGGAAGTCGATCACCTGCTGCTGAACCGCGCATAGACGAATCCGCCCGCGGCAGGCATGCCGGCGCACACGCGTCGGCTGCGTGTCGTTTTTTCATTTTTTGAAGCCTATCGAGGACCGGGAAGCACAACCGTCGCATACGGCCATCGTAGCGGGTGAAACGATCGGCCGGGCGCTGGAACCAGCCCACGGCACATGATGGCAAGACCGCGCATCCCGGTCGACGATTTCCTCGCCAACTTGCCGCTGTTCAGGCATCTCGACGGCGCCGACATCGCACGTGTCGCAGCGGGCGTGAGAGAAATCGCCGCCCCGCGCGGGACGGCGCTGTTCCGCCGCGGCGACCCGTGCGAGGGATTTCACGTCGTCGTCTTCGGCCGGATCAAGCTCGCCTTGAATTCACCGGACGGAGCCGAGAAGGTCATCGAGCTGATGGGGCCGGGACAGAGCTTCGGCGAAGCGGTGATGTTTCTCGAAGTGCCGTACATGGTCACGGCCACGGCGCTCATCGACAGCAAGCTCTTGCTGGTGGCGCGCGAGGCGGTGTTCGATGAGATCGACCGCGATGCACGCTTCGCTCGTCGCATGCTCGCCGGTTTGAGCATGCGGCTGCACCGCTTCATCTCGGACCTGGAAGCAGTGTCGCTGCGCTCGGGTACGGAGCGCGTCATCGGTTACCTGCTCGCCCAGGTGCAGGAAGCCGACGACGCTGACCGCGGGCAAATCACGCTGCCGGCGAAGAAAGGTGTGATCGCATCGCGCCTGAACCTCACGCACGAACATTTTTCCAGGATCTTGCACGAGCTTGCCCGGCGCGACCTGATCGACGTGAACGGACTACAGATCCAAATTCGCGACGCGGCGAAGCTGCGCCAATACGGCAGTCGCTGAGCCGCTTGCGGGCGGGCGCCGCCTGCGCCAAGATAATTCCGACACAACGAGGAGGTCGCGCCACCATGACGATCCGCTCGATATCGGAACGACGAAGCGATTTTGCCGGGCATACGCGCGCGCAAGGACCGGACTGTGCGAACCTGATGCCGGCGCCATCGGCACCTGCCACGGTCCGCTTGCTGCTCATAAACCCGCGCTTTCGCGAGAGCTTCTGGAGCTTCAAGTGGGCGCTGGAGGAAGTCCTGCCGGCCAAGCGCGCGATCAACCCGCCGCTGGGCCTTGCCACGCTGGCGGCGCTTTGCCCGCCCCACTGGGCGGTGGCGATCGTGGACGAGAACATCGAGTCCGTGCCGCTCGCGCCCGACGCCGATCTGATCGGCGTATGCGGGATGGGCGTGCAGTTCGCGCGCCAGGCCGAGCTTCTCGCCTACTATCGCGGCCGGGGCTACCGTACGGTGGCTGGCGGCAGTTACGCCTCGCTCTGCCCGGAGCGCTACACCGCGCTCGCCGACTTCGTGGTCGCCGGCGAGGCCGAATACATCTGGCCGCGCTTCTGCGCCGATTTCGCAGCCGGTTCGGCGCGAGCACTGTATCGAGAAACGGGCACCGTCGCGCTGGCCGACTCGCCCGTTCCCCGGTTCGATCTGCTCCAGCTCGAGCAGTACACGACTGCGACGCTGCAGTTCTCGCGCGGGTGCCCATACCGGTGCGAGTTCTGCGACATCATCGTGATGTTCGGACGCAGGCCACGCCACAAGACTCCGCAGCAGATCGGGCGTGAGCTCGATGCGCTGCGCGCCCGCGCCGTACACAACGTTTTCTTCGTCGACGACAACCTGATCGGCAATCGGGCGGTGGCGAAAGAGCTGCTGCGCTATCTGCGCGACTATCAACGGCAACACGGCTACGCGTTTCGTTTCGGCACGGAGGCCTCGCTCAACATGGCGCAGGACCGGGAGCTGCTGCAGCTCTTTCGCGAAGCGAATTTCACCTGGGTGTTCATCGGCATCGAGTCGCCCGACGAAGAGGCGCTGCGCCACACGCGCAAGACGCAGAACGTGCTCGAGGACGTCCTCACTTCGGTGCGCAGGATCTATTCGCACGGCATCGACATCCTGGCCGGGTTCATCGTCGGCTTCGACAGCGACACCACCGACACCTTCGAACGCCAGCGCCGCTTCATCGAGGATTCGGGCATCCAGGTCGCCATGGTCGGGCTGCTCGTTGCGCTGCCGAAGACACCCCTCTATGAACGCCTGCAACGCGAAGGCCGCCTGATCGCCCAGGCGGACAATACCGACAACACCAAGCCCGGCACCAACGTCATGCCCAAACGCATGAGCTACGAGCAGATGGTGAACGGTTACATGGCGCTGTACCGGCGCTTGCTGTGCGATTGCGGTATCGCGCGGCGCGTGCGCAACAAGGCGCACCACATGGCGACGCCGGTGTATCGAGGCGAGTATGCGGCGGGCGAGCAAGTACGCATACTCGTACGCCTGCTCACCAAGGGAGTCGCGCGCGGCGGAGTGCGGCGCGTGTATCACTTCATACGCAGTCTGCCGTGGCTCGCGCCGCGCAAGGTTCCGTTGGCGGTCGTGGACTGGATCGCAGGGCTCGCCATGCGCGATTACGTCGACCGCCACTTCGCGCCCGAGAGCGCGCACGATACCGCGCTCGCGGGCAAATGGCTCACCTCGCTCACGCGCTCGATCAGGCGCCATATCGCGCAAGGCGGCGCGAGCGTCGAGCTCGCGCTGTCGGCGCAGGCGGCGCCGCGGCTCAAGCTGCGGCTCACGGGCGAGGTCGACCGCGCGTTCTTCGCTCGCTCATCGCGCCGGCTGAAGCGGCTGCTCGCGCGCACCTCGACGTCGGTCACGCTCGTGCTCGATGAGCTGGACCCCGGGCGCCTGCCCGATCTGCAGCGCTTGCTGCGCCGCCTCGCGCGCCACGGCGACCGTGTCTACATCGAGATCGCCGAGCGGCTGCGCCACCGCGTGGTGGTGGACTCCTCGGTGTTCCATGTCGTACTCGCACCATGGACGCAGCGATCCATCGATCACGCGCCGTAGCCGCTTTTGCACTGCCCTCACCGAGGCAGTGGCCGCTGGCGGACGCGGCGCGCACTGACCCGGGAGTGCGCGCGAAGTGTATGCTTCGCACGCCTTCCCTTTGCAGGTACGTAATCGTCCAGAGAGACCCATGACCGAACCGGAACAGAGCGCGATTCTCACGATCAGCCTGATGGCGGCGTTCGCCGACGGCGCCAACGACGAGCGCGAGCGCACGCAGTTGAAATCGATCACCGATTCACTCGGCGCCCACTCGGGTTTGAATCTGGCTGCACTCTACCAGGACGTGCTGCTGAAGCGCCGCAGCCTTACCGATATGGCCGCGGCGCTCGAGTCCGCCGAAACACGCCAGCTCGCCTACGAGATGGCGGTGTGCGTGTGCGACGCAGACGGCGCACGCAACGAGCGCGAAACCCGATTTCTGAACGAATTGCGAAGCGCGCTCGAAATAGACGCCGCCGCGGCGCAAGCGTATGCCGGCAGCGCCGATGCGCTCGCCGAGGTGTCGTTGCACGAAGGCTCCGAAGGACGACTCGTGGCCGCGCATCCGGCGCGCAACGCCGACGTGGACAAGACGGTGCTCAACTATTCGATCCTCAACGGCGCGCTCGAGCTTCTGCCGCAGTCGCTCGCCACGATGGCGATCATCCCGCTGCAGATGAAGATGGTGTACCAGATCGGCCACGCCTACGGCTACGAGCTCGATCGCGGCCACATCAAGGACCTGCTCGCCACACTCGGCGTCGGTCTGACCTCGCAGTACGTCGAGGAGATCGGTCGTAAGCTTCTCGGTGGCCTGCTGCGCAAGGTGGGCGGCGGGCTCGCCGCCGCACTCGGCCGGCAGGCGGCGAGCTCGGCCATGGCGTTTGCGAGCACGTATGCGCTCGGCCAGGTGGCCAAGCAATACTACGGCGGGGGTCGTACGCTCGACATGGCGAAGCTCAAGGCGGCCTTCCAGTCCATGCTGGGCGAAGCGCAAGCGCTGCGCGGCCGCTACGCCGGAGAAATCGAGCACAAGGCGCGCACGCTGGATGTCAATCAGCTGCTGCAGCTGGTGCGGCAGCAATAGGCGCGCACGCGCGCCCGCGACCGAAGCATGCCGCTGTGCGCGTGACCATCGCAGATACCGAGCGGGCCCTCGCGCAACGCGCCGCGAATCGACCGCCATCCCTGGACGATCGCCCAGCACGTGCAGAAACGGCGCTCGGCTTATGATATGACGCTGTTTCCGACTGGCGTATACGATGCATTCCAACCCCTCACAGCGCGGCCCGGCGCTCGCCGGCGTGCGCGTGCTCGACCTCTCGCGCGTGCTCGCCGGGCCGACGTGTGCGCAGATCCTCGCCGATCTGGGTGCCGATGTCGTCAAGATCGAACGCCCCGGCAGCGGCGATGACACGCGCTTGTGGGGCCCACCGTGGATCCCGGACGCGAGCGGCGCGCCGAGCGCCGACGCCACCTATTTCAGCAGCGCGAACCGCAACAAACGCTCGATTGCGATCGACCTCGCCGCCGATGCCGGCGCTGCGCTCGTGCGCCGGCTCGCCGAGCGTGCGGACGTTCTGATCGAGAACTACAAGGTCGGCGATCTGGCCCGCCGCGGGCTCGACTACGACACGCTATCGCGGATCAATCCCCGGCTGGTCTATTGTTCGATTACCGGCTTTGGCCAGACCGGTCCGCTGAAAGAGCGCCCCGGTTATGACTACATCTTCCAGGCGCTCGGCGGCCTCATGAGCATGACCGGCCACCCGGACGAAGTCGCAGGCGGCGGCCCGATGAAACTCGGCGCCTCGGTCGTCGACCTGTCGACCGGGCTTTACGCCGGCATCGCGATCCTGGCGGCACTGCGCGAGCGCGACGCGAGCGGGCTGGGTCAATGCATCGACATGGCGCTGTTCGATTCGGTCACGGCGCTATGCGCGCACCAAGCGGCAGGTTTCTTTCAGACCGGCCGCGTGCCGCAACGATCCGGCAATTCGTCTGCCGGCATCATGGTGCCTTACGAAACCTTCCGCTGCGCCGATGGCCACCTGGTCGTCGCGGTCGGCAACACCTCTCAATGGCACTCGCTGTGCGCGGCGCTCGAACGCGACGATCTTGCAACCGATCCGCGGCTGCAAACGCCTGCCGGACGCTCGACCAACAAGCCGTGGATCATCGCGCAACTCGCACCGGATTTTGCGGCGCGCTCGGTTGCCGACCTGCAGGCGAAACTGGATGCGGCAGGCGTTGCCAACGGCCCGATCAACGACCTGGCACAGGTGTTCGCCACACCGCAGGCAGAGCATCGCGGGCTGAAGGTGAGCGTGCCGCGATCCGACGGCGTCGCGGTCGCCGGGGTCGGCAACCCGATCCGGCTGAGCGCCACACCCGTACAGTATCGCTCGGCCGCACCGCGGCTCGGCGAGCACACCGACGCGGTGCTTGCCGACTGGCTCGGTGCGGGGGCGCACGAGATCGACCAATGGCGTGCGGCGGGCGCGTTCGGCGTCCCGCGCAGCCTCAGTTGATCGGGATTCGCGCTGCTGCGATGATTTTGGCCCATTTCGCCACTTCGGCGCGCAGGCGCCGGCCGAGCTCCTGCGGCGTGGATGACCCCGGATTGACGCCGGTGCGGGCGAGCTTCTCGCGCATGTCGGGCTCGGCCATCGCCTCGACGATCTCCTGGTTGAGCCGAGCGATGATTGCCTCCGGTGTGCCG